>NZ_CP023009.1:2471119-2780009 GCF_003515985.1 Lonsdalea britannica | reverse complement strand
GCCTACAGCGGTCCGGCGTTAGGTTGGCTGGCGCCGTTTCCGCTGTTCTGCGGCGTCGGTCTGGTCGTCGCCTATGCGTTGCTTGGCTGTACGTGGCTGATTATGAAAACGGAGCATGAGCTGCATCGTAAAATGTCCGCGCTGGCGACGCCGCTGGTAGCCGCGCTACTGGTCATCATCGCCATTATCAGCCTGTGGACGCCGCTGGAGCATCACGCGATCGCCGAACGCTGGTTTGTCATGCCGAATCTGCTCTACTTCCTGCCGGTTCCCTTGCTGGTGCTGGCCTGTTCATGGGGGATTGTCCGCGCAGTGAAAGGACACGCGCACTACGCGCCGTTTTTACTCACGCTGGGGCTGATCTTTCTCGGCTTTAGCGGACTCGGCATCAGTATCTGGCCGCATCTCATTCCCCCGTCCATTACCCTGTGGGATGCCGCCGCGCCGCCGCAGAGCCAGCGCTTTATGCTGGTCGGCGCGCTGGTCATCATCCCGATCATTTTGATCTATACCTTCTGGAGTTATTACGTCTTCCGGGGAAAAATTAAACCGGATGCGGGTTATCACTGACAGAATCACGGAGGCAATATGGCTGAAACTAACACCGCTCCTCCTCGTGCGCCGCTGTGGCAACGACTGCTGTGGATGGTACTTATCTGGTCGGGGAGCATTCTGGCGTTAGGCGTGGTCTCACTGCTGTTTCGCATGATGATGACCGCGGCAGGAATGAAGAGCCACTAATAAGCAAAGCGTCAGGCTCGTTGGAACCTGACGCTGTGTGGTGTTCGTCGGCAAGCATGATCGACTTAAGTAACTGAGAGAAAAAAAGCCGGTGGTCCATTTCTCCGGCGAACGTTAAAAAAAGCGCCGTTCAGATCGTATAGACCTGAACGGCGCGAGCCTTATTGATCTCGGGTCCTAAAGTCTCAGGCAGTGCAGTTCTGACGTTTTAACAGCTCGTCGGCGAACTGACGCCCGAATTGTTGCAGGTACTGACGTTGCATCAGGCACTCATGGGTCGCATCCACATCGTACTGGATCAGTTTTCCCGTGACGTACGGGCACCAGAGATCCGGCTGTTGCTCCTGCGATCTCAACACATCGGTCGAGGCGCGAATAAAGAGCAGGTCGCCATGGAACGGTTGATAGCGACATTTCTCCAGCAGGTCCAGCATCAGCGAGGCATCGCCGATCAGACGCGTCAGGAAAGTTTCGCGAATGCTGCGATCGCCGAGCGCCTCTTCCATCGCGCTCTTCAAGCCTTTCATCCCGCCCCTCGCCGCGCCGCAGATAGCTCGGGTCATCCGCGTAATGATGGTCTCGTCATCCAGTTTCAGCGAGTCTCTCCCGTTTTGCAGCGGATAACTGTCGAACATCGTCAGGAAACTCACCTCCTCACCCGCCGCCTGTAGCAGATTAGCCACACGGAGCGCGACGTTGCCGCCCACCGACCACCCGGCCAGTTGATACGGGCCGTGCGGCCAGATCGTCCGGATCCGTCGCAGATATTCGACCGCCATTTCATCTATGGAATGAATGACTCGCGTCGGATCCTGGAGGATCGGCGACTGCAACGCGTAGACCGGCTGGTCGTCCGGCAGATAAGGCAGCAGACCGGCAAACGCCCAGCCAATCCCGCCGCCGGGATGGAAGCAGAACAGCGGTGGACGGTCGCCCATCGTGCGCAGCGGCAGAATAGGATCGAACGGGTCGGCGGCGCAGCCTGCGATTCGCAGGCGTTGCGCCAGCTGTCGCGGCGTCGGCGAAGAGAGAAAATCGGTGATGCCCAACTGCACTCCGAACTCGTCGCGGATCAGGTTAATCAACTGAAGTCCCAGCAGCGAATGCCCGCCGAGCGTGAAGAAGTTCTGGTTGGCGTAAACCTTGTCGCATTCGAGGATCTCGGCGAACAGGCGGCATAGCGACGCTTCTTCCGATGTGCGCGGCGGCGACAGTTCAACGTTATCCTGCATGATAGGTTCGGGCAGTTCGCGGACGGCCAGCTTGCCGTTGGGCGTCAGCGGGAACGACTCGACCACCATAATCACGCTAGGCACCATGTACTGCGGCAGTTGACGGCCGACGGCCAGCTTCAGCGTTTCGCTGTCCAGCTCCAGCTGGCTGTTGGCGACGTAGGCGACAATCGCCGGACCATAGGCCAGCTCTTTGAGCATCGCCACCGCATCTTCCACGCCCTGACAGCTCAGCAGCGCATTCTTGATTTCATCCAGCTCGATGCGCAGACCGCGCAGTTTAACCTGATTATCTTTCCGGCCCTGATAGTGGATGAGCCCTTGATGGTCGAAGAAGACGCGGTCTCCCGCTCGATACATTCGGCGTTCGGCGTCCTGCAAATCGGGAACAAAACCTTCCGCCGTGAGATCCGGACGGTTGCGGTAGCCTCTGGCGACGCCCGGCCCGGCGATATACAGCTCACCCCAGGCGCCCGGCGGCAACAGATGCTGATTCCGGTCGACGACATAGAGGCGTGTATTGGCCGTCGGTTCGCCGATGGAGAGATCGCCGGAGCCGTAATGGGCGTTGATCGAGGTGGCGAACGAGGTTTCCGTCGGGCCATAGACGTTCAGCAACCGGCAGTGAGAGAAACGCGCCAAGAGCGCTAACGTGCAAGCTTCCCCGCCCAGCAGCAACGTCATGCCCTGCGGGAAATCTTCCGTCTGATGATAGGCCAGTAAGCTCGGCGTCATGACCAAAGCGTGGATGTTTTTGCTCTTGATCAGCAATGCCAACGCCCGGCCCGGCGTGGCGGAAACCTTATCCGCAATCACCAGCGTCGCGCCGGAAAGCAGCGTCATGAAGATTTCGAGTACGGACATATCGAACCCTGCCGCGATGAACTGCAGCACCCGAACGCCGGGCTGTAGTTTTGCCGCGGCAATCGCCGATCCCGCGATCGACACCAGATTACGATGGGTGACTTCCACCCCTTTCGGTTTACCGGTTGAACCGGAGGTGTAGATCAGGTAGGCCAGCGTTGCGGGATCGAAACGATCCAGAGGACGCGTCGCCGGCGGCAGCGAAGCTAATTTTTCCGTCGTTAAACGCAGTACGATAGACGGATCGACGTCGGCGTTCAGCGGACTGTCCGACACCACAATCACCGCGGCCGGTTTGGCGTCGGCCAGAATGTAGCTGATACGCCCTTCCGGCAACTCCGGCACAATCGGAATATAGCAGGCGCCCAGTTTGAACAGAGCCGCCATCGTCACTACCCATTCAACGCTACGCGCGACAATGACCGCGACATCGTCGCCGGATCGAATGCCGCGCTCCTGCAAATACGCGGCCAGGCGATGCGAAGCCTCGTCCAGCTCGGCGTAGCTGACCTGACGTTTATCCTGCACCAACGCAATCTCATTGGCATGAGAGCGGGCAGACTCGGCAAACGTTTCGGGGAACAGCGGCAACGCATCCGGACGGGGCGGCAGAGGGTAGACGCGTTCACGCTCTCCGGGCAACAGCAGGTCGAAATCCGCGACCCGCGTTTCCGGCGCGTCCACAAACTGCTCCAGCAAAGAAACCAGCCGTTGGTAATACAGCTCGAGAGCTTCCATCGAATACAAATCCGCATTGGCGTCGAACCCAAAGTCCAGGTGTCCGTCGCTGTTACGGTCGAATATATTGAAACTCAGATGTTCTACCGGCCCGCAGGCCACATTATCCACCGACATTTCACAGCCGTCGAAATGGGCGCTTTGGTCATAGGCAATCACATTGATCAAGGTATTAAACAGCGGCTTATGACCGCGCTCGGCGTAAAGATCGCGGATCATGGATTCCGAACGGTAACCCTGGTGTAACAAATGGTGGCGCAGCTGCCGTTGGACAGCCGCGGCGACAGAGACGATCGTGGAATCGGCGTCGAAAGAGATATGTAATGGCAGAATGTTGGCGACCATAGACAGCACGTTGCGCAGCGCTTTCATTTTTCGGGCGGCGACAGGCATACCGACAACCAGTTCGTCCTCCCCCGTCATTTTATGTAGGTAGGCTGCGCAGACTGCAATAAGGATGCTCGATAAACGTAATTCCGGATATTCGACGGCGGCTACGGTTCTCAGGCGGTCCAGATTTTCCCCGGTGTAGCGATTACGCAGGCGGTTGAGCTTGGACAGCGGCACGCTGCCCGGCACCAGCTGCGTGACTTCGGGTAAATCCAGACAATATGCGCGCCAGTATGCCTGATCCTTCAGATAGGACGTACTTCCGCGGTAAACCTGCTCCACTTCATACACCCGTTTCAACGGTTCCAGCACCAGTGGCGCAGGCGTCTCGTGGCGCAACAGCTGTCCGTAATGTTCGGCCAACAGGCGGAACAATATGCCATGACTGTAGCCATCCAGAATCAGGTGCGTTCCCATCTCTATAAGACGATGCTGGTCGTCAGCGATTTTAACGAGGCAATAGCGGATCAGGGGCGCATGAGACAGGTCCATATCGTGATCCAAAAGATTATCCAACAGCGCCTGATAGGCTGGCTCAGGGTCGCTTTCCGCGGTGAGGTCGACACACTGGACGTACTCGTGTGTCAGGCAAGGCACGATATATTGGACATATTGCCCGGAAGCAGGGTCTATTTCGTATTGGGTGTGCGTGGTATCGACTTCCCGGCACACCGTATTGATGGTTTGAACAAGCAAGGCACTATTAAGCTGCCCTTTAAATTCGAGCACGTCACAAAGATGATAATTAAAATTATGCTCGGCTTTTGCGATCGCGAAACAAACTTCCTGTTGGGCAGCGCTCAGTGGACAGGGTTCCTTTTCAGGCATAAAACATTCCTCTTTCTAATTACCACGCAGATTCCACCCATTAATTTCGTCACGGAATTAGTTTTTAATGGGTCTCAATTTTCGCCACTGATGTAGCTTAATAACTTGGAGTTAAAAGCCCGGTGTAATAATTTCACGAGGAAATCTCATAAACAATAATACCCAAGGGGTAAGAAACAATGCTCCTTCATTTTTATTTTTCTATGATAGGTATAAAAAACTTATTTAAGCAAGAGCAAATAGAATGCCTGATTAAAGTATCGTCAAATTTTATTTTTGATTATTTTTAATAAAAGTCCATATTGGAAAACCATTAATTACCGGCGATTGTTCTATTACGAAAACACCTTTTTTTTAATATTGCCCGCATCTGATTAATATCCAGATCAGCGAATATTTCCACTTAAGCCACTCTTGAATTAATTCAATAAATTCAATTCTTTATATAAAAACAAACGAATCACCACTCTCTATCCACCGCGCTGACTCAGGGGCAAAAGCCTGAAAGCAACGGGATTAATCGCATTTTCATGCGTTTTTAATTTCTGAAATGTACATTTTCGTAGCCTAAGAATTTATTTCCGCCTTACACTTCCTATTTATATTGCGTTACACTTTCAAACTTAAATAACGCTCCGAAACAATCCCCCTCTAGTAAAATAACTTCGTGCAATCTCCCGTTTTTTTTCAGATGACCGTAGGTTGATAACTTATAAAAAGCTATTGGTTTAACTTTCGTTTAAAAATAAAAGCTTAGACACAAATAAAAGATGTTTACACATGGTTATTATTTCATTTTTATTTCTACGGAGGCGAAAAAAACACGAGCTTATTTAGACGTGATGAATATTGAATTATCGGAATCAGTTCGTCCTAGTTAGAGATTAAAAAATGGCTTTTATTTTTGTCTGCGAGTGATGCTTGCGTATAAAGCGATTGCGTAGTCGGAGAAAATATTTGTCTGCATTTTGATTTGTTCCCCCTTCCGACGTGATTAAGCGGACTTCTATTGAAACAGCCGTCTATAGTCAGGCTGGGGAAGCATAAAGACCGGCGAGGCGGAAATGCATCGTTTAAACCTAAAATCCATTTTCATTACCGACGCTCAGAAATCTTCGCCTGCCCCACCTTCATTATTTCGCTTCAGGCGTCATGACCGGCGAGTTTGATCGTAAAAATAGCTAGCCATGCTCGATTAGGTATTGCGGCTATTTTCAATGCCGGAATATAGATAACTAAAAACAAAATAAGCAAATACCTTTATGAATGTCGATAAAGGCAACACTAGCGACCGTCATACAACCAGAATATCGCTCCTTTAAATTTCTGCCATCAGAGAAAAGATATAAAACCCTTAAATTTCATAGCAATAAAATTGTTATCACGAGAAGCCCTGCTGATAAAACATCGGCTCTGTTCAAAACAAATAGGTTCATTCACTCTCAAAACAGACTTTCCCGCAGGAAATAACCATTGCCTCTAGCTTATTACAAAACGCGATTTAGCGAGGCGGGGACGGTCATTTATGCTGCGCCTTATACCTTAATAAAAACGGGGTATATTAAACTAAAGTAATAAAAACATTTAATTAAAACCATTATACCGGCCAGATTCACAGACTGAATAAAATGACGGTTATCGGCGCGACGACGGAATGAATAATGACGTCTGGCCATCGCTATTTTACCCAGTCTGCGCCGTTGAAAACGGGTGCATTCGGCCGAAGGGCATAAACACTTTTAATGGATACAGAGAATGAAAAACCAGAGGACTCATATTCGCCGCCCCCGGCGTTTTTCCCGCACGTTTAAGGGTTTGACCACCACAGTCGCGCTGTTAACGTCAGCGCTAGCCATCCCTTTACAGGCACAGGCGGAAGGACAGCTGCGTATCGCACAGCAATTCGGCATCGTTTATCTCCTGCTGAACGTGGCGCAGGATAAACAGCTGATAGAGAAACATGCCAAAGCGGAAGGGCTGGATGTCAAAGTGGATTATCTACAACTCTCCGGCGGCGCGGCAGTGAATGATGCGTTACTGTCAGGATCGGTCGATATCGCGGGCGCGGGCATCGCCCCGCTGTTTACCTTGTGGGACCGCACCAGAAATCGGCAAAACGTCAAAGCGGTGCTCGCCACCGGCAGCTTCCCCTACTATCTCGTGAGCACCAACCCCAACGTCAAAACGATCGCCGACTTTACGGATAAAGATCGCATTGCCGTCCCCGCCGTTGGCGTCTCCGTGCAGTCTCGCTTCCTCCAGGCGGCATCAGCCAAACTCTGGGGCGACAAGGCGTATAACCGTCTGGATAAACTGCAAGTCGCCGTACCGCACCCGGATGCCACCGCCGCGATCATCAGTGGCGGCACCGAGATTTCCGCCCACTTCGCCAACGCGCCTTTTCAGGAGCAGGAGCTGGCAGGCAATCCCAAAGCCCATATCGTCCTGAACTCCTATGACGTTCAGGGCGGGCCGACGTCGCCGGTCGTGCTTTACACCACGGAAAAATTCCGCCAAGAGAACCCGCGCACGTACAAGATTTTTGTCGATGCGCTGGCCGAAGCGGCGGATTTCACCGCCAAAAATCCGGAAGCGGCGGCAGACGCTTTTATCCGCATCACCAAGTCAAAAATTGACCGCAAACTGCTACTCAGCATTCTCAAAAGCCCTGAATCCAAATTCAGCATCACGCCGCAAAATACGCTGTCTCTGGGCCAGTTCATGTACCGCGTCGGCGCGCTGAAAAATAATCCTGAGTCGGTTAAGGATTACTTCTTCGACGATCCCCACGTCGCTTCGGGAAGCTAAAAGCTGCCGAGGCGTCTGTCTACGCCCTCCCGACCCTTGCGATCAGGCGGGCGTATGTGGGCAACGAAGCGGGGTCAACGCCCTTAGCGGCGATGGACAACAACGAGAGGAAACCAAGATGTCTTTGCATTTATCGCAGGATCGTGACGCCGCGATCCACCCCGACGTCCCACTGTTACAAGTGGAGAGCGTCGGACTGGAATACGCCACCCGCGAGCGCCGGGTACGCGCGACCCATGACGTCAGCTTCGATATTTTCCCGGCCGAACGCTTTATTCTGCTCGGCCCCTCCGGCTGCGGTAAGTCCAGCCTGTTGAAGGCCGTCGGCGGTTTTCTGCCGCCGGTTGACGGCCGTATCCTGCTGGAAGGAAAGGCGATTACGCAGCCGGGTCCGGAACGGATGATGGTCTTTCAGGAGTTCGACCAACTGCCGCCATGGAAAACCGTGCTCGAAAATACGCAGTTTCCGCTGCGTGTGACCGGCAAACTCTCCGCCGCTGAAGCGCGCGATCAGGCGATGTACTATCTGGAAAAAGTGGGACTGGCGGACTTCGCCAACGCCTGGCCGCATACGCTTTCCGGTGGCATGAAGCAGCGGGTCGCGATTGCGCGCGCGTTGGCGATGAAACCCAAGGTGCTGCTGATGGACGAACCGTTTGCGGCGCTGGATGCGCTGACTCGCCGCAAAATGCAGCAGGAGCTGCTTGAGCTCTGGGAGGAGGTGCGTTTTACCCTGCTGTTCGTCACCCACTCCATTGAAGAAGCGCTGGTGGTCGGTAATCGTATTCTCCTGCTCTCACCACATCCGGGACGGGTGCGCGCAGAGCTGAATTGTCATCAGTTCTCCCACCATGATGAGGGCGGCAAGGAGTTTCAGGCGGCGGCGCGGCGCATTCACGATCTGCTGTTTCCGGCGGGTCATCCAATAGCCCCGGCGCCGGCCTCGTCGACGCACTCGCCCGTTCGAGCGCTGGCCGGACAACACTCGCGCTGATGTTTCTCTTCATAACATGAAAGGTTTTACGATGAGTCAACTTCCCCCTGTTCGCCCGGAGTACCAGAGAGAGCTGGCTCCGCTGACCGATATTAATGTCGCCCAGCCATTGCCACTGCTTAACCGCCTGTGGAATCTGAGCGCCGTTCGCAAGTCTCTATTGCTGATCCTGCTGGCATTAGTGTGGGAAGGCGCCGCTCGCTGGCAAAATAACGATTTGCTGCTGCCTACGTTTACTCAGGCGGCGTCTGCTTTCGTCGAGGATATCCGCAACGGTGAATTGCCCGCCAAGATCGCCATCTCCATGAGTACGCTGGTGAAAGGTTATCTGATTGGGACTGCGCTGGCGTTGGCGCTCAGCGCTCTGGCCGTCTCCACCCGATTGGGACGCGATCTGCTGTCTACGCTGACCTCAATGTTGAACCCTCTCCCCGCCATCGCGCTGTTGCCGCTGGCCTTGCTGTGGTTTGGGCTAGGCACCCAGAGTCTCATTTTCGTACTGATACATTCGGTTTTATGGCCGATGGCATTAAATACCTATTCCGGCTTTCTGGGCGTTTCGGAGACGCTGCGCATGACCGGGCGCAACTATGGACTGAAAGGATTGCGCTACGTCTGGCATATTCTGATCCCGGCGGCGCTGCCTTCTATCCTTTCCGGTCTCAAAATCGGCTGGGCGTTCGCCTGGCGTACGCTCATTGCCGCCGAGCTGGTTTTTGGCGCCTCCAGCGGGCAAGGCGGACTGGGCTGGTACATATTCCAGAACCGCAACGAACTGTACACCGACCGCGTTTTCGCCGGTCTGGCATCGGTGATTATCATTGGGCTATTGGTAGAAACACTGATCTTCGCCACCATCGAACGCGTGACGATCAAACGTTGGGGAATGCAGCGATAGCCCTCTGCGACACGCCGACGATGGAATGTCGTCGGCGTGTTGTCGCTTCGGATAGGTCGAGAGGAACGGATTTTTCGTTACGTATGAATAAGATGTGAAAGTCTGATTAACCTGACCACATCTCTTACAACCGGGCGTATGTTTAAAACCTAAAGTGACACCATAACATTTTTGTTAGTTAATTATTTCAACACCATCAATACATTTAAGTAAAAGATAAAAAATATCCATTTAAATAGAACAGATAATGTTTAATTATATTATTTTCCACGCTTATAAAAACATTGTAAATAAAATGTCACGTTAGCTAAACAAGGAGAGTTAACTGACACCCGATGAAAAACGTTTTATTGGCGTGTATATGAATATGAGTAGTTGTCGGCTCTAATAAATCACTCGCTTATAGACATAAATAATTATCTGCGCTGAGACGCTTCCATAATACTTTTAATATTGAGTTTTCGCAGCATGCTTTGCTTGTGGCAGCTAATCGTTTTTTCACTCAAACATAAAAGGCCAGAGACTTCCTTGTTGCTTTTCCCCTTCAACAGATACTGAAGCACCAGTTGCTCTCTGGGAGAGAGCTTTTGCAGTTGCACGTCCCAGGAAGGGCCTGATGCGTGGTGCGTGACGTCTTGTATCTTGGAGATGATTTCAACAATCGGACTTTTTAAATCGATGATCGCATCGTAATTGATATAGCGAAACATCCGGTCAGGCTGACTATCTTTAAAGAGGACAATCTTGTTACCGCTATTGACGTATTTTATTACGTCGACCAGCGAGGAGATGATGGAACAGTCGTGCAATACTTCAATGAGAAAAACCTGCTCTTTTTCCTGCTGCAGATTGTTGACTAAATCACAGATATCCGCGGCGACATAACACTTATCGCTATCCGTCATTATTTTACTGATAATGATATTCTGTAGAGAATAAGAAATGATTTCATTCTCAACCAGGAACACATAGTCCATTGTTTACCACCCCCATACCGCAAGCAATAGAAACCAAGTAGAGCCGTTTTAATGCGGCTAAATCGAACAGTATGAATTTTTATCGTTTAAGCAATTCCCATAAACCATAGCACTTAACAAAAATTATGGTAGGTTAAATCTGGACTTCACTGGTCTGCTCTCTTATTACCCATCAATTTAACTTTCTGTTCGCGTATTATTTATGCGTTTATTCATTCCCCCCTCTGACTTTCCGTCCGCCATCCATTTTGTTGCTATCTATTAATCGACAGGCTTTCTTTACCACGTGGTGTTGATGAGATGCGGTAATACGCCCAAAAACCGGGGTAGTGATGTGCGAATGAACAAAACTCCCTCACATCAACCCTACTCAGGCGTATCTTTGTACAATGACGGACAAAGATTCGACACTTGATAAAGAGAAAGAACAAAGGGCTTGCCATCCATGCTGGAGCAGTCCATAATGACGTCCATTCCAGTTACTGGAACGCAAGAAAAAGCATTTTAATCAATGAGTTATCTCTAGATTTTATGCAAAGCACCCTGTACGACCGTAGCTCAGTTGGTTAGAGCACCACCTTGACATGGTGGGGGTCGGTGGTTCGAGTCCACTCGGTCGTACCAATTCTTTCTGCCTCCGGCAGCTGCCGTTTACCCGGCATACTCGATGTTTCAAGTTACCCTCTCGTTATTATCGCTGCTTTCCTGATATTTCTGCTTATTTTCCCTGTTCTGTTTGCTTTTGCATCATTCGCCCTGATGTCGCCGCCTACCCGTACTTACCTACGCCGCTGTCACTTCCCTGCGACCGAACCTTTAGAGATAAACGTCGCCAGAGTGAGCGACACCTTCTTCAGCGCTCCACATCACGTTTTGCGGCAAGTCCTCTGACGGGAACGATGTCGACCCGCTAAAACTTCTTAAGCCTGGCGGATGCGCTAAACAAAAGCCGCCACGTTTTATGTGACGGCTTGGGTGACGTTAATGCTGGGTTGACGTGAAAACACAATAGAACCACCGTGGTTAGCCCGATGATTACTGTGCCTGTGCTGCCTTCTGTCCGTAGAGCAAGCTCAGTTTGGCGTAGAAATCTTCCAGCGTAAAACGACCGTCCACCGCATGGTAAACACGGATCTGGCGGGCGTTTTCCTGCGCGCCATAGCTCAGGTCATCGTTAATTCGCGGGGCATCACGCAGCGTATACTGGTATTCGTGGTCATCCAGCAACAGGGCGACCGACGGATTATCACCCAATACCCACACTTCGCTCTTCGGCCAAGGCACGTCCTTCAATGTCATCGAGATCTCCCGATTAAAGTCGAGCAACTGCTGCCACAGATACTCTCCGACCTTGCCCTGCGGTTTGACGCGCGCAGCCAGCTCCGCCAGAGAAACCCTGACTGACATATAAACGTTATGCGGCACCTGCCAGAGCGGAACGCTGGACTGGAGCACCGCATTCGCCGCCTGCGGATCGTTAAACATATTGTATTCCCAACCCCCTTTGGGATAAGGCATGCCGCCGATCCAAATCACGGTCATTTTCTGGGCGATTGTGGGATCCGCCTGCAGCGCGGCGGCAACATCAGTCAGTGCGCCGAGCACCAGCACGAACAGCGGATGAGGATCGTCTTTTTTCGCCTCGTTGATCAACTGCTGAGCCCCTTCGCTTAGAGCCGGTTTGCCCTCGAGCGGACCGGTCGCCCCGCGATAAACCGGCACCCCCGTTTTTTCCATCACCTGTGTTAACCGCTGCAATTCACGGTAGCTCTCCATCATGCTGTTGGCGCCATCTCGTTTCATCATCGGTGCTGTTCGTGCGTAGTGCGCGGCAATCAGACCCGTCACCTTCAGCGTGGGCGTCATCAACGCATGCGCCACGGCGAAATCGTCGTCCGCTTCGTTTTTAGCATCGCTGCTGATCATGACTCTGATTTGCTTATGCTCTGCGACCTCAAACGGCAGCACGGCCGCCAGCGACGACGCGCTCCACTGCGCGAGAAAAACCAGAGCCAGAACCCCGTTCATCAGCGTCCATCTACGTTTCTTATTTCTACGGATAATCATCAAAAGATCCTCATAAGTGAAAACGCCATAACATCCCTGCGCCGCATTACCACCAAACTTCCGCCTGAACGCCAAGGCTGAACTGATCGTCTTTGTCGTCCTCGAAGCTGAATTGAGAGATGCCGTTTTCAAGCGATTTCAGATAACTGGCGTAGAAACGGATCTCCGGGCGCGAGGTCAGCATGCTGGTGCTGACCTTCAGGGTGTGGAACAACGTAGTTTTGTATCCCGACTCCCGATAGTTGACCCCGCCTGCCTTGTTGGTCTGATTAAAATAAGCCAGCTCGACGCCGGTCTGGTTGTATTGATCCCAAATATAGGCGGGACGAACGACCGCACGGAACGTTTCGAAATCGGTATGCGCGCCGGTTTCATAACTGTACAGATCGTTGCCGCGGCCATAGACCAGCGCGTTGGCCATAATCACGTCGGGATGCAGGTAGGTTTCTCCCTGCGAAATCAGCCGCAATGCCGTTCCTCCGGTATGTTCGCCGTAATAATATTTGCCATCGCCGTAGTCCGGATTGGCATCAGATATCCGCATGAAACCACTGGCAATCGAGTTGCTGGCGTACTGGAGGGCGAATTCATTAAATCCGCCGTTGTCGAATTTCTGACGGAGAACGCCGGTCGCCAGCCACGCGTCTTTTAATTCGAAATAATTGCTTGAATGCTGGCTGTCGCTTTCATTTGCCGTGTTGTATTTTCCATCGATTTCAAACGTCGCCTTATCCCAGAGCGGAATGTCCCGGTAGCGGATATCAATCGCATTGGTATTCACCTGCGTGGTGGAGGTGTAGGACTTATTGTAGAGATCCAGATCTTGACGTAGTAACGCCATATCCAATTTCCCCACGCCCACATCAATATTCTCCAGACCCACCGCGCCCGCCGAATCCGCCTTATGCGCTTTCCAGTCCAGCATCTGTATTTCATAATTTTTCAGATAATGTTTCCCGACCCAAAACGAGGCCTCCGGTATAAAGGGAATAAAGCCCGTCGTGGTGACGTACATATCGGAAAATTGCAGCAGGTTATCACTGCTGGAATCAAACACGCCGTTGCTGTAGGACTGCCCCACGTTGCCATCGAGCCAGACGACGGCATGAGCCGTTTTGCCATCCTGATCGTAGACGCGCTGGTTCAGAATCAAGTCAAACCAGCCGCTGTGCTCGTTGCCGAAGCGCCCCAGAGAACCTATCGCATAAGACTTGGGCACGCCGCGCGATGAGGTGGCCCAGCCGGAGCGGAAATAGCCCGAGTAGGTAAAACCGATGTCGTTTTTCACGTAGCGGCTGATATCGTCGAGCGTCATCGGCGTCGAAGAGCCGGTGGCGTCAGGACGGTCATTGGCCGCAGCGGTGGATGAATGGGAGGCTTTCTCGGTGGACTCTGGTGGGGGGGTGGCCACCGTCACGTTAACCTCGCCAGGTTTCGGCGCCGTATGTTGTTGGGTTTGACCGGCGGCGATTTTATATTCCTGTAACTCTTTTCGGGTGGCGTTTAACTCTTTTTCGAGTAATTCGAGTCTTTCCTCCACGGTTAATTTCGCGGCCAGCGCCTGATAGGGCACACCGGCGGAGAATAAAGCCAGCGTGATAATTTTTAGGGATGCAGAGTTAAGTTTTATCATTATGGTATTTCCGATGTTGATTCGCGGGGGGCGCAAACGCACCAGCCCGCTATTCCCGGTCAACGTAGGTTGTTCAACTTTTTTATTCGAAGCGGCGATGTTCCGCCCCCTCACCTTTAACGCTTTTTATTTAGGCTTATCCGCGCGCGAAACCGCGGCGGATAAAGTAACTGGGAGTACAGCTCCAGGCATGGCAATAACTGTCGATTTGCTTACTGCCATAGGGAGACGACAGCGGATTTTTGGGATCAAACGCTTCCCAGAAGGTATTCGTTTCGGTTTTGATCATGGCTCCCCAATAGTCTTCCACCAGCCTGCGCGCTTGCTGGCTTAGGCCACAGCGAATGAGCGCATCAACCATGTGATGGTACAGATAGGGCGTCAGAGGACGGACGGCGTCGGGCATCGTCATGACGCGAGCCAGCGCTCGCGCCATCTGCGGTTGAGGCAACACGTCGGCCAACGCCATCCATGCCTGAGAAGCCCAGGAGATTTGCCGCTGCTCGCCGCTGACAAACACGCCCAATGGTTCATCAAACAACCCGCGCGCCGCCTGTTTCATTCGTGCGACTGCTTCACTGAAAGGCTGAACCTCGGCCTCGCGTCCCAACGCTCTCGCCAGTTCGATACCTTCCTGACAGCTGTAAATCAGGACGCCCTGAATGGCAGCCTGCTTATCCAGCCCTTTCAATGCGGCGCTTTGGTCCGTTCCCGGATTCCAGTCGATAAACACGTAATCCTTTTCCGGGGCGACGAATAGCCCCTGCGCGTTGACATTCTTCAGCGCCAGCGTGAGCTGCTGTTTAGCCACCGGCCACAGTTCCTGCGCCGTCGCGGTGTCTCGACTCGCTCGCAGATAATCGCGCACGATACTGCCGAACAGTGCGGCATAGTCGATCAGCACCACCTCGCCGATGCGCGGCTCCGGCTGTTCATAGACGCAGGCCGTGATATAGCCATCGTCCCGCTGTAGCCCGGCAAATAAGTACAAACAGCGCCGCACCAACGCCGTGTTGTTGAAGCTCACATAGTTGACCATGGCCTGCAGACGCAGATCGCCCACCCATAGCCGCCGATCGCGCTTCGGCCCGTCCTCGAAAACGGTCTGCATACATTCGTGCAATGTCCTAAGGCTGACACGATCGATATCCCGCAGTAGTTCGCTGTCATAGCGCGCCGGCGCGAAGCGATCCAGACCGGCGGAAGAGACGGCTTTCACCTGCATTGAGTTAAACGTGACGCTGAAGTTCGTCGATGTGGAAACGATCTCGACTTTGACAAAGCGGAAGGCGTGGCGGCGTTCAATCCTGACCTGCTGTGGCAGAAAATCGACATTCAGAATTTCATCCGGCAACCAGGAAGCGCTGATCCAGCCGTGATAGGGATAAAGCGGCTGCGTCACATCGGTGGCGACCTCCCCGAAGATCAACCGCAAACGCACCGGGGCATCGCAGGAGACGCCCTGCCACCCCAATGAAAACATGAGATAACCGGTGTAGTGTTCTCCGAAATCCACGATAAAACTTTCGCCGGTTTTGAAACTCTTTTTCGCCAATTCCTCCATGTCATACTGCGGCGTCATGGCGACGCGTAACAGATGCTCGGGCGCTTCCCGAGGCGCAACGACATTCAACGCGGGGTAAGTCACCTCGGACAGCGTCGGTGTTAGCACTTCGGCCATCGCGACCCAATGCTGCTGCCGGGTCAGCGCGTTCGGCTGAACCACGCCGGTTTTCACTGTATCTGCCGTTTTATCCGTCGCGCGCAGCGGCGCGATGCGGGCGCAAGCCGTGACGACGGCCGCATGAATCAGCAACTCTCTTCTGTTCATGGTCATCAGTCCCCTTTTTGGGCGGGCCGGGCGCGACTGCCGCGCAGCCCGTCATCAGGTGTGGAGGCAGGGCAAACGCTACGCCCGCCCGTCGATGACTTCAGCACATCACCGTTGCTGTGAATGACCGATTGATACCAGTAAAAGCTTTTCTTGCGTTTACGCGCCAGCGTTCCTGCGCCCTGATCGTCCCGATCGACATAGATGAAACCATAGCGTTTGGACATTTCGGCCTTCGACGCGCTCACCAGATCGATGGGACCCCAGCTGGTATACCCCATGACCTCGACCCCGTCGGCGATCGCCTCGCCCACCTGCACCAGATGGTCATTGAGGTACTGAATGCGGTAGTCGTCGTTAATCGCGCCATCGGCCTCCACCTGGTCTTTTGCCCCTAGCCCGTTTTCCACGATAAACAGCGGTTTCTGATAACGGTCGTACAGGACGTTAAGCAGGTAACGCAGCCCTTCCGGATCTATCTGCCAGCCCCATTCGGAGCTGTCTAAATAGGGGTTGGGGATCATGTTCAGGATGTTGCCGCGCGCTTTTTGAATTTCGTCGTCGTCCTGAGTGACGCAGCCGGTCATGTAATAGCTAAACGAAATGAAATCGACCGTTTCCTTCAACGCCTCGACATCGCCCTCCTCGATGTGCAGCGCAATCCCCTGCTCTTTGAAAAAGCGTTTCATATACGCCGGATAGGCACCCCGTGCCTGAACATCGCCGAAGAATAGCCATTCGCGGTTTTGACGCAGGCTCTCCATCACGTCGTTCGGTTTGCAGGTCAGCGGATAGAGCATCGCGCCCAGCAACATGTTGCCGATCCGGGCGTCGGGAATGATGTCGTGGCAGGCTTTCACCGCCTTGGCGCTGGCGACTAACTGATGGTGGATGGCCTGATAAATCGCTGCTTTATCGCTGTCTGGCGGCAAACCGACGCCGGTAAACGGCGCATGCAGCGAAACGTTGATTTCGTTAAAGGTCAACCACAGCTTGACCTTGTTGCGGTAGCGTTTGAAGACGGTCCGGGCATAACGCTCGAAGCAGTCGATGGTTGTGCGGCTGCCCCAACCACCGACACGTTTCACCAGCCCATAGGGCATTTCATAATGCGAGAGTGTGACCAGCGGCTGGATGTGATGCTTCGCCAGTTCGTCGAACAGGTTGTCGTAGTAGGCCAACCCGGCTTCATTCGGCGTCAGTTCGTCGCCCTGTGGGAAAATACGCGTCCAGGCGATGGACACGCGCAGACAGCGGAACCCCATTTCAGCAAACAGCGCGATGTCCTGCGGATAGCGGTGATAAAAATCGATGGCGATATCCTTGAGGCTGCTGTCGCCGGGTTCCCGCTCAACGATAGCGCCGAAGATCCCCTGTGGCTGCAGGTCGGACGTGGAGAGTCCTTTGCCATCATCTTGATAGGCGCCTTCCACCTGATTGGCGGCAATCGCGCCGCCCCATAAAAAGTCTTTTGGAAAACGAGTGTTCATCAGTTTCTCCTGTAGGCAAAAGTGAGTTAATGCACCAACGACAGCAGCGGCGCGCCGGCGGAGACAGCGCCGCGGGCTAACGGCAACACATCAAGATAGCCGTCGCTGTTGGAAATAATGATCGGGGTGGTGAGGTCATAGCCCGCCGCGGCAATCGCTTCGACGTCGAACGTCAGGAGCCGATCGCCTTGCTTGACGACGTCGCCGACGGCGACATGGGGCGTGAAATACAAACCGTCGAGTTTCACCGTATCCACACCCACGTGGATCAGCACTTCAGCGCCGTTATCTGCGGCCAAACCCATGGCGTGATGCGTTTTGAATAACGACGCCACCGTGCCGTCCACGGGCGCATAGAGCGTGCCTTCGTCCGGCACTATTGCGATGCCTTTCCCCAGCAGCCCGCTGGCAAAGGTGCTGTCGCTAACTTCTTCCAGCAATATCGCCTGTCCGGTCAGGGGGCTTGCCAACGTTTCCGTACGCACGCCCAGCGCGTTGTCGACCGGCGCAGATGCCGCCGTGTCATTCTTTTTAGGGGCAAGCGGCGTGGCCGGAATACCGAACATCCAGCTGGCGACGGCGGCGAAAAGGAAAGCGACCACCGTACCGACAATGGCAGCCCAGACGCTGCTGTTGAAACCTTCGGGAGGAATGATCAGCGTGAAGGTGAATATGCTGGGCAGACCAAAGGAGTAAATAGTGGTATGGAAATAGCCCATGATGCCCGCGCCAATCGCGCCGCCAATGCAGCCGAAGATGAACGGACGACGCAGCGGGAGCGTGACGCCATAGACGGCCGGTTCGGTAATGCCGAAGATCGACGCGGAGAAAGCGGAGCCGGCGATACCTTTCAGTTTGGCATCCCGGGTACGCAGCAGTACGCCTAACGTCGCGCCCGCCTGCGCCAGCACTGCCGGCGTCAACAGCGGCAGCAGCGTATCGTGTCCCAACACGCTGAGGTTGTTCAGCATCAGCGGTACCAGCCCCCAGTGCAGGCCGAAAATCACACAAATCTGCCAGATCGCCCCCATTACCGCGCCTGCGACGACCGAGTTAAGGTTATAAAGCCACTGATAGCCGCTGGCCAGCAGTTCGCTAAGCCAGGTCGCGCAGGGACCGATCACCAGAAAAGTCAGCGGCACCGTAATGCAGATGCACAGCAACGGCGTCAAGAAATTACGGACGTTGGCATGCAGCAGCGCGCTCAATTTCTTCTCCAGTCTGGACGATACCCAACTGGCGAAAATGATCGGGATGACTGAGGAGCTGTAATTTAAAAATGTAATGGGGATGCCCAGAAAGGTCATTGGCTGATAATCAGCCGACTGCATCGCGTTGAAAGCGGTGATCATCAAGGGATGCACCAGCGTTCCCCCGATGACCATCGTCGTAAACGGGTTGCCGCCAAATTTTTTACCCGCGGTATATCCCAGAATCACCGGGAAGAAATAAAACAGCGCATCGCTGGCCGCATACAAGATTTGATACGTGCCGTGACTTTCGTTTAACCACCCCAGCGCCTGACATAAGGCCAACAGACCTTTGAGTATGCCCGACGCCGCCATGACACCGATAAACGGCGTGAAGATGCCCGCGATGATGTCAATGAAACGGGAAAACAGACTGTCTGATGGGGTCTCCTGCGGCGAGTCGGCGTTTTCGCTGTTTTCCATCCCCGCCGCGGCCACGACGTCACGATAAACGTCACTGACGTGATTACCGATCACGACCTGAAACTGACCGCCGCTTTCCACCACCATAATCACGCCGGGATTGTTTTTCAGCGTGGCGGCATCGGCTTTAGCGCTGTCCTTGAGTTTGAAACGCAGGCGAGTGGCGCAATGCAGGACGCTGTTGATGTTGTCCCGGCCGCCTACACCCTCAATGATCTCACTGGCTAACATCTTATATTCCATAGGACATTCCTTAGTACGAGGTCACAGCCAGATAACATCCGACATTACTGGCGAGGCTGTTTTTAAGACGAAAAAAAACCTGAATCACTTCCCCGGCGGTCTCATGACGGCTCAGGAAGCGATTCAGGTTTCGCCTGCACTGCCTAATGGCGAATGCAGTAACAATCCAGATTTTGAGTCTCAGCTTGCGGCGTTTTCATCATCGCGGCAAGCGACTTTAATTAGCTGACAATTAATTTGTGACGCACAACACTCTTTTGATTTATCACGCCTCCGGCTCTTGACCGGAGATATCCGCACGCACTCTTTCGATATGAATGGTCAGGAACATCAGCTCCTCTTTCGTCAGAAAGTAATCGTATTGCCGATGAATGTGCGTCTGAATTTTCTCTGCGCAGGCATAGGACTGGGCATATTTCTCCTTCACCACGTCGTGCAAGGATTCGTCATCATTGGAGACCGGGTCATGCCCGACGAGTCGTTGCGCAAAAAATTTCAGATGCGTAACAAACCGGTGATAGCTGAGCGCCTGCTCGTTGTAGTCCACATCCAGGTGATATTTGACGATATTCAGTATTTCCTGCATCACCTTGGTGATGTGAATCACCTCCGGCATCTGGCTGTCGAGCTGCGCATTGACCAGATGCAGTGCGATAAACCCCGCTTCGTCCTCCGGCAGCCGCACGCCAAGTCGGCGATGGATGATCTCCAGCGCTTCCAGCCCTACCGCAAACTCTTTCTGATACAGCCGTTTGATTTCCCACAGCAGGACGTTGCGAATATCGACGCCCTGCCGATGGCGCTCAATGGCGAAGTGACAGTGATCGGTCAACGAGACATAGATACTGTTTTGCAACTTTCCCGGAAGCTGTTCTCGCGCTAACGCGATGATTTTGTCGGCGGTCGTGAACACCTCCAGCGGTATTCCCTGCAAAATCTCGCTCAGCCGCGACGTGAGTTCGCTGCTGCGCAGTTCGAACACTTTTTCAATCAGCGCCTTATCGAGGCGATCGCCAATCTGCTTTTTGAAACCTAGCCCTCGCCCCATCACAACCTGTTCGTTATGGTGTTCATCCAAGACGGTTACGACATTATTATTGAGTATTTTGGCTATTTTCATTTTTACGAACCCTGGAAACAAAAAGACCAGACATCCACTCTTCGAAAAGCGAATATCTGGTCTTGCCTGCCGTGAGCAGTAACAACCCTGAGCTCCATCATCAACTTCACCTCGAACTCTCTCAATATGCATCACAAAGAAACGTGACGAAGATCGACACAAAGGTTCAAAAATTACACATTGTTTTCTTTAAGTTCGGTCGGCATAGCGAAATATTACGTGGAATCATCACATTGCATTATTTTTATCTGCCAGACAAAAACACTGCAGAGAGATTGCGCAACGCCATCGCGCAAAAGTGAAAAATCGCCTATTTTTTTGCGTAAACGCACTAAAATATAGGTTATCATACTGCCTCACCGCTTGTTTCTCATCACTCAGCAACTATAATACGGGCGTTGTCTTATTGAATGGTTTCAGCAAACTACCGTGCCAAGATTAATAACAAGTTTTAAAACGGTATTACCTCGTTTCATCCACTCTTTTAGGATGATATCTGACCATGAGTGCCTTCAAAATTTCGCTTGCTGTCACTATCTGCACTCAACGCGTTCTGTCTCTTTTTTCAGCAAATCCCTATCGGGGGTTAGCATCCATAACCACCGGTTCCCATTTTTATCCATCACAACTTGTAGAAATTAACCGTTATGAAAAAGACCAAAATCGTTTGTACTATCGGCCCGAAAACTGAGTCCGAGGAAATGCTGGCCAAGCTGTTAAACGCAGGCATGAACGTTATGCGCCTGAACTTTTCTCACGGTGACTACGCCGAACACGGTCAACGCATCACGAACCTGCGCGCTATCATGCAGAAAACCGGGCAGAAAGCCGCCATCCTGCTGGATACCAAAGGCCCTGAAATTCGTACTATGAAGCTGGAAAACGGCGCTGACGTTTCTCTGTCTGCCGGCCAGACCTTCACCTTCACAACCGACCAGAGCGTCATCGGCAACAAAGATCGCGTAGCGGTTACCTATGCCGGATTCCCGGAAGACCTGAGCGTCGGTAACACCGTTCTGGTAGATGACGGCCTGATCGGTATGGAAGTGACTGCCATCAACGGTAACGAAGTCGTTTGTAACGTGCTGAACAACGGCGACCTGGGCGAAAACAAAGGCGTTAACCTGCCGGGCGTTTCCATCCAGCTGCCGGCTCTGGCAGAAAAAGACAAACGCGACCTGATCTTCGGTTGCGAACAGGGTGTGGATTTCATTGCCGCTTCCTTTATCCGTAAACGTTCTGACGTTGAAGACATCCGCGCTCACCTGAAACAGCACGGCGGTGAACACATTCAGATCATCTCCAAAATCGAAAACCAGGAAGGTCTGAACAACTTCGACGAAATCCTGGAAGCATCCGACGGCATCATGGTTGCTCGTGGCGACCTGGGCGTGGAAATCCCGGTTGAAGAAGTGATCTTCGCTCAGAAAATGATGATCGAGAAATGTAATCAGGCACGTAAAGTCGTTATCACCGCGACTCAGATGCTGGATTCCATGATCAAAAACCCGCGTCCGACCCGTGCGGAAGCCGGTGACGTTGCCAACGCCATCATCGACGGCACCGACGCCGTTATGCTGTCTGGCGAAAGCGCCAAGGGTAAATACCCACTGGAAGCTGTCAGCATCATGGCCACCATCTGTGAACGTACTGACAAAGTCATGAAACCGCGTCTGGAACGCGCTGCCAACACCGGTCGCCTGCGCATCACTGAAGCCGTATGCCGCGGCGCGGTTGAAACTGCAGAAAAACTGGAAGCGCCGCTGATCGTTGTAGCCACCAGCGGTGGTAAATCCGCCAAGTCCATCCGTAAATACTTCCCGGATGCACGCATTCTGGCGCTGACCACCAATGAAGTGACCGCTCGTCAGCTGATTCTGACCAAAGGCGTAGAAACGCTGATAGTCAAAGAAATCGCTTCTACCGACGACTTCTACCGCATTGGTAAAGACGCCGCGCTGGAAAGCGGTTTTGCTAAAGCCGGCGACGTAGTGGTTATGGTTTCTGGCGCTCTGGTACCGAGCGGCACCACCAACACCGCTTCCGTACATCGCCTGTAATACGCCACGGCGAAAAGTCATCGATAAATATTAAAGCGCCCTTCGGGGCGCTTTTTTTATGGGGGACTTTATTTTACTTTTCTCTGCGATTCGGGCAGAGGTCCTTCCAGTCAGTTATGCTAAAAAGACATATCAGTTAACACTTATTCAGAGTAATCTGATAAAACTCGCCTGTTTTCCTTACTTTTTTTGTCTCCAAAATAAAAGGCGCTGCTTCTTTGAGCGAACAATCCAAATTAAGCGTCTTCTCATCAAAAATTTATTCTCATTAGAAAAAAGTTTGTGTAATACTTGTATCGCTACATGGAGATTAACTCAATTAGAGGGTATTAATAATGAATCGTACTAAACTGGTACTGGGCGCGGTAATTCTGGGTTCTACTCTGCTGGCTGGCTGTTCTAGCAATGCTAAAATCGATCAACTGTCTTCTGACGTTCAGACTCTGAACAGCAAAGTTGATCAGCTGTCCAACGATGTAACCGCAATCCGCTCTGACGTACAGGCTGCTAAAGATGATGCAGCTCGTGCTAACCAGCGTCTGGATAACCAGGTTCGCACTTACAAAAAGTAATCGAATCTGTGAAATGAAAAATGGCGCACATTGTGCGCCATTTTTTTTGTCTCAAATAAATCAAGCTGCCGCTTATTTATCATCACACCCAGCTCTGCTTAACGCCGCTAGAACGTCGAGGTCCTGAGATAACCTGTCAGTCCCGACGGCGTCATTCTCTGTCAGCAAGTTATGCTGCCGCCGCGATTACGGCTGTTGCGATGCTGAAGCGTTTATGCTCGTCACGGGCGCCGCGGCTTCTTCGGCTGTCTGTTGAGTCGGAATCGGTTGACCCATATTCACCAATACGGGCATGCCAGAGCGACGCACAATGGCGCTATCGACGACCGCTTTATTCGTCTCTTCATTGTTGATGAAGCCTTTCACTTTCTTGCTGAGCGCGATGGTCATCGTCTGCGGGTCATCTTTATCAGTACGAGACAACGGCTGATGAACTTCGATATAGCGCTTTCCATCAGGCTCTACCGCGACTTTTATCGGCTCGTTGACCACCTGTACCCGCGTTCCTGGCTCCACCGCATTGAATAGGGCTTCAATATCGTCCGCCCGCAAACGAATACAGCCGGAGCTGACACGCATGCCGATACCGAAATTCGCGTTGGTGCCGTGAATCAGGTAAACACCACCGCTCTTGGCCATACGCATCGCAAACAGCCCCATTGGATTATCCGGTCCCGCAGGAACGACGGCAGGCAGGTCAATACCCTGCTCTTTATAGTGCTTGCGAATATTCGGCGTCGGCGTCCAGGTCGGATTCGGGTGTTTAGAGATAATGGTGGTGGTCATGACCGGCGTGTTCCGGCCCAGTTGGCCAATACCAATAGGATAAACGATCACCGTATTTTGACCTTTGGGATAATAGAACATCCGTAGCTCAGCCAGGTTGATGACGATGCCCTCGCGCGGCGTATCCGGCAACAGGATTTGGGTGGGGATGGTGAGCGTGGTTTCAGGCTTGGGGAGATAAGGATCGGTACCAGGATTCGCTTCCAGCATCCCTAACAGACCTATCTTGTAGTCAGAAGCAATCGCCTCCAGAGAACGGCCATCGTGTGGAACCACATAGGTCGTGTTTTCACCGATTAGACGGCTATCGGGCGGCGGCAGCGGATATTCCGTCGCTTGCCCCGCCGGCATACCGCCGATATACGACGCCAGAAGCAGCCCCATTAACGTCAACGCGCGTTTCATCATCAGTTCCCTATTCTTACAGCTTGAATATTGTGACCCGTGAGGTTGTCGCGGAAAGGCCCGTACAGCCCCATAGATCGCTTGTCGGACTATTTTGAATTGAATTGTTTAACATTCAGTTTGTTGCAAAGCGAATATTAAGAATAAGAGCAGATCTCCCGCAGATCCACGGGCGAACTCTGAAAGCATGAAGGAGTCAGGAGAGAACGGCGTCAGCGCAGTGCCAACGCCGTCGGGAGAAAGCGATCAAGCCAGCTCGGCGGCCCGGCTGCGGATCGCGCGCAGCATTGCTTCCAGCCCTTGCGAACGCGATGGGGTCAGGTGCTGGGTCAACGCCAGTTCCTGGAAAAACGGTCGAACATCCAGCGCAACGATGTCCTGCGGCGTCATCTGCTGATACAGGCTGAAAACGACGGCGATTAGCCCTTTGACTATCGCCGCGTCGCTGTCGCCCTGCAACACAACGTGCCCCTGTTCATCCAGCGTCACCACGATCCAGACCTGACTCTGACAGCCGTTAACACGGTTTTCTTCCTGTCGCAGGTCGTCGTTCAACGGCTCCAGACGGGCGCCCAGCTCCATGATGTAAAGATACTTTTCTTCCCAGTTGTGACAGCGAGAGAAATTGCGTACCAGTTTCTGCGGCTCCGGCAGACTTGCCATAATATCCTCCGCGGTTAACTTAACCGCCTAATAACCCATGAATACGTTGTAGCCCGGCGACCAGCCGGTCGATATCTTCACGCTGCGTGTAAACGGCGAGAGACGCACGGCACATGCTGGAAACACCGTAGTGTTCCATTAACGGCATGGCGCAGTGGTGGCCGGTACGAATAGCGATGCCGTACTGATCGAGGAAACTCCCTACATCGTAAGCATGATGCTGACCGAGATTGAAGGCAATCACGCCCTGACGCTCTTCCGGACCGTACATCACGATCGTCGGCACCGTCTTGAGCGCGGATACCGCATAGTGCATCAGGTCGGTTTCGTAGCGGTGGATCGCTTCGCGCCCTAGCGCCGAGACGTAATCCAACGCGGCGCCCAGCCCCATGATACCGGCGGTATTGGGGGAGCCGGCTTCGAAGCGCCAGGGCGCATCGGCGTAGGTCGTTCCTTTGGTGAGGCTGACTTCACGAATCATCGAGCCCCCACCTTCCCACGGCGGCATTGCCTGTAGCAACGCATGTTTGGCATACAATACGCCGATCCCCGAAGGCCCATAAATTTTATGGCCGGAGAACGCGTAGAAGTCACAGTTCAACGCCTGAACGTCGACAGGCTCATGCATGATCGCCTGCGCCCCGTCCAGCAATACCTTCGCGCCGACGCTATGCGCCAGACGAACGATGTCCTGCACCGGGTTCACGGTTCCCAGCACGTTCGAAATGTGGGTAACGGAGACTAAGCGAGTCCGTTCATCCAACAATTCCGGCAACAAAGCGACATCCAACTCACCGTCGGCCGTCAATGGCAGAACGCGAATTTCGATACCGTGCGTTTGGGCCAGCATCTGCCAGGGAACGATATTGGCATGGTGCTCCATGCCGGTAATCACCACGTTGTCGCCGGGCTGCATGAAGGTCCGCCCGTAGCTGTTGGCGACCAGGTTGATGGCTTCCGTCGTCCCGCGGACGAAGACGATCTCTTCCGCAGACTCGGCGTTGATGAATGACGCCGTCAGCGTACGCACATCTTCCATCGCGGTCGTCGCCTGGGCGCTCAACGTGTGAATGCCGCGGTGTACCGCGGCATACTCGTTCTCATAAAAATTCAGCTCACGATCGATGACCGCCTGCGGCTTTTGCGAACTAGCCGCGCTGTCCAGATAGACCAGCGACTGACCGTTGACTTCCTGTTTCAGGATGGGGAAATCCGCCCGGACGCGTTCTATCGGATAATCACTCATTGCTGACCTCCCGCGGCGCCAATCAGGCGTTCCGCTATGCGTTTGATCACAACGTCGCGCAAGGCGTCGTCAGAGATCGCTTCCGTCAGTTCGGCGGCAAAAGCGAAGATAATCATTTGCTGTGCGTTTTCCCCGCTGATACCGCGAGCGCGCAGGTAAAACAGCTGTTCTTCATCGATACGGCCTACCGTCGCACCGTGACTGCATTTGACATCGTCGGCGTAGATTTCCAGCTGCGGCTTGGTGTCCACTTCAGACAGACGCCCTAACAACAGATTGTTGTTGGTCATCTTACCGTCGGTTTTCAACGCGTGAGGCGCAACATTGATCATGCCGTTGAATACCGCCTTCGCACGATCGCGGACGATCGTTTTATGCAGCTGACGGCTTTCGCCGTGGCCCTGATTGTGTTCCAGATAGGTCCGCGTGTCGCACACTTCGCTGTTGCGCGGCAGAATCAGGCTGTTGAGGGTCAAGTTAGCCCCTTCGCCGTTCATCTGCGCGCTGGTCTGATGACGGGTCAGCCCCGCCCCCAGCAAGAAGCTGTGGCTGGAGACACGCGCGGAGCGCGCCATCCGTACGTCATTGTGCGCGAAGTGGTAACCTGCGGCCGCTTCAAACGCCAGCTTGTAGTGCGTGACATCGCTGTTTTCACCCGCGTCCAGGGTCAGACGAGCGCCGCTGAAATGCGCGGTCTCATCCAGACTGACATAGTGTTCAATCACCGTGGCGGCGGCGTTGGCTCCGACCTGCAGATCGTGGCGATGGTGAACCGTGTTCAACATCGCGCCGTCGCCGGAGCTGATATGCAGCAGATAGAGCGGCTTTTCAGCCTGTACGCCGGCGGCGAGACGAATCTGCATCCGCTCGGCGGCCAGACTTTCCGTCAGGTGCAAGAAGACCTCCGGCTGGATAGGCGCGGCCAGCGGCAGTGACGCGGAGGACGCCGCCACTTCGACCTGATAAGGCCCCCAGTCGGCGTCGCTGAGCTCGGGACTCAGACGACCGTCGACGAACACCATCCGCCAGGCATCAAGCGGCAGTGACAGCGCATCACGCTGCGCCGCATCCACCGTCCGCGCAGCGGGTTCGGTGAATTCCTGACCGAACAGGCCGTCCAGCGGCGTGTATTTCCAATGCTCCTGACGACGATTCGGTACGCCCAGCTGCAACACCTGCTGCCAGTGTTTACCCGCCTCTTCAGAGCGAGCACCGGCGCTGTCGAACAACCGCTGCCACTGTTGCAGCGCCTGCGTCGCTTTCGTATTACTGTTGGTCGGTAAGCCAGCCATAGCCCTGCTCCTCCAACTGTTTAACCAAAGTGAAGTCGCCGGATTTCACAATTCGTCCCTGATACAGCACGTGAACGAAGTCCGGCTTGATGTAGTCCAAAATACGCTGGTAGTGGGTGACGATGATGAACGCGCGCTTTTCGTTACGCAGCGTGTTGACGCCGTTGGACACGATTTTCAGCGCATCGATATCCAGACCGGAGTCGGTTTCATCCAGGATGCACAGTTCGGGTTCCAGCGCAGCCATCTGCAGGATATCGTTACGTTTTTTCTCGCCACCGGAGAAACCTACGTTCACCGAACGGGTCAGGAGGTCGGCCGGCATATTCAGCAGTTTGATCTTTTCTTCGATAAAGTCTTCAAAATCAAAGCGATCGAGCGGTTCTTGCTGACGATACTGACGAACGGCATTGACCGCCGTCTGTAAAAAGAATTGGTTGCTGACGCCCGGAATTTCGACCGGATACTGGAACGCCATGAAAATGCCTTCGCCCGCGCGATCTTCCGGCGCCAGATCCAGCAAATCTTTACCTTTAAACGTGACGGAACCAGACGTCACTTCGTAATCTTCGCGTCCAGCCAGCGTGGCGGACAGCGTGCTTTTACCGGAACCGTTCGGCCCCATGATGGCATGGACTTCGCCAGGTTTGATTTGAAGATTCAGCCCTTTGATAATTTCTTTTTCTTCGACACTGACTCTTAAATTTTCAATATTCAACATACTTTATCCTTCAGACGCCTTTGCCGCAGGCGCTCGTCTTATAGGCACCGGAGTGCGTGTGTTAAATAGGTGACATTGTCACTTTACGGCGATTAGCCCACGCTATGCTCAAGGCTTATGGCCAGAAGCTTCTGGGCTTCCACCGCAAACTCCAGCGGCAGTTCGGAGAAGACATCTTTACAGAAACCGTTAACAATCATCGAAATCGCATCGTCTTCACTGATGCCACGTTGCAAACAGTAAAACAGCTGGTCTTCACCAATTCGAGACGTGGTTGCCTCATGCTCCAGCTGCGCCGTATTGTTTTTCACTTCAACGTACGGGAACGTGTGCGCGCCGCATTCGCTGCCGATCAGCATCGAATCGCACTGGGTAAAGTTACGGGCATTGGTCGCGGTCGGCATGATTTTCACCAGCCCGCGATAGGTGTTCTCGCTGCTGCCCGCCGAAATCCCTTTCGAGATAATGGTGGAGCGGGTATTTTTCCCGATGTGAATCATCTTGGTGCCGGTATCGGCCTGCTGATGACCGCTGGTCAGGGCAACGGAGAAGAACTCACCGACCGAGTTGTCGCCGCGTAACACCACGCTCGGGTATTTCCAGGTGATGGCGGAGCCGGTCTCAGACTGGGTCCAGGACATTTTCGAACTTTCCCCGGCGCACAGCGCGCGCTTGGTCACAAAGTTCAAAATCCCGCCTTCACTGTCTTTACCCGCGAACCAGTTCTGCACGGTGGAGTATTTCACTTCCGCACGATTATTGATGATCACTTCTACGACAGCGGCATGCAGCTGATAGCTGTCGCGCACCGGGGCGGAACACCCTTCGATGTAGCTGACGTAGCTATCGTCATCCGCGATCAGGATCGTACGTTCAAACTGACCGGTTTTCGCCGCGTTAATACGGAAGTAGGTCGACAGCTCCATCGGACAACGCACCCCTTTCGGGATGTAGACGAACGTGCCGTCGGAAGCCACAGCGGCGTTCAACGCGGCAAAGAAGTTGTCGTTGGACGGCACGACGGTGCCCAGATATTTACGCACCAGATCCGGGTGTTCCTGAATCGCTTCGCTGAACGAGCAGAAAATCACGCCGTGTTTCGCCAGCTCGTGACGATAAGTGGTGGCGACGGAGACGGAGTCGAAGATAGCATCGACGGCCACTTTTTTGCCTTCGCGCACCGGTACGCCGAGCTGGTCAAACGCCTTTTCGACTTCGGTCGTCAGGTAGTTCTGTTCATGCAACGTGCTGGCGCCGTCTTCGCCGGACTGCTGCACCGCGCCGGGCTGCGATCCGCAGGTGTCGTCGCACTGCCCGCAGGATGGCGCGGAATAATAGCTGTAGTCCTGATAATCAAGCTTGTCGTAATGCGCCTTCAGCCAGTGCGGTTCTTCCATTTCCAGCCACGCGCGGAAAGCATTGAGACGGAACTCAAGCATCCATTCGGGTTCGTTACGCTTGGCGGAAATCGCCCGCACCACTTGTTCATTGATCCCTCTGGCCAGCTCATCCGTCGCCAGTTCGGTGAAGAAGCCCTCTTTATAGCGGCCGTCGCCGAGCCAGATCTGTACATCATCGGATACATCTACGTTACTACGCGCCATAATAGTGTCGCCGCTTAGAGCCCAAAGCTCTCACCACACCCGCAGGCGTGTTGAGCTTTGGGGTTGTTAAATTTAAACACCTGATTCAACCCTTCATGGACATAGTCCACTTCAGTGCCGTCGATAAAAGGCATTGCCTTGAGAGGAACGTAAAGACGGGCGCCGTCGCGCTGGAACACTTGCTCGTCAGCATCAGGCTGTTTGACCATATCCAACACGTAGCCGAAACCCGCGCATCCCGACTGTTTCACGCTCAGTCGTAGTCCCTGCACCTCGGCGTCCTGTTGCATGAGTCGTACAATATGGGCCGCTGCACTTTCAGTCAGCGTGAGTCCCTGCCAGACATTTTCGTCCAGTGAAAAAGTCTCTACATTTTGCGATTGCATGGGAATTACCTCGTCTCTCCAAATTTTCCGCTTTTAGCGGATCTGCCCTAATGGTAGTGATAATAGTGAGGGGGGTTCAACCTCGTGATTTCTAGGGCTATACGGTGCCGTGACCTAAAATCCTGTTTTTTTTAACCTCCCCGAACACTTTCGGGGTCGATCTACGGGGTATCGCTTATTCTAACCATATGAAATAAAAGAACAATAATTGAATTCGAAGTGGTCGCGCCGAAGGATTATTCAACATTTTATTATCATAAGTATAACATCTATCGCTGGAACCTATTTTATAAACAGGAGGAATCAGCCACTATTTTCCCGCTATTTTTGGCTTTTTGCTGCTATTTACTTCTCAACCATTGCATGTCACTTTGAGGGAAAATATGATAACGATTATCATTTAACGAAGGATTGACCCCATGTTTCCTTTCAATGCCTGGCTGCAATCCCATATTGATGACTACCGTGCGTCATTGCGTGACGCCACGATGGAAATGTATATGGCAGAAGTGAATCTGGATAATCCCGATAGCGATATCACTCATATTCGAGGTTATTACCTCTCCGGTATGAGGATGGTGGAACTGAGCCAGCGTTACGGCGATGACGACAGCTATCTGCTGACGATAATCAAAATGCATCACCGGCTCATTCAAGAGATCAACAACCCGCAACGCTGTCATCTGTGCCGCCTGCAGAGCTATCACTTCGGCCGACAAACGCTACAGCTGATTTGCAATCAGTTCAGCCAACAAGGTTGCTGGCAGAAAGTCACTGCATTTCAGGCCGACTTCGCGAAGCGCGTCGCGTTTATGCCCTAGGACGAACGCAGAGACTCACCCATCGGGTGTGATGACCGCCGTCGTCAAACGCGACGTGCAGCACAGGCGATCATCGGGATCGTAGATGTCGATTTGCCACACCTGATGCCGTTTACCGACATGCAACGCCCGACAGACGCCTCGAACCTCGCCTTCGCCGACGCCCCGCAGGTGATTGGCGTTGATTTCCACCCCCACCACCTGCTGGTCGTCCTGCGAACACAAATAGCCCGCGACGGACCCCAACGATTCCGCCAGCGTGACGGACGCCCCGCCGTGCAGTCGGCCAAAAGGTTGTCGCGTCCGTTCATCAACCGGCATCACGCCTTCCAGCGTATCATCGGTAATGCGGGTAAACCGGATACCGAGATGACCCACCATGCAGTGGGCCGCCCGCTGATTGAGCTGTTCCAGATCGCACTCTCGTTTCCACAACATCACACGAGCTCCAGCAATGCCTGTAAGGGGTGTTTGAAGGGCTGCCCTTCCATCCGTTTCACCTGACTGCGGCAGGAATATCCCGTCGTCAGACAACGCTGTTGCGGCAGTTTTTGCAACGCCGGCCGCCAGGAGAGCGCATAAATCTTTTTGGAGTTATCCAGGTTAGGCGCTTCATGACCATAGGTTCCCGCCATCCCGCAGCAGCCGACGCTGACATTTTCCAATTTGGCGCCGAATCGCGCGAAGATGCGGCCCCATTGCTGCGTGCTCGTCGGCAGCGCGGTGGCTTCCGTACAGTGACCGAACAGATACCACGGCTCGCCTGCTTGATCTCGGTCCGTGCCGTCTGGCAATGCGTTCACCAGCCACTCATGCACCAACTGTACCTTGAAGTCGCCGCGTTGGTCGCCTAGCGCTTCGCGGTATTCGTCTCGGTAGCACAGTACCAGCGCCGGATCGACGCCGACCATCGGCAGCCCGAGTTCCGCCACGCGTTTCAGGAAATCCGCGGTTTTACGCGCCGTGCGGGCAAAACGGGTCAGGAATCCTTTGATGTGCTGCGCCTTACCATTGGGCGAGAACGGCACCAGCACCGGTTTGAAATGCAGCTTTTCGACCAGCTTGACGAAATCCGCCACGACTTTGGCATCGTAATAACTGGTGAACGGGTCCTGCACAATCAGTACATAGTCGGCGCGCGCCTGCGGGGAAAGCTGTTCCAGCTGTTCCAACGTGGTCGTCATCGCCGGATGCCCCGCGAACTGTTGACGCAACGAGGGGGAAGACAACAACGGAAGATCGACCATGCCGATGAATTTGCGGCTTAGGCCGCCGACCCACGGCTGTTTGAGGAAGAAGTTAAACGTTTTCGGCGCTTTCGCCATCAATGGCGCATAACTCTCTACGCCCGCGACCAGATAGTCACGCGCCGGTCGCAGATAGCGCGTGTGATACAACTGCAAGAAACGTGAACGGAAGCTCGGTACGTCGATCTTGATCGGACACTGCGTCGAGCAGGCCTTGCAGGCCAGACAGCCGGACATCGCCTCTTTCACTTCGTGTGAAAAATCATAGTGGCCCTGACGCGCCTGCCAGCTGTTGCGCGTTTTCTGCACCAGCGTACGGAAGCTGACGCGTTGCTCCGGCAAACGGTTTTCCAGCGCCAGCGGATCCACCCCCTGCTCCGCCAACAGCCGTAGCCACTCACGCACCAGCGAAGCGCGGCCTTTGGGCGAATGAATCCGATTACCGGTCACCTTCATTGACGGACACATCGGGCTGCGTGCATCGAAGTTGAAGCACAGGCCATTGCCGTTACACTCCATCGCCCCCCGGAAAGAGGTACGCACCGCCAGCGGAATGCGGCGATCATAGGTGCCACGCTTCACCGCATCGACCTTCATCATCGGCGCATCGATATCTATTGGCGCGCAAATTTTTCCCGGATTAAGGCGGTTGTATGGGTCAAAAGCGGTTTTGACACGTCGCAGCTCTTCATACAGCTCAGGGCCAAAAAAGGCCGGGCTATACTCTGCGCGAAAGCCTTTGCCGTGTTCTCCCCAGAGCAGACCGCCGTATTTGGCGGTCAACGCCACAATCTGATCTGAAAGCTGTTTCATCAACATCTCTTGCTGTGGATCGCACATATCCAGCGCAGGACGAACATGCAGCACGCCGGCGTCCACGTGGCCGAACATGCCGTAGCTCAGCTTGTGGCTGTCCAGCAGCGCCCGAAACTCGGCGATATAATCCGCCAGATGCTGAGGCGGCACGCAGGTATCCTCGGCAAACGGAATCGGCTTGGCCTGTCCTTTGCTGTTGCCCAGCAAACCAACCGCTTTTTTTCGCATGCCGTAGATCCGCTCGATACCCGCCAGATCGTGACACAGCTGATACCCGATGACGCCCTCTTCCCGCTTCGCCAGCAAAGCATCGAGCCGCTGGCACAGCGCCCCTATGCGCTCATCGATCAGGTCTTCATCGTCTCCGGCGAACTCAACGATATTCAGCCCCAGCATTTCCTGCCCGGGGACATCCGTGATCAGTTCGCTGACGGAATGCCAGACAATATCCTCGCGCGCCAAATTCAGCACCTTGGAGTCCACCGTTTCTACGGACAAGGCCTTTGCTTCCACCATAAATGGCGCGTTGCGCAGCGCGGAGTCGAAAGAGTCGTACTTCACATTCACCAGCCGCCGAATTTTCGGCAGCGGCGTGATATCCAGCTTGGCTTCGGTGATAAAAGCCAGAGAGCCTTCCGAACCGGTTAAAATGCGTGTCAGGTCGAAAGTCTGCATATCATCGCTGAACACATGGCGGAGATCGTAACCGGTAAGGAATCGATTCAGCTTGGGAAACTTGTCGACGATCAGCGAGCGCTGTTCGCGGCAACGGTTAAGTACGGTGTGGTATATCCGCCCGACCGGAGACGGCTCCTCGGCCAGTTGCTCCGCCAACGTGACCGGCATGGCCTGCGTGTCCAGCATCTCGCCGCCTAACAACACGGCCCGAACGCCCAAAACGTGGTCAGACGTTTTGCCGTACATCAGAGAACCCTGCCCGGAGGCGTCCGTATTAATCATCCCGCCCAACGTCGCGCGGTTGCTGGTGGACAGCTCCGGCGCGAAGAAATACCCGTACGGTTTGAGATACTGATTGAGCTGATCTTTGATGACGCCGGCTTCGACGCGCACCCACCCCTGCTCGGGATTGATCTCAATAATCCGGTTCATGTAGCGCGACATATCCACCACGATACCCCGGTTCAGGGCCTGTCCGTTGGTGCCGGTGCCGCCGCCGCGCGGGGTGAAGGTAATAGAGGAATATGCCGTTTCGCCCGCCAGCCTCGCCAGCAACGCGACATCGGCGGTAGAGCGCGGAAAAACCACGGCATCCGGCAACAGCTGGTAAATGCTGTTGTCCGTCGCCATAGTCAGGCGGTCTGCGTAGTGGGTGGCGGTATCGCCCGTGAATCCGTGTTGTTTTAATGCTTCCAAAAAGTCGAGCACCGGCTGAACGAGGCCAGGCGCCTGAGTGATCTGTGGGATCATTATGGTTGACCCTGTCTGTAGAATAGTGTTTGCAAAAACAGTGATGGAATTATAGGCGTGGCGCCTCATTTCCCGGCGCCGCACAATTTTTGTTTTATCACATTTCAGGCCGGGGCGCGCCTCCGTAACGATAAAAACTTGAGGAGAACACGTCCTCTTCGGCGCGGGCCGAGCAATCGTGACTGAACGCCCCAACCACAGTAAATGCAGCATGTTAGCTTTTTTACCGCTATTATCGTTCTCGCTGACAAGAGCTATTGTCAGTCGATAAGACATTCGCTCACAGAGGTAATATTCGTCGATGGAACACTCTCAGTCACCGCGTTTCGACCTTGCTACAATGCTATTCACGCTCTTGTTCATTGCCATAATGATCATTGCCTGCTTTTGGGTTATTCAGCCCTTTATCCTGGGCTTTGCCTGGGCGAGTATGGTGGTTATCGCCACTTGGCCGCTGCTGATTCGCCTGCAGAAACTGCTTTGGGGTCGTCGTTCATTGGCGGTTATCGCCATGACCCTGCTCCTCATTCTGCTATTTGTGATCCCCACGTCTATTCTGGTTAGCAGCGTTATCGATAATTCTTCAACGTTAATCGGCTGGGCCTCTTCCCAGGAGCACATGGCTCCCCCCACGCTGGAATGGTTGAAATCCGTTCCGATGGTCGGTGAAAAGCTGTATAGCAGCTGGCAGACGTTAATCCACAGCGGCGGCACCGCCCTGATGTCGAAAGTTCAACCCTATGTTGGGAAAACGGCAACCTGGGTAGTGGCGCAAGCAGCGCACGTCGGTCGCTTCCTGATGCATTGCGCCCTGATGGTGTTGTTCAGCGTGTTGCTGTATAGCAAAGGCGATCAGGTGGCCTACGGCGTACGTCGATTTGCCATACGGTTAGGACAAGAGCGCGGAGATGCGGCGGTGATCCTGGCCGCGCAGGCCATACGCGCTGTGGCGCTGGGCGTCGTCGTGACGGCGATCGTTCAATCCGTGCTTGGCGGGATAGGCCTGACGATCGCCGGTATTCCCTACACGACACTGCTTACCGTGCTGATGTTCCTGTGCTGCGTCGCCCAGCTCGGTCCGTTGCCGGTGCTGATACCCGCCATCATTTGGCTGTACTGGACGGGCGACACCACCTGGGGAACCGTGCTGCTGGTTTGGAGCGGCGTTGTCGCCACGCTGGATAACGTCATTCGACCTATATTGATTCGGATGGGCGCCGATTTGCCGCTGCTGCTGATCTTGTCCGGCGTCATCGGCGGCCTGCTGGCGTTTGGCATGATTGGGCTCTTCATTGGCCCGGTCGTGTTGGCGGTGTCTTATCGTTTGCTCTCCGCCTGGATGCAGGATACCCCGGAACCGCCGTCAATGTCCGACGTGCATGTCGATCCTAAAAGCACCCGGTTGTAACTCACCGGCGCTTCCTGTCTGACGAGATTCTCCGAGGCATTTTCGGCCTCGGAGAATAAGCAATAATTAAGAGAAGCTAACCTATTTAGGACAACTCTGATTTAACCCAATTCACTGGAATTCCGTAAATCCTTTTCCACAAGGGAATATCAGCAAAGGAACTGTGTAACTAAAAAAAATCGTTAAAAAACAATTAACCATTAGGATGATTCTTAATGACGAATTCAGCTCGAGTTCATACTATGAATGTCGAAGCTAGTGTTGAAGTAACATCTGTCCGGAGGATTCCTCCTCGTCAGAGCCAGTAACGAATTGCTGTGTGTAGTCTTTGCCCATCCCCTGTGATGGGCTTTTTTTTGCTTGAAAATAGTGAATGGTCATCAAGCAAAATACCGCCGATCCGTCCATAAAAAAACGCCCGCGGCAATCAGATTGCCATCGAGCGTTTTTATACCGCGACGATACCGGAGCGATATCGACATGAGTGCATCAGTTTGACTCTCGTTAGCGGATTTCCGCCAGACTCAGCCAGGTTTGCACCACGGTATCCGGATTCAACGACAGACTATCGATACCCTGATCCATCAGCCATGCCGCAAAGTCTTCATGATCTGACGGTCCCTGCCCACAGATGCCAACGTATTTTCCCTGCGCTTTCGCGGCTTTGATCGCCATCGCCAGCAGTATTTTTACTGACTCATTACGCTCATCGAACAATGCCGACACCACACCGGAGTCACGATCCAAGCCTAACGTCAGCTGCGTCATGTCATTCGAACCAATCGAGAACCCATCAAAATGCTGCAAGAACGCTTCAGCTTGTAATGCATTGGACGGGATTTCGCACATCATGATGATTTTCAGTCCTTTTTCGCCACGGCGTAGCCCTTGTGCCGCCAGCTCCGCCACCACGGCTTCCGCCTGTTCCACGGTACGGACGAAGGGGATCATGATCTCGACGTTGGTCAGCCCCATCACATCGCGCACGCGTTTGACCGCTTCACACTCCAGCGCAAAACAGTCCCGGAAATCAGGCGACACGTAGCGGCCCGCGCCACGGAATCCCAGCATGGGGTTCTCTTCGTCCGGCTCATAACGTTCGCCGCCAACTAAATTGGCGTATTCGTTAGATTTGAAGTCAGACAACCGCACAATGACGCGCTTCGGCCAGAAGGCGCTGGCCAGCGTGGCGATCCCTTCCTTCAGGCGCTCGATATAGAATTCGACCGGATCGTCATAGCCCTGCATCAGGCTTTTGATCTCCTGCTGCAACTGCGGCGTCTGCTGATCAAACTCCAGGAGCGCGCGCGGATGCACGCCAATCATGCGGTTGATGATAAATTCGAGCCGCGCCAGCCCTACGCCGTCGTTCGGCAGGCAGGCGAAGTCGAAAGCGCGATCCGGGTTTCCGACGTTCATCATGATTTTGAGCGGCAAGGTTGGCATCGCGTCAACGGGTGAACTTTTGACCGTGAAGTCCAGCAGATCCTGATAGACGTAGCCGGTATCGCCCTCCGCACAGGAGACGGTCACCTTTTGCCCGTTGCCAAGCCGCTCCGTCGCATCGCCGCAGCCGACAACCGCCGGAATACCCAGCTCACGAGCGATGATCGCCGCGTGACAGGTGCGCCCGCCCCGGTTAGTGACGATCGCCGCGGCCTTCTTCATAATCGGCTCCCAGTCGGGATCGGTCATGTCCGTCACCAGTACATCGCCAGCGTTAACCAGATGCATTTCACTGATGTCGTTAATATTTTTCACTTCACCCGCGCCAATACGGTGACCAATAGCGCGGCCCTCCACCAGCACTTGACCGCTGGCGGGAAGATGATAGCGCTCCATAACCTGACCATTCGAGCGCACGGTTTCCGGACGCGCCTGCACGATGTACAAACGACCGGTGTGACCATCCTTCGCCCACTCGATATCCATCGGACGCGCATAATGTTTTTCAATCAGCAGCGCCTGATGCGCCAACGCCTGCACTTCATCGTCCGTTAAGCAGAAACGGTCACGCTGCGCCTCTGGTACGTCTTCGATGCTGACCTGCTTGCCATGTTCCTGACTAGGCGCGTAGACCATGCGGATCTTCTTCGACCCCATATTGCGACGCACTATCGCAGGCTTGTTATTCAACAACGTGGGTTTGTGGACGTAAAACTCATCCGGGTTGACCGCGCCCTGCACGACCATTTCACCCAGCCCCCAGGCCGCCGTAATGAACACCACCTGATCAAATCCGGACTCCGTATCCAACGTAAACATCACGCCGGACGCCGCCAAATCGGAACGCACCATCCGCTGGATCCCGGCAGACAGCGCGACTCCACGATGGTCGTAGCCCTGATGTACACGGTAAGAAATCGCACGATCGTTGAACAGTGAGGCGAATACATGCTTAACCGCCGTCAGCACGGCATCAAAGCCCTGAACGTTGAGAAACGTCTCTTGCTGACCGGCGAACGACGCATCGGGCATATCTTCAGCGGTGGCCGACGAGCGGACAGCGAAGGAGGCGTCCGGATCGTCCTCCGCCAGTTGCCGATAGGCGTCGCGTATCGCCTGTTCCAGCGCAGGCTGGAATGGCGTATCCACAATCCATTGGCGAATTTGGGACCCCGCTTTCGCCAGCTGATTCACGTCGTCAATATCGGTTTGATCCAGCAGCGCGTAAATACGCTGATTGATGCCGCTTTGCGTCAGAAAATCATTGAACGCTTGGGCAGTGGTGGCGAAGCCGTTGGGAACCTCCACGCCCAGCGATGACAGGTTGGTGATCATCTCACCCAGAGAGGCGTTCTTGCCGCCTACCCGTTCCACGTCATGCATACCGAGCTGGTCGTACCACAAGACATTACGCTGATCTGTACCGTTGTTGGACATCGAAATTATCCTTCTGCATACAATGTAGGGTATGGAAGCATTGCTGATGAAAACCTCAGCTTTTTCGAGCGTAGCATAGCGTTTTGTAAAGCAGGGAAAGGTGAATCGATCAACCCAGTGAAAAAAAATTGTCGTTTCGGATTCACATTGCGCGGCCAGGAAAAAACATCAATAGTAAGCAGGTTTGCCTACCTAATCAGAAAGATATGTTCTGTCTTCGTGCTGGATGCCGAACCATGCCAGAGATAGACAGAGCCTGTCGCCTTGAGGAGTCTCTGTGGAACGAAGCGTCTTTTATGTCTCCGACGGCACCGCCATTACCGCCCAGGTGCTGGGGCATGCCGTGCTCTCTCAGTTTCCCGTCGATATCACCAGCTATACCCTCCCGTTTGTCGAAAGCACCAGCCGGGCCAACGCCGTCCGTGAGCAGATCAACGCGATTTACCAACAAAGCGGTGTGCGCCCGTTGGTGTTCTACTCTATCGTGACGCCGGCGATCAGGGACATTATCGTCAGCAGCGCAGGCTTCTGTCAGGATATCGTGCAGGCTTTGGTCGCCCCGTTGCAGCAGGAGTTGAACATCGCGCCGAGCCCGGTGGCGAACCGGACTCATGGACTGACGGCCAATAACCTGATCAAATACGACGCCCGCATCGCCGCTATTGATTACACGCTCGCGCACGACGATGGCATTTCTTTGCGTAATCTCGATCAGGCTCAGGTCATCCTGCTTGGGGTTTCCCGCTGCGGGAAAACGCCGACCAGCCTTTATCTGGCGATGCAGTTCGGCATCCGCGCCGCCAACTACCCGTTTATCGCAGAAGATTTGGACAACCTGAATCTGCGGCTGCCTGAAGCGCTGCGTCCATATCAGGACAAGCTGTTTGGACTCACCATCGACCCGGAACGACTGGCCGCCATTCGCGAAGAGCGCCGCGGCAATAGCCGCTATGCATCACTGCGTCAATGTCGGTTGGAGCTGCGGGAAGTGGAGGCGCTCTACCGCCGCTATCAAATCAAATACATCAATACCACCAATTATTCAGTGGAAGAGATATCCGCTCGCATCATTGATATTCTGGGTATGAGCAGGCGCATGTACTAGTACACAAATACAGTAGATGGTAGACTTCTCGGCATCGTGCTGACGGGAGAACCGCCGGAGCCTTGATCCTTGTTTCATGCGCTCCGCCTTCCCTATTTCAGCACCGCGTCTTCCTCATTAAAGAGAATGCTCTCATGCCCCAGACTGATGCACTTCGCAGCTCACGCCTTGATACGCTGCTGACGCCGGACCAACTGATCGGCCTCCTGCCTGTCACGCCAGACGTCGCCGAAACCGTAACCACGGCGCGAGCCCATATTGAAAATATTCTTTCCGGGCGAGACCCGCGCCTGCTTGTCATCATCGGCCCATGCTCCATTCATGATCCCGAAAGCGCTCTGGAGTACGCTCGCCGCTTAGCCGTGCTACGCACGCGTTATCAACATCAGTTGGAAATCGTGATGCGCACGTATTTTGAGAAACCGCGTACGGTGGTGGGATGGAAGGGATTAATCGCAGATCCCCATCTGGACGGATCTTTTCAGGTCAATACCGGCTTAAAACTCGCCCGTCAGTTGCTACTGAACATCAACGCGCTGGGACTGCCGACGGCCACCGAATTTCTGGATATCGTCACCGGCCAGTATATTGCCGATTTGATCAGCTGGGGCGCCATTGGCGCACGCACGACGGAGAGTCAGGTTCATCGGGAAATGGCGTCAGCGCTCCCTTGCCCGGTCGGTTTCAAAAACGGCACGGACGGCAATATCCGCATTGCGATTGACGCGATCCGCTGCGCTCAGGCGCCTCATCGTTTCCTGTCGCCGGATAAACAAGGCCAGATGGCGGTCTACCGCTCATCGGGAAACCCGCACGGCCATATCATTATGCGCGGAGGCACCCGCCCCAACTACCATGCCGAAGATGTGGCGCAGGCCTGCCAACAGCTGGCGTCATTTTCCCTGACGCAGCGGCTTATCATCGATTTTAGTCATGGTAATTGTCAGAAGCAGCACCTGCGTCAGAAAGAGGTCGCCCTCTCGGTCTGTCGGCAACTCTCAGAAGGCAGCACGGCTATTGCGGGAGTGATGATAGAAAGTTTCCTGGTGGAGGGGACTCAGCCGTCGTTGAATCCCGCCTCGCTGACGTTCGGCCAGTCCATTACGGACCCGTGTTTGAGCTGGGAAGACAGCGAACGCCTGCTGGCGCAGTTGGCCGAAGCGATGAGCAGCCGTTTGTCATTTGCTTCTAGCGAGGATGTGAAGAGCCCCATCCCAACCCCGTCGTTATGACGGTCGTCACAGCGATGGGAGCCGCCATAAAAAACCTCCGCAGCAAGGCGGAGGTGGTTCCTTTTCGATAGATAAGGCAGCCGCTAAGCGGCTACTGCCCTATCTTCCATGGCTTGTCGCCACCCTCCCAACCAGTAAGACCGAGCATTGATCGATTGATAGGGGCAAAGCTCCTTAGGTCGACCAGAAATACCTGCTTGATAACCGCGTGAATGCGCCCGTTCAAGGCGATCTCGTTTCTGTCTCTTCATGCCTCATTTCCCTCATACGAGTCTGGTGGAAAGAATGGTGATTACTTTGTAAGCAACCACACTTAAGGAATAGCGATTCCTGGTCTGAAGATCAAGGCGCAATATTCACGCCATTGTCATATTTGTGAGCCAATATCGGAATCTTTTACCTAAAGGCGGGAACAGGGAACGGTAAGCGTTTGAGAGGAAAACAAAACCGCTGAGTGTCTTTGCTTATAAAAAATTCGACATTCAGCGGCCTGTTTTTAGAACAAATTAGGACAGTGCGGCAGCCTGACGCACGATGGACTGAGCCACCTGTTGCCAGCCGGCGGCCAGCGTTTTCACCAACGCATCATAGCCGTCGTCAGTCTGCGGCAGCGTGACGTTGAACGGCTGAGTAATGATGCGATCCTGATAACGCAGCGTCCAGGCCCCGCGGATCACCGCACTCCCGTCATAGCGGCCCTGGAAGGCCGAAACGGTGATATCCAGCGTCGCCCGATCGCCATCCGGCTCGCGACTGACCACGCCCCATGACGGCAGCCCCTGTTGCAGCGTCGCTATCAACGACTGCTGCAACTGCTGATCCAGCGGGCTGGCCCACAGGTTGTTGCTGGCAATGGTGTATCGTACGTCAGACGTCTGATACACAATCCCGCTGTTCGACAGCGAATCAGCCAGCGCGACCCCGCGCACCCACAGATGAGGCGCGGAAGCCGGCGTGACGGAGGCCGTGGCTTTGTCGCCCTCCGACGGCAGCTGGTAGTAGACTTTCTGCGAGTCGCTGCTGCATGCTCCCAGCAGCAGCACCAATGCCAATGTCCATCCTTTCATCATGATTTATTTCGCCTTCTTCGGTTGCGGATCCTGACCACCGGATGCTTCGAACACCAGTGCATTGCTCTTACCGTTCAAGGTGCGCAACAGCGGTTGCAGTTCACGCAATACCTGATCCAACCGCTGCATATCATTCACCATCTTGTTATAGGCGGGAGAGCCCGGCTGGAAGCCTTGCATGCTACGATTCAGCTCGCGCAGCGTCCGCTGCATATCCTGAGGCAGCTGCTGCATCGACTTGTTGCCGGTGATCTGATTCAGCGACGCCAGTGTTTTCTGAAGCTCGCGCAAGGTCGCCTGACTTTCGGCCAGCGTTTGGGTGGCCTGAGACACCATCGGCGTCAACGGCAGGTTATTCACCTTATCCAATACCGCCATCACCTTGTGCTGGATCTGCGACAATCCGCCGCTCACGGTGGGCAAGACCTCGTAACCGTCGACTTTGACCATCGACACTGGGCGTCCCTTCAACTGCGGATAGAAGTCCAGATCGATATACAGCGCGCCGGTCAGGATATTGGCCGTTTTCATGGAGGCTCGCAGCCCCAAGGCTGGCGCTTCCTTGATTTCCTGTTCCAGATTCAGCTGGTCCCAGACGTGCGCCTGCAGACGATCCGGTTCGATGCGGATCATGACCGGAATACGGTAGTCATTAGCCAGACTCTGCTTCATTTCATGCGGGAAGAACGGCACCTGAGACACCGTCCCCAGACGGATGCCGCGGAACTCGACCGGCGCGCCCGGCTGCAGACCGCGTACGGACTCGTCGAAGAACATCAGATATTCTTTGTACCGGGTATACAGCGTGTCCTGAATGCTGCGCTGGCTGTCATAGAGTTGGTATTCGGCATGTTCTTTCGCCGGATCGCCCAGCTCCCAACCGCTCGGCACGTCGAAGCTTACGCCGCCGTTCAGTAGCGTCGTCAGCGAACCCATTTCGACGCGCATCCCCTGCGCAGAGAGATCGAGCGCGACGCCGCTATCTTTCCAGAAGCGAACATTGCTGGTTACCAGCGAGTTATAGGGCGCATTAATGAACAGTCGGTAGCTCATTTTTCGCGCCGCGGGGTCAAAGTGGCTGGTTTCCACCGAACCCACGCGGTAACCGCGAAACAGCACCGGATCGCCCGCATTCAGCTGCCCGGCGCGCTCGCTGGTTAGCGAGACGCGGATCCCTTTAGCATCCGGGGAGGCCAACGGCGGGCTGTCTAAGAGTTTGAAGTCTCGGCTTTCTTCCTTGCTGGAACCCGGCTGCAACTGGATGAACGACCCAGACAGCAGCGTTCCGAGACCGGATATCCCTTCACGCCCGACCTGAGCTTTCACCACCCAGAACACCGAATCGGTGCTCAGCAGGTGATCCATGTCGTTATTCAAACGCGCTTTAATCTCAACCTGGTGGAGGTCTTTACTCAGCACCACGCTTTCCACCACGCCGACGTTAACGCTGCGGCTTTTGATGGGCGTTTTCCCCGCCTCAATCCCATCAGCCGTTTGCGCCGTCAGCGTAATTTCCGGGCCTTGATGGCTGAAGTGGTAAAACAGGATCCAGGCGCCGATCAGCAACGTGACGATGGGCACAATCCAGACCGGAGACCAGCGCTTAAGCGATTCAATCTCCGCAGCGCTGTGGTTATTTTTCGTCAATGGAAAACTCCTCTCACTCACGGTTGTAGCGATCCCACAACAGGCGGGGATCAAACATAATAGCGGCAAGCATGGTCAGAATAACCACCGCGGCAAACAGCACTGCGCCGATTTCAGGATACACGCTCATAAAACGACCGACGCGAACTAACGCGGACAGCACGGCGATCACGAACACATCAATCATGGACCAACGTCCCACGAATTCCACCACCTCGTAGACCAAGTGCATTCGCTCGGTATCGTGGCGGCTTTTGCCTTGCGTACACCAGCATAGCCAGCCCAACGCCATCATCTTGAGCGTCGGCACCATGATACTGGCGATAAAAATCACCAGGGCGACCGGATAAGACCCGGAGCCCCACAGCATGACCACGCCGGACATAATCGTGGAGTCCATACGATTGCCCAGCGCCTCCGTCACCATAATGGGCAACATATTCGCCGGGATATACAGCATCAGCGATGTGATCAGCAGCGCCAGCGTCCATTGCAAGCTGTGCCGCCGACGAAGATGTCCATGCGTATGGCACCGCGGGCAAACCCATTCATCAGCCGGGAGCACCGCCGTGCAACAACTGCACGAGCGTACGCCCTGCGCAATGCCGCTGCGCCCGGCTTCCAGCGAATCCGGCACTGACGGTGCCGGCGTGACGTCATGCCATAGCCGCCGGCGATCGAGACTTTGGAAAGCCAGCAGTTGCAGAAGACAAAACAGAACATAAGGAATAAAGCTGATGCCGATGCCGATGCTGCCGTAAGCCATCAGTTTAACGAAACTCACCAGAACACCGGCCAAAAAGATTTCCGGCATGCCCCAGCTTTTCAGGTGGAACAAAATCCGCGCCAGCAGTCGGGTGAGCTCAAGGCTCATCCGAACACGTCCACACAGCCCGATAATAATGAGCATGCAACTGGCGGGAATACATTGAACGAACAGCATGAACAGCGTCGCCATGCTGGCGTAATTCTCATCCACCATGACTTTGGGTATTTCCAGCAAAGTGACTTCGCTGGTGATCCCCGCCACCTGCATGGAGACGAAGGGAAATAGCGCAGACAGGAAGAGCATCACCAGCGCGCTGACGGCGAAACTCACCGAACGCCAGCGCGCTTCCGGACGATGACTCGTCAGCAGCGTACTGCAGCGCGGGCACAGCGCCCGCTGACCTGGCCGTAAGTCAGGAAGTTCGACCAGCAGGTCGCACTGCGGGCACAGCATCTTACTCTCCGCAGAGTGGGAGTGGGTGCACATCAATAACCTCCTGTTGCCAGCCAGGCAGCCGCGACGCGGGTCTGCCTGACGTCAAAAGCTACGCGTTGCCGTTTTGCAAAGACTCAAGCTCTTCCCAGCGGGCGAAACTGGTTTCCAGACGTTGTTCGGCCAGCGCCAACGCGTCCAGCACCGGCTGTGTTTCCTCATGAGGACGTGAGAAAAACGACGGATCGTTCATCTGTTCCTGCAAGGAGGCAATTTCAAGCTCAAAAGCTTCCAACTGTTGAGGCAGCTGCGCCAGCTCACGCTGCTGGTTATAGCTCAGCTTAACCGTGGCAGCCTGTTTAGCCGGTCGCGCTGCGACGGGCGCAGACTTGGTCTCGGCCGGTGCGGCGGGAGCCGTCGCGCGCAGCGGAGTCGCGACCGAACGCTGCTGCTGTGCGTCGTAATACCCCCCGACATACTGCCCGATGACGCCGTTGCCTTCGAAAATCCAGCACTCCGTTACCGAGTTGTCGACGAACTGACGGTCATGGCTCACCAGCAATACCGTGCCCTGATAGCTGTCGAGCAGCTCTTCAAGAAGTTCCAGCGTTTCCACATCCAGATCGTTGGTCGGTTCATCGAGAATCAACAGGTTGCTGGGCTTTAAGAATAGTCGCGCCAGCAACAGGCGATTTCGCTCCCCGCCAGACAACGCCTTCACCGGCGTCATCGCCCGTTTAGGATGGAACAGGAAGTCCTGCAAATAGCCGAGCACATGGCGAGAACGGCCATTGACCATCACTTCCTGCTTGCCTTCGGCCAGGTTGTCCATCACGGTCCGCTCAGGGTCCAGTTCGGCCCGGTGCTGGTCGAAGTAAGCCACTTCCAGCTTGGTCCCGCAGTGGATGCGGCCGCTGTCTGCCTTCAGTTGACCCAGCATCAGCTTTAACAACGTGGTTTTACCGCAGCCGTTAGGCCCGACCAACGCAATTTTATCGCCGCGCTGCACCTGAGCGGAGAAGTTGTTCAGCAAGACTTTTCCGCCCACCTGATAGCTGGCGTTTTCCAGTTCAAAGACAATCTTGCCGGAGCGCGCCGCCTCTTCCACCTGCATTTGGGCCGATCCCATCACTTCACGACGCTGAGTACGCTCCTGACGCAGGGCCTTCAAGGCGCGCACACGCCCTTCATTACGGGTGCGTCGCGCCTTGATGCCCTGACGGATCCAAACCTCTTCCTGCGCCAGTTTGCGGTCAAATTCCGCGTTCTGCAGTTCTTCCACTCGCAGAGCCTCTTCCTTGCCCGCCAGATACTTATCATAGTCGCCCGGCCAGGAAACGAGTTTGCCGCGGTCCAAATCAACGATTCGGGTCGCCATATTGCGGATGAAAGAACGGTCATGGGAAATGAAAATGATGCTGCCCTGGAAGGATTTCAGGAATCCTTCCAGCCAGTCTATGGTTTCAATGTCCAGATGGTTTGTCGGTTCGTCCAGCAGCAATACGCGGGGAGCGCTCACCAGCGCCCGGCCCAACGCCGCTTTGCGCAGCCAGCCGCCGGACAGGGAAGACAGCGGCGTATCTGCCGTCAGGCCCAACTGTTCCAGAACGGCGTTGATGCGGTCTTCCAGTTTCCAGAGTCCCTGATGGTCCAGCACTTCCTGAACCTTAGCCAGTTGATTCAGGTTCCGCTCGCTGGGATCGGTTTCGACCAGACGCAGCGCGGCATGATACGCCTTCAAATGCTCGGCCTGCTCCGCGACGCCTTCTGCCACGAAGTCGAACACGCTGCCTGCCACATTACGCGGCGGATCCTGCTGCAATCGGGCGACGATCAGATCCTGCTCGAAGACCAAACGTCCATCGTCCAGAGGGATATCCTTCGCAAGGATTTTTAACAACGTGGACTTCCCGGCGCCGTTACGACCGACCAGACAAACACGTTCGTTGTCTTCGATGTGCAGCTCGGTGTTGTCCAACAGCGGCGCGTCGCTGAATGACAGCCAGGCGCCAGATAAACTGATTAATGACATGTAATTACTTTTCCTCTCCGGCGTGCTTCAGCAGCCAGCAGTTGTGAATCTGACGATTACGGGCGAAATCCTGCGATTGGGTGCGGGCAGTGATGTCCTGCGCTTCCAGACCCAGCGCGGCGAGTCCTTCCATATCCATCTGGAAGCCCCGTTTATTGTTGGAAAACATGATGGTGCCGCCGCGTTTCAGCAGGCGCTTTAAATCCTTCATCAGCATCAGATGATCACGCTGCACATCAAACGTGGCCTCCATGCGTTTGGAGTTGGAGAATGTCGGCGGATCGATAAAGATCACGTCGAACTGTTCGTTAGACTGGCTTAACCAGCCCAGGCAATCCGCCTGGATCAATCGGTGGTTACGCCCGGTGAGCCCATTGGCCCGCAGGTTCTTCTCCGCCCATTCCAGATAAGTGCGCGACATGTCTACCGTAGTCGTGCTGCGTGCGCCGCCGATGCCTGCGTGAACGCTGGCTGTACCGGTGTAGGCGAACAGGTTCAGGAAATCTTTTCCGTGACTCAATTCACCCAACATTTTACGGGCGACGCGGTGGTCCAGGAACAGCCCGGTATCCAGATAGTCGGTCAGGTTGACCCACAGTCGCGCGTTGTACTCGTCCACTAGCAGGAACTCGCCTTTCTGAGCCAGTTTCTCATACTGACTTTTGCCTTTTTGACGCTCACGCGTCTTGAGAATCAGCTGATTGGTCGGCACGCCCAGCACGCTCAACGTGGCATTGATCACGTCGAACAAACGCTGGCGAGCTTTCTGAGCATCCACCGTCTTCGGCGGCGCATATTCCTGCACGACCACCCAACTGCCGTAACGGTCGACGGCGACATTGTATTCCGGCAGATCGGCATCGTAGACGCGATAGCATTCAATGCCCTGCTGTTTGGCCCATTTGTCCAGCTTACGCAGGTTTTTCTTCAGTCGGTTAGCAAAATCATCCGCGGGCGCGCTGACGCTTTCCGCGCTGTTCGCCGCCAGCTGGTAATTTTTCTGCACACAATCCAGCGGGCCGTTTTTGGCTTTGAACTGGCGGTCGGCGCGCAGCTGTAAACAGCTCAGCAGCTCCGGCGAGGCACTGAACAGGGACAGCTGCCAGCCGCCGAAAGAGGCTTTCATAATCCGTCCCAGCATGTTGTGCAATGCAATCAGGGCCGGTTCACTTTCCAGACGTTCGCCGTAAGGCGGGTTGCTCAGCACCGTTCCGGTAGGACCTTCCGGCAGCGGATTTTTTAGTTGTACGGCGTCGCAGACATCAAACCGGATCAGTTCACTGACGCCAGCGCGGCGGGCGTTAGCGCGAGCGATGTCGATAACCCGACGATCGTTATCAGAACCGAAGAAGCGGGACGCGGTGGCCTGCACGCCGGCGCGGGCGCGCTGCTGCGCGTCGGTGGTGACCTCTTTCCACAGCGTCGGATTGAATTGCTCCCACGCCAGGAATCCCCAATGATGGCGATGTAACCCCGGCGCCCGATCGGCGGCGATCATGGCCGCTTCGATCAACAAGGTCCCGGAGCCGCACATGGGATCGACCATCGGCGTGCCGTTTTCCCACCCGGACCGCAGCACGATAGCCGCAGCCAGATTTTCTTTGAGGGGCGCCTGACCGGCCAGTTCACGGTAGCCGCGCATATGCAGGCCATCGCCGCTGAGATCAATCGCCACGCTGGCTTTTTCACGTTGCAGGAAAACGTTGATGCGGATATCCGGCTGCTGTTTCGCCACGTCGGGACGCTGGCCGGTACGGCGGGTAAAGCTATCGACGATGGCATCTTTGACTTTCAGTGCGCCATATTGGCTATTACGAATTTCGTCGTTGGTCCCGCTGAAATGGACGGCGAACGTTTTATCGACGCTGAAAATGGTCGACCAGTCCACCGCCTGAACCCCCAAATAGAGGTCCAAATCGCTGTAGACATTGAATTCATTGAGCGGAAGCAGGATGCGGGAGGCCAGACGGCTCCACATCAGGCTTTGGTACACCAGGCGATCGTCTCCCTGAAAATGCACGCCCCCCTGCACGACCGCGCAATCCTGAGCGCCCAGCGCCTCAAGTTCGCTTTTTAATAATTCTTCCAAACCACGCGCCGTGCTGGCAAACAGAGAGTTCATAGAGCAGATATCACCTTAAAGAAAATTGAGGCGCATTATAGCTAATCCCCACCGGTTGTCATAATGCACCGCAGCCGATCGACGTCATCATGCGCTTAGCCATGCGAGGTTTGGCTCCCCTGCTTCTTGAGCCTAACGATGCGCGCTGGGGGAAGGATAGCGCCACGTCACGGCACCTGCGGGCCGATGGGACGAGACTGTGGTGCTGTCAGCGGAGGAAATTCAGGTTGAGGTAAGCCCCAAAAGCAGGTAACAGGCCGCACAAAACGTATAAAGAAGGCGTGAACGGAAATCCTTAGACGTTTAGGCCGACGCTCCTGAGAGGAAGCTCAATGAGTCAGGCAACGTGAAAATGCGTGATAAGCCTGGGAGAGAAAGTCAGAACGGGATGGAGACAGACGCAACAGCCAAATAACGACATCAAGAAGATAAGACGGTCATTCGCCTGACAATCGCCTGGCCATGGGACGATATGCCTCACCGATTAATGCCAGATTCATGTGGTGCATCCGTCATCGGCGAGATCAGCCTACGCAGGCATACTGCGACGAATCGCTGTCGACATCATCAATTGACGCTGCTGGCGACAGCCGGTCATGCATAATTTTGATGGGGTCGCCAAGCTGCAGCGTCTTCGCATTTAGCGTCAGTTGGCTTTGCGCCAATAAACACAGACTGGCTTTCTCCCCCTCTTCCACTACCAGAAGACTGGCATCTTCATCGCGATCGACGAGTTGGACGTTAACGATGTCCCCGGTAGTTGGGCGGTAGCTCTCACCTGATTGCGGCGTGAAATGCCAGCTTTTGGGCATCAGCGGTTTCATAAAGCGATTCGCAACCAGCGCATTTAATATCAGTTCGGCTTTTTCAGCTTGAGGAAGCGTTATTCTTTGGCACTTTTCCTGATAGGTAAAAAATAACGCAGCATCATCGACGCAAAATGCGCTGTCCATAAAAGCATCTGGGGTTAACATCGACATCGGATAACGGGATCGGAATAACATTCCGTCGGCCAGATCCAACATCAGGCGCTGCTGTTCGCTGTCAAAATACCAACGCCAATTATCGTCAGGTTTTAATTTCATCGTAATACCTTCATTCTTCCTTTTGCGCTGCCTGCGATATTTAGCGCCTGCAAAATTAACCCTTAGGGAACTCGAATGCGTTATTTTTATACAGCCAAAAAAATATAGACTAGCCGGGAGCAGAAATAAACCCCCGGCTATGAATGAAGATGAAAAAACTAGATATGAGTGACGATATCTTTAATTAGACCTGGTCCACGGAAAATAAACCCACTGTAGATTTGCACCAGCGTTGCCCCCGCCGCCATTTTTTCCCGGGCCGCCATCAAAGAGTCAATCCCTCCAACGCCGATAATGGGTAGACGACCGTTTAGTTCCTGAGATAAACGACGTATCACTTCGGTACTGAGCAGCTGTAATGGACGACCGCTTAATCCCCCCGTCTGACCGCTGTGATTTAACCCTTGGATCAATTGACGATCCAACGTGGTATTGGTCGCGATCACGCCATCGATATTATGTCGCACCAGACTATCTGCAATTTGGATCAATTCTTCCTCTGAAAGATCCGGCGCTATTTTCACCGCCACTGGCACATATTTCTGATGCTGGGCTTCCAATTCCGCCTGTTTATTTTTTACCGCTTGTAACAAATCATCCAGGGCTTCGCCGTACTGAAGCGTTCGTAGTCCTGGCGTATTCGGCGATGAAATATTAATGGCGATATAACCTGCGTGAGCATAAGTCTTCTCCATGCAGATCAGATAATCGTCCTTTCCATTCTCTACCGGCGTGTCTTTATTCTTGCCGATATTAATCCCCAATACGCCGCCGAAATGAGATTTTTTAACGTTCTCCACCAGGTTATCCACCCCGAGATTATTAAATCCCATGCGGTTAATTAATCCTTCGGCTTCCACCAAACGAAATAAGCGCGGCTTATCATTTCCCGGCTGAGGACGCGGCGTCACGGTCCCGACTTCTATGAAGCCAAATCCCATCGCCCCCAGCGCATCCACGCATTCGCCGTCTTTATCCAGACCGGCGGCAAGCCCCAACGGGTTTTTAAACGACAGCCCCATGCAGGTCACGGGTTTGGTAGGAACAGACTGACGGACAAGAAATTCGAGTGGGGTATGGCTGATACGACGCAACTGCTGAAAGGTAAACTCATGCGCGCGCTCTGGGTCGAGCTGGAATAACGCTTTACGAATAAGGGGGTACATGGACTCTCCTGGATTCCCGGTTGCAGACCGGGGCAGTATTATCGGCCATCCGCTCCAGAAAGGGAATTGACCTGTGACAAAAAAGGCCTCGCGGATAACGGCGAGCGGGCGATAGCGCTGACAATGTTATGCACTTTCAGTCTTTCGATTACACAATAAATCATTTAATGGAATAAGCCGGCGTCTGCCAGACTGACAGCATGTTGCCTAATGGTAAGAGTTGCTAACAATATGTTGGAAGGAGTGCCTATGCGCGTTATCACTTTAGCAGGGAGTCCCCGCTACCCGTCACGGTCCACCGCGCTTTTGCAGCATGCGGGCAAGTGGCTGACAGCCAAGGGCGTGGAAGTCCTTCCCTGGCATCTACACAATTTCCCCCCGGAAGATCTCCTCAATGCCCGCTTCGACAGTCCGGCCTTACAAACGCTCAACGAACAGTTGTCCACGGCGGATGGCGTTATCATCGCCACCCCGATTTACAAGGCCTCTTTTACCGGCGGTCTAAAAGCCTTATTGGATGTCCTGCCCGAGCGGGCTCTGGCTCATAAGGCCGTACTGCCCATCGCCACCGGCGGTTCGCTCGCGCACATGCTGGCTGTCGACTACAGCCTCCTGCCGGTACTCAATGCGCTGAAGGCGCAGGAGATCCTCCAAAGCGTGTTTGCCGACGACAGCCAGATCCGTGATTACGACCGCACGCCAGAATTCTCCAGTGCGCTGCAAGAGCGGCTGCAGGAGTCGTTAGAGAATCTGTTCCAGGCGCTGCTGAGACGTCAGCGCTATCCCCAACTGCAGCACAGCGCCTAGGATTGCCGCATGTTCTCATGGTTGAAAAGACAATCGCCCTGGCTGATGGTTGGCACGCTGGGGCTGGCTTCCGTCACCTTTGCCGCCGAGAGTCCGCCGCAGTTGCGGATCGGTTACCAAAAGGGATCGGTCAGTCTGTTGCTTACAAAAACGCACCAGCTACTGGAAAAACGTTTTCCGCATACCGCCATTCGCTGGATTGAGTTTCCAGCCGGGCCGCAAATGTTGGAAGCGCTGAACGTCGGCAGCATTGATGTCGGCAGTACCGGCGATACGCCACCGATATTTGCTCAGGCCGCTGGCGCAGATCTCCTCTACATCGGCGTCGAACCCCCGAAACCCAAAGCTGAAGTCATTTTGGTCTCCGCCAATAGTCCGGTTAATAGCGTGGCGGATCTGAAAGGCAAAAGAGTGGCGTTCCAGAAAGGCTCCAGTTCACACAATCTGGTGCTGCGTGCGCTGCAACAGGCGGGACTGTCGTTTAGCGATATTCAGCCTGCTTACCTGTCGCCAGCCGACGCTCGCGCCGCCTTTCAACAAGGAAATGTGGATGCCTGGGCCATCTGGGATCCCTACTATTCCGCCGCCCAGCTGCAGGGCGACGTGCGCGTGTTGACCGACGGCACTCAACTGAACCAGACCGGCGCGTTTTATCTGGCGTCGCGTGCTTACGCCGAGCGCAACGGAACGTTTATCCGACAGGTGTTGGACACGCTGACAGAGGCTGAAAAATTCACGGTCAGCGAACGTCCGCAAAGCACGGACCTGCTGGCGAATGCGATAGGACTTCCACGTGCGGTGATCACAAGCTATCTGGATCATCGCCCGGTGACGGTGATCCGCCCCCTCGATCAGCACGTCATCCGCGCACAGCAGGAAACGGCGGATTTGTTCTATCAAAACCGTCTGATTCCGGTGCCAATCACGATCTCAACGCAGGTCTGGCACGCCCCTTCCGAATAATAAATTTGACTGGAGATACGTCATGAGCCTCAACATTTTCTGGTTTCTCCCCACACACGGCGACGGTCATTACCTCGGCAGCGGAGAATCGGCACGACCTGTGGATTACCGCTATTTGCAACAAATCGCTCAGGCGACGGATCAACTCGGCTTCGGTGGTGTCTTGATCCCCACAGGCCGTTCCTGCGAAGACTCCTGGCTGGTGGCTTCATCACTCGTCCCCGTCACACAGCGGCTGCGTTTTCTGGTCGCACTTCGTCCCGGCATCATTTCACCGACGCTGGCTGCCCGTCAGGCGGCGACGCTGGACCGTCTTTCCAATGGCCGCGCGTTGTTCAATCTGGTGACTGGCGGCGATCCTGACGAGCTGGCCGCCGAAGGTCTGTTTCTCAATCACGAAGAGAGATATGAGGCGTCCGCCGAGTTCACCCATATCTGGCGGCGGGTACTGGAAGGTGAAACCGTGGATTTCGACGGCAAACATCTTCAGGTTAAAGGCGCCCGGTTGATCTTCCCGCCCGTGCAGCAGCCAAGGCCGCCGCTGTACTTTGGCGGGTCCTCCGACGCCGCACAGGATCTGGCGGCGGAGCAAGTCGAACTCTACCTCACCTGGGGAGAACCCCCGGCGCAGGTCAAAGAGAAAATTGAGCAGGTGCGCGCCAAAGCCGCAGCCCAAGGCCGCACGGTGCGTTTCGGCATTCGCCTGCACGTGATTGTGCGGGAAACCACTCGAGAAGCCTGGCAAGCGGCGGACAGACTGATCTCTCAGTTGGATGACGACACCATCGCCAAAGCCCAGCAAGCGCTGGGACGTTACGATTCCGTAGGCCAACAGCGCATGCTCGCCCTGCACGGCGGTAAACGCGACAAACTGGAGATCAGCCCTAACCTCTGGGCAGGCGTTGGATTAGTGCGCGGCGGCGCGGGAACGGCGCTGGTAGGTGATCCAGAGACGGTCGCAGAGCGCATTCAGGAGTATGCGAACCTCGGCATCGACACGTTTATTCTGTCCGGCTATCCGCATCTGGAAGAGGCATATCGTGTAGCCGAACTGCTGTTCCCCCATCTGGACGTCGCGGTTCCCGACGTGCCTGCGCCCCGAACGCTACCCGCGCTGGGCGAAGTGATCGGCAACAACTATGTGCCACTCCAGGCCGCGCAAAGCTAAGGATCGCTCATGAAAACGCTATCGCGACAGGCGGCTTATCAACTCACGCCCTGGGCGCTACCGCTGCTGCTGGTGGTGGTTTGGCAGATCGCGTCGCAAACCGGCTGGCTGTCCACCCGAATCCTGCCCTCTCCCGAAGCCATCGTCGCCGCTTTTTGGCGGCTGACCGTCAGCGGCGAGCTGTGGCAACATCTGGCGATCAGCACCTGGCGCGCGTTGATCGGTTTCGCCATTGGCGGATCGCTTGGCCTGCTGCTCGGCTTTATTTCCGGACTTTCCCGCACGGGCGAACGTCTACTGGATACCTCCGTCCAGATGCTGCGCAATATTCCACATTTAGCGCTGATTCCGCTGGTGATCCTGTGGTTTGGCATTGAAGAAAGCGCCAAGATCTTTTTAGTCGCACTGGGCACCCTGTTTCCTATTTACCTCAACACCTATCACGGCATCCGTAATCTCGATGGTGGTTTGCTGGAAATGGCGCGCAGCTATGGATTGTCGGGATTCAGCCTGTTTCGTCAGGTCGTGCTGCCCGGCGCGCTGCCTTCCATCATGGTCGGCGTCCGGTTCGCGTTAGGGCTGATGTGGCTGACGCTGATTGTGGCGGAGACCATTTCAGCCAGCTCGGGAATTGGTTACCTGGCGATGAATGCCCGCGAGTTTCTCCAGACCGATGTCGTGGTAGTCGCCATCATTCTCTACGCCTGCCTGGGCAAGCTGGCTGACGTCAGCACCGTGTTATTGGAGCGCGTCTGGCTACGCTGGCACCCCGCCTATCAATCTAAGGAGGAACCTGCATGAATCTTACTTCGCTATCCTCACCGGCGCGTCTTAACGCAGGTATGCCGCTATTAATCAATGGCGTGAGCAAACGTTACGGCCAACGCACTATCCTGCAGGATATTCAACTGCCTATCCCGGCGGGTCAGTTTGTCGCCGTCGTTGGCCGCAGCGGCTGCGGCAAAAGTACTCTGCTGCGCCTGCTTGCCGGACTGGAAACCGTCTCATCCGGGGAACTTCTGGCTGGCAGCGCCCCGTTGAGCCAGTCTCGGTCCGATATCCGACTGATGTTTCAGGAGGCTCGCCTGCTTCCCTGGAAGAAAGTGATTGATAACGTAGGGCTGGGGCTGCGGGGTGAATGGCGCACTGCCGCACAGGATGCGCTGGCGGCCGTGGGACTGGCCTCGCGTGCAAACGAATGGCCAGCCGCCCTTTCCGGCGGACAAAAACAGCGTGTGGCGCTGGCTCGCGCATTGATCCACCGCCCCGGTCTGCTGCTGCTGGATGAACCGCTGGGCGCACTGGATGCGTTAACGCGTATCGAAATGCAGAGACTGATCGAATCACTCTGGCTGGAACAAGGTTTTACCGTCCTGCTGGTCACCCATGACGTCAGCGAAGCGGTCGCACTGGCAGACCGCGTTATCTTGATTGAAGATGGCAAGGTCGGTCTGGATATTCTGGTCGATCAACCGCGTCCTCGGCGCCGGGGCTCGGCGAAACTGGCCGAGCTGGAAGCTAGTGTGTTGGAGCGCATTCTGACCCCCGCCAAACCCGAGCATCATGCATCTTTGACTCGGGCCGCATTCTAGTCTCTGTCATAAGACGAAAAAAACAGCCGCTACCTTTCGCAGGCGAGCGGCTGTTTCAGAGTGACATAAAGCGATGTTTTTTCGTGTGAAGCACCACTGCTTTTCATCATCGTCAAAACGTTGCGGTACATTAAAGCCCTGCTTTCGTGCTTCAACATGGCCTCGACTATCCTGCGATGAAACGCCCCTCGACTTTCTGTGTTAACCCTTTTTACGTCGCCAGTTTATATGACGGCGACGCCAGCGATAGGCTCAAGGCTGCGCTTAAAAGCGTTTAGGCTTCTAATGCCTTCGTAATCTTCTCGAACAAATCTCCCGACAAATTAGGCAACGCTTTCAGCGTTTCCAGCGCTTTGCGCATCTGTTCCTGACGCCCGTGATCGTAGCGCTTCAAGCGGATCAACGGCTCGATCAAACGGGCGGCGACCTGTGGATTGCGCGTATTGAGATCGACCAGCATTTCTGTCAGGAAACGGTAGCCGCTGCCGTCAGAAGCATGGAAGGCCGCCGGGTTGGCTGAGGTAAAGGCACCCACTAATGACCGCAAACGGTTCGGGTTGTTCAAGCTGAAAGAGCGGTGTTTCAACAGCGCTCGCACACGATCAAGGACGTCGGTTTCTTGGCTGGTCGCCTGAAGCGTAAACCATTTATCCATGACCAGACCATCCTGATGCCAGCGTTCGTCGAATGACGCCAGCAGCGCATCGCGGCACGGCAATAATGCGCTCACCGCCGCTGACAGCGCCGCCAGGGAGTCTGTCATATTGTCGGCCTGTTCGAACTGACGACTCACCAGAGCATCCGCCTGCTGTTCGTCGCCAAACGCCAGATAGTGCAGGCACACATTACGCAGCGCGCGTTTCCCCATGTCGTCCTGATCGACGCGATAGGCCGGCGTCTGATTGTCGCGATACACCGCCAGCAGCTCGTCAGCCATTTCCTTCGCCAGCGTTTGGGTCAACGCATGACGCACGGCGGAAATCGCTTCAGGATCGATGATATCGAACAGTTCCGCGATTTCATTTTCGCCAGGCAACGACAAGATCTGCGAGGCCAGCATCGGGTCCAGCGAATCATCCAATAAAACGCCGCGGAAAGCGTCAACCACATGCAATGGCAGCGATAACGGCTGTTTCTGCTGATAGCGCGCTACGTTTAGACGGATGTGGCTAGCCAGCAGACTTTGCGCCGCATCCCAGCGCGAAAAGGCATTGCGCGCATGACGCATCAGGAAGGTCAGTTGTTCGTCGCCCCAGCTGTAGTTGACTTTCACCGGCGCAGAAAACTCTCTTAATAGAGAAGGCACCGGCTGACATGGCACCTGTTCGAACACAAACGTCTGCTCGGGTTCGGTCACGCTGAGCACGGAACCGACTGACTGACCATTTTGCACCAGCGGGATCGGCTGACCTTCGTGGTCATACAGTTCGATATCCAGTGGGATGTGTAGCGGCTGTTTACGCAGCTTGTCATGACCGACCGGCGTGTTTTGCGTAACCTGCAGACGATATTGCTCATTCGCCGCATCGTAGTCGTCCTGGATCGTCAGCACAGGCGTTCCGGACTGGCTATACCAGCGACGGAACTGCGTCAAATCGATGCCAGAAGCATCTTCCATCGCCTGAACAAAGTCGTCGCAGGTTGCGGCGCTGCCGTCATGACGGTCGAAATACAGCCTCATTCCGGCCTGGAATTTCTCTTCGCCCAACAGCGTATGCATCATTCGAATAACCTCAGACCCTTTTTCGTAGACCGTCAGGGTGTAGAAGTTATTCATCTCAATGACCTGATCCGGTCGGATAGGATGCGACATCGGGCTGGCATCTTCGGCGAACTGCGCACCGCGCATAACGCGAACGTTGTCGATCCGGTTAGCGGGACGCGACCCCCGATCGGAGCTGAATTCTTGATCGCGGAAGACCGTCAGGCCCTCTTTGAGGCTGAGTTGGAACCAGTCGCGGCAGGTAACGCGGTTGCCGGTCCAGTTGTGGAAATACTCGTGTCCGATCACCGCTTCAATATTGAGATAATCCTTATCGGTTGCGGTTTCCGCTTTAGCCAGAACGTACTTAGAGTTGAAGACGTTCAGTCCTTTGTTTTCCATCGCCCCCATGTTGAAGAAGTCGACGGCGACGATCATATAGATGTCGAGGTCGTACTCCAGACCAAAGCGCGTTTCGTCCCACTTCATTGCATTTTTGAGCGACGTCATGGCCCAATCGGCACGATCGAGATTGCCGCGATCGACGTACAGTTCCAGTGCGACGTCTTTACCGCTACGCGTGGTGAACGTGTCGCGTAAAACGTCAAAATCGCCCGCCACCAAGGCAAAGAGATAACAAGGTTTGGGGAACGGGTCCTGCCATTCAACCCAGTGGCGGTTATCGGCAAGTTCGCCCTGTGCAACGCGGTTGCCGTTCGACAACAGGTAGGGATAACGATTTTTATCAGCGGTGATGCGGGTGGTGAAACGCGCCAGTACATCGGGACGGTCGAGATAATAGGTGATGTGGCGGAACCCCTCGGCCTCGCATTGGGTACACAACGCATCGCCGGACTGATACAGCCCTTCCAGCGCGCTGTTGGCGGCCGGGTTGATTTCTGTTTCGATCTGCAACGCGAATTTGGCCGGCAACCCATTAAGTTCCAGGCCATCGGGAAGCTGTTGGTACTCTGTCCAGCGCTGGCCGTCCACCAGAATATCGATCAGGTGCAATCCTTCACCGTCCAGCCGCAAGGGGGCGCCGGTTTCGCCCTGCAAAATAACCTGACTGGTAGCGATCACCCGCGTTTTATCCGGGCCCAGGTCGAAATCTAATGCGATGTCGGTGATGGTGTAGTCCGGCGCGCGGTAGTCGTGCCGATATTTTACTTGGGGTTGCTGGCTCATAAATCGTTACCTTTGTGACGGACAGTAATGGCGACAGGTCATGCAATCAGGCCCGCCGGAGTTCAGAAGCGCCATTTCAATAAGGACGCGAGTTTTTCTCATTCAGCGCCGGCGTTGTTCGACGGTGCGTAAACTGAGTTAAACCACCGAGTCTTTCAATATAGACGTACCAAGAGGTGAATTCAGCGTTTGTCATTTCCCTTCGAACCGTCGGAACAACGCATCAAAATGCGGTTTTTTCACACACAGATTCTTTATTGAACAAACTGTTACCTCTATTAAAAGGATCTCTGATACGGAATGCAAACATTCCCTATTTCTCGCTTTTGAATCATGAGCAACGCGTTTTTTTTTAAATTTTTGTTTAGTATAAAAAACATTGGGTTTCAAACACTAATGTTAAAAACGGCAAAAAAATAGACACTTTATTTTCACAATCGCACATTTGAATCTCGCCTAAATCCGCCCGTTATGGTGATATAGCGCGAACAAACAGACGATTTTGGGAAGGTTCCGAGCCCTTCCGTCATCGTTTTAACCGCTTAACTGCGTTGAACGAGGATGCTGTAACGCATTATGACTTGTAACCCTTCCCCGATATTGACCTCGTTGCTGGATACCGATGCCTACAAACTGCATATGCAGCAGGCTGTCTACCATCAGTATTACGATGTTGAGGTGGCGGCGGAGTTCCGCTGCCGCGGTGACGAAAAACTAGGCGTGTATGCGGAGGAGATCTCCGCACAGGTGGAGGCCATGGGCAGCCTGGCGCTCAGCGAGGACGAGTTTGACTATCTTTCGGCGCTGCCTTTCTTCAAAACGGATTATCTGAATTGGCTGAAGACGTTTCGCTTCAATCCCCGACAGGTTCACATCAGCAATCATCAGGGCCGATTGGATATTCGCATCGCGGGCCCCTGGCGTGAAGTGATTCTGTGGGAAGTGCCTTTATTGTCGGTCGTCAGCGAAGTCGTTCACCGCTCGCGCTCACCGCGGGTCAGCGTGAACGACGCACTCGCACAGCTGCAACAAACGCTCAACCAGTTCAAAACGGCAAACGCCGGCATGGATTTGTCTCGTTTCAAGCTGATGGATTTCGGCACACGTCGTCGATTCTCTCGCGATGTGCAATTCAACATCGTGCGTACGCTGAAAGCTGAGTTTCCTTATCTGATTGGTTCCAGCAATTATGATCTCGCGCGGAGACTGCAGCTGACGCCGGTAGGAACCCAGGCTCACGAATGGTTTCAGGCGCATCAACAAATCAGTCCAACGCTCGAAAACAGCCAGCGTGCGGCGCTGGAAGCTTGGCTACAGGAATATCCCGACCAACTGGGTATCGCTCTGACAGACTGCATCGCCATGGATGCGTTCCTCAGGGATTTTGACCCGCGCTTTGCGCAAGCCTATCAGGGCTTGCGCCACGATTCAGGGGATCCTATCCAGTGGGGCGAAAAAGCAATCGCGCATTACCTTTCGCTCGGCATAGATCCGATGGAGAAGACGTTAGTCTTCTCTGACAGCCTGAATATGGATAAAGCAATCGCGCTATATCGCCATTTCTGGCAGCGCATCGATCTTGTTTTTGGCATCGGTACGCGCCTTACCTGCGATATTCCGGGCGTCACCCCGCTCAATATCGTCATCAAGTTGGTCGAATGTAACGGACGACCGGTAGCAAAATTATCTGACAGCCCGGGAAAAACCATTTGCCACGACCCGGCATTCGTTAGCGCTCTGCGTGAAGCTTTTGACCTGCCACAGGTCCGTAAGGCAAGTTAAAACGCCGGTTCCCACTGACCATCGCTTAATCTTTAATCCAGTGACGCCGGAATGCACAAAACTTATTGCATTCCGGTGATTTCTACTTGTGTCCTGCATACCGGCAAGTAACATAGCAATGCTGCCCTAAGCTAGGGCGTTTACTGTTTTTTAAACATATTTTATTCAAAGAGAGAATGTTATGAGCGTAGTGCCTGTAGTCGACGTACTGCAAGGCCGTGTCGCCGTTGACAACGAAGTCACCGTGCGCGGCTGGGTACGTACCCGGAGAGATTCTAAAGCCGGTATTTCCTTCATTGCCGTCTATGACGGTTCCTGCTTTGATTCACTACAGGCCGTGGTTAATAATAATCTTGAGAATTATCAGAGTGATATTCTGCGCCTGACGACCGGCTGCTCAGTGGAAATCACGGGTAAAGTCGTCGCATCCCCCGGTCAGGGCCAAAGCTTCGAGCTGCAGGCGACTAACGTGAGCGTAGTGGGATGGGTTGACGATCCGGACACCTACCCTATGGCGGCCAAACGTCACAGTATAGAATACCTGCGGGAAGTCGCTCACTTGCGTCCACGCACCAACCTGATCGGCGCTGTCGCCCGCGTCCGTAACACACTGGCTCAAGCCGTCCATCGCTTCTTCCACCAGCAAGGTTACAACTGGGTTTCCACTCCGTTGATTACCGCCTCCGACACTGAAGGCGCTGGCGAAATGTTCCGCGTATCCACATTGGATTTGGAAAATCTGCCGCGTACCGAACAGGGAGCGGTTGATTTCAATGAAGATTTCTTCGGTAAAGAAGCTTTTCTGACCGTATCCGGCCAGCTGAATGGGGAAGCCTACGCCTGCGCCCTATCCAAAATCTACACCTTTGGCCCGACCTTCCGCGCTGAAAACTCGAACACCAGTCGTCACCTTGCTGAATTTTGGATGATCGAGCCCGAAGTCGCTTTCGCCGATCTGGAAGATACGGCCAAACTGGCTGAAGACCTGCTCAAGTTTGTGTTTAAAGCTGTTCTGGAAGAACGCGCGGACGATATGGCATTTTTCGCTCAGCGCGTAGATAAGGAGGCGCTGACCCGTCTGGAGGAATTTATTCATGCCGATTTCTCTCAGGTGGATTACACAGACGCAATCACTATTCTTGAAAACTGCGGCGAAACATTCGAAAACCCGGTTTCTTGGGGCATCGACCTGTCTTCAGAGCACGAACGCTATCTGGCTGAGAAACATTTTAAAGCGCCCGTGGTGGTTAAAAATTACCCGAAAGATATCAAAGCGTTTTATATGCGCATGAATGATGATGGTAAAACGGTTGCCGCGATGGATGTTTTGGCGCCGGGTATCGGTGAAATTATCGGTGGCTCTCAACGTGAAGAGCGTCTTGACCATCTTGACCGTCGCCTGGAAGAAATGGGACTGAACAAAGAAGACTACAGTTGGTACCGCGATCTGCGCCGTTACGGCACGGTTCCCCACTCCGGATTCGGTCTTGGTTTCGAACGTTTGGTCGCTTATGTGACCGGCGTCCAAAATGTTCGAGATGTCATTCCGTTCCCTCGAACTCCACGTAACGCGAGCTTTTAATAAAAAATTAATATAAGCAAAACAAATATCTAGAATAGCGAAGGGGCCGTTTATAACGGCCCCTTCTTTTATTTAGCATTCTTGTAAAAAGTTCAGTGGTTTTTACATTTTGTAATACATATTTTCCAATGGTTACCTGATTACGAACTTAGTATCATTTTTAGGGTAGCTTAACGACCTAGTGAATGGAAAACTGCGTGCAGACACAGGAAGACATCACAATTGCCACAAAAGTTCCGTAAGAAATTTTCGAGGCAAATGTAGGTGTCCAATAACACCAATGAGGGTAACAATGATGAAGCGCAATTTTCTTGCAGTGGTAATCCCGGCTTTGTTAGCTGCAGGCGCAGCAAATGCAGCTGAAGTCTATAATAAAGACGGCAACAAGCTGGATCTTTACGGCAAAGTTGTTGGCCTGCACTACTTCTCCGATGACTCCGATAACGATGGCGACAAAACTTATGCTCGTCTTGGCTTCAAAGGTGAAACTCAGATCACTAACGAACTGACCGGTTACGGTCGTTTCGAATATGAATTCAATGCTTCAGGCGCTGAAAACCAGAATGCATCTGCTAGCAAAACTCGCTACGCTTACGCTGGCTTCAAATTCGCTGACTACGGCTCATTCGACTACGGTCGTAACCTGGGCATCGCCTACGACGGTATTTCTTACACCGACGTTCTGCCAGAATTTGGCAGCGACAGCCAGTACACCGACAGCATCACAGGCCGTAGCTCTGGCGTAGCAACCTACCGCAACAAAAACTTCTTCGGCCTGGTTGATGGCTGGGACTTCGCCGTACAGTACCAAGGCAAAAACGAAGGTTCTCGTGTTGTAGAACGCCAGAATGGCGACGGCTGGGGTGTGTCTTCTTCTTACACTTCACCGATCGGCGTGGGTGTAATCGGTTCTTATGAAACCGTTGACCGTACTACCGATCAATCAGACGATGGTCACGGTGACCGTGCTGAAGCTTGGGCTACAGGTCTGAAATATGACGCTAACAGCGTTTATTTGGCCGCGACCTACGGTGAATACCGCAACCTGACCTATATCGGTAACGGTTTAACCGCTTTCACAAGCACCGCAGACAAAACCAAAGTATTCGAAGCTGTCGCGCAGTACACCTTCGACTTCGGTCTGACTCCGTCTCTGGGTTACGTTTCCGCCAAAGCGAAAGACGACTCTAACGGCAACAATGACTACGTAAGCAAATACGTCAGCCTGGGTGCTAACTACGCGTTCAACAAAAACATGTCCGTCTACACTGAATACGACATCAACCTGCTGGACAACGATAACGCATACCGTGTCGCTAACGATGACCGCGTAGCACTGGGTGTTGTTTACCAGTTCTAATCTGAGTAAAGATTATCTGCCTTTTTTGGTAGTTTAGTTGAAAAAACCAGGTTTAGATTACACGCCAGCCGGTATCTCCGGCTGGCGTTTTAGTTTATGTAAAAGCTAACATTCTGTTGACCTGCTTGTGTTCTTCCTTTCCCAGTAAATGTCATTTCTTTGATGCAAACGGTTGGCAAAGCCTGGCGCTAGCGTTAACCTGCTAGCTCTATTGCTTAAATTCAGTCACGGAACTACTGCGCAATGTTTGAAAAAATCTCTGCTGCTCCAGCCGACCCTATTCTTGGGTTAGCCGATCTCTTTCGCGCTGACGAGCGTCCTCATAAAATCAATCTGGGTATCGGTGTTTATAAGGACGAAACCGGAAAAACACCTGTATTAACCAGCGTAAAAAAAGCAGAACAGTATTTGCTTGAAAATGAAGTCAGCAAAAACTATCTCAGCATCGATGGCTTACCGGAATTTGCACTCCGCACCCAAGAGTTGCTGTTCGGCAAAGATAACGACATCATCACAAATAAGCGCGCTCGGACAGCCCAAACACCTGGGGGCACCGGAGCTCTGCGTGTTGCAGCGGATTTTATTGCGCATAACACCTCGGCTAAACGTATTTGGATCAGTAATCCAACCTGGCCTAACCACAGAAACGTCTTTGCAGCGGTGGGACTGGAAGTCTGTGACTACGACTACTACGATGCCACTGCGCACAAACTGGATTTCGATGGCATGGTGGCAAGCCTGAGTGCCGCTCAGACTGGCGACATCGTTTTATTCCACGGTTGTTGCCATAACCCTACGGGGATTGACCCTACGCCTGAACAGTGGGGCCAATTGGCTTCCCTCTCACAGCAGAAAGGCTGGTTGCCCCTCTTTGATTTCGCCTATCAGGGATTTGCTAACAGTTTGGATGAAGATGCTCAGGGTCTGCGCACTTTCGCTGCCAAACATCAAGAACTGCTGGTCGCGAGCTCCTATTCCAAAAACTTTGGCTTGTATAACGAACGAGTGGGAGCCTGTACGTTGGTTGCCGCGGATAGCGCGGTAGTCGATACCGCATTTAGTCAGATAAAAGCGGTGATTCGTGCAAACTACTCTAACCCGCCTTCTCATGGAGCTGCTGTCGTAGCGACGATTTTGTCTAACGACGTTCTACGGGGGATTTGGGAGCAGGAACTGACAGCGATGCGCGAGCGTATTCAACGTATGCGTCAGCTGTTTGTGAATACCCTTCAAGAAAAAGGCGCGCAACAGGATTTCTCTTTCATAATCCAGCAGAACGGTATGTTCTCGTTTAGCGGACTGAGCAAAGAGCAAGTCATTCGCCTGCGCGATGAGTTTGGCGTATATGCCGTCAATTCCGGCCGGGTCAATGTGGCCGGCATGACGCCAGAAAATATGGCTCCGCTGTGTGAGGCTATTGTTGCCGTGTTATAAGACGTGAATCGATAGACAATAAAAAGCCAGCTCCGTATCAACCGGGCTGGCTTTTTTATTCGCCTGAGTTTAGGTGTTCAACCGATCTGTTACCTGACAGTCATTCCCTGCAAAAACGGGTTAGTCCGGCGTTCTTCACCGAAAGTCGACATCGGTCCATGCCCGGGGATAAAAGCAACATCATCACCCAGCGGCAACAGTTTTGTGGTAATCGACTGAATCAGCGCTTCATGATTCCCCTGGGGGAAGTCGCTACGACCCACGCCGCCTCTGAAGATCACATCGCCGGAAATCGCCAGCCGCGCAGACTCATTAAAAAAGACAATGTGGCCCGGCGTATGCCCCGGACAATGCAAGACTGAGAGCTGTACTTCGCCGATGGCCACAGTATCGCCTTCATCCAGCCATTCATCCGGCGTCAATGGCTGACAATCATCAAGACCAAACATCCGACTTTGCGCTGGCAGACCATCCAACCAGAATGCATCGGCACGCTGCGGACCTTTGATAGGCACCTGATAATAGCTGGCAAGTTCCGCTGCCGCCCCAACATGGTCCAAATGTCCATGGGTCAAAAGGATTTGCTTAACCGTCACACCAGCTTGGGCCACGGCTTGCTTCAACTTTTCAGCCTCTCCGCCTGGGTCGACTAAAGCAGCATCCCCACTCTCTTCAGCCCACAACAAGGTGCAGTTTTGGCTAAATGCCGTCACAGGAATAATTTGGTATTTCATATCGCTCCGCTTTCGCCTTCACAGCCGATGATTCATTGAACCTGGCCGCGTTTTTATTCTATGCCTTACCAGGTACGCGCGGGACCGGTATCAATATGGACGAAGTTGCTACGCGGATAGTATCCGACGCCGCCAGCTCGCATCTTGACGGCAGCTTTTCGAATATTCGCGAGTTGCACGCCTTCAATATGGAAGTCCATCGCTTTACCTTGCGTATGGTAGCTTTGCTTGGCAACGCCACGGCTGTGCGAGCGAAGATCCTCATTCGTGCCACGAGAGCGGTAACCAGAAATCAGCTGTACCGGCTTATTGTTTCCTAACATGACCTGCAATCGATATAACTGGTCGAAAAGTTGCGGATCAATGCTTTTGATTTTATTCGCACGATAGTCACGAAAGAAATAATCTAATCGGGTAAGTTCTTCTTTGATATACCGTCGTCCATCGAAAAACTCTGCTTTGAGGCGTTCGCCCGTATTAAGATTATTGAGTGTTAAAATTCGAGGACGTGCAGTTGATAATGAGGCGAGTGACTGACCGGGAAGCAAGGCTATGCCCAGAGCAGCTCCTCCGAGCGTCAACCATTTGCGACGATGGTTATCGATGTGTTCCATATAACAATATTACCCAGGCTAATAATCGGTGTGAGGGCACAAAACGCGCACCGCTTTGAACCTTAACCGTCGTCATTAGCTGAGTCAACCCGCCCGACAGGGGGGCGTTATCACCTTTTCTCCCCCCTGGGCGGGCTGACTCAGCCGTAACTTACGGAAATCCTTGTTTACTGCAGTAATAACCCGACTTTAGACAGTGTGCTTTCACCGGTTTTTGACCGGCCATCATAATTGTAAATATCTGTACGATATTGCGCTTTACCATCCTCTGCGACCCAAGCCGTCAGGTAATAGAAGCTCACCGGAATACGTTTGCGCATGGTGACATAAGTCGTATTGCCCTCTTCCAACGTGGAAGAAACCCGCGCGCTGTTCCAGCCCGCATCTTGCAACAGCAAGCCCGCCAGCTCAGCGGCCTTATTGACTCGCACGCAACCCGAGCTCAGTGCCCGAATATCTTTATGGAACAGATTATGGTTCGGCGTATCGTGAAGATAGATGGCCTCGGAATTCGGCATATTGAATTTGTAGCGCCCCAACGAGTTAGTGCTTCCCGGAGCCTGACGCAGACGATAGGGGAATCGCTCAGCCGAAACCTGAGACCAATCGATCATGGAAGGATCGATTGGCTGAGCATTCTCACTCCAATCAGACAACAGCGTATACCCATGACGCTGCAAATACCCCGGATCCATAATCACTTTAGGGATGATGTCCTGACGGATCAGCGTCGTTGGTACGTTCCAAGGGGGATTTACCACCACGTTGACCAAGGCGCTGCTCATCATCGGGGTTTTGCGTTTTGGCTGTCCGACAATGACGCGAGAGGATAAAATTTCCGCACCATTTTGATAGTAGGTCAGTGAAAAGTTAGGAATATTGACCAGGATACCGGTTGATACATTGTCGGGAATTAAACGCAGCCGCTGAATGTTTAGCGCCAGCAACGTTGCTCGCATCTGCGAGGACACATTCAGCCAGTCTTTAGTTCGTTTCCCAATCGCGCCATCATCCTGCAAACCGTGCCAATGCTGGAAGCGCTTAACCGCATCCACCAATTCGCCCGTGTAAACATTCTCTGCTCCTGATGGCGTGACGTTCACACTGCCGTCGGTCGAAGAAGATTCATTGAACAGCGGCAGCGTGGTCGTATTCGACGCCAACATCCCGGTGCGTTGCAAAATTTCCTGCAGAACGGTCAACTCGCTGCTTTGATCGCCCGGACGCAAGGTTCCCGCAAGCTGCAATTTCGGCCATGGGCGATTATCCAGCAGGCTCGCCTTCAACGCTTCATGCATCTTCGCATATTGGGAGTGCCTTGGCGCCAAAGAGGCCACAAACTCGGCGCTGCGACCTTCTTTAACCGCATTTTGCCACTCCGCAATCAGCCCTGACGGAGGCAAAGATAACGTATAGGGCACATTGGCGTATAACCAGTTGCTTCCGTTTTTTTCTACGCCGGAGACAAACTGCAGATAGCCCAGCATCGCATCGGAAAGCACACGATCCCGCGCCAACCCGGTCAGTTTAGGATCGGTCAACCAAGAAACCCAGGTGGTGAACTGTGGCTGAATGCCAGCTAGCGCAAGCTCGGCTAATTGTTGCTGGAAAGCACTGACTGCCCGACTATCTGACCACATCGGCTGCTCAGCCATTTGCGCATACAGCCCGCGAAGCGCAGAGTCATAATGTAGCGTCATGCCTGCTGGCAACTGTCCCCGCAGACCGGCGGTGGCAGGTGCAGCGGTGGATATTGGCGTCGTCGTCCCTGACAGCATGGTTTGCGTGGCCGCCTGAGCTGAAAACGCAAGCAGGCCGCCCAGCCAGAGTGCGCCTCCCGTCATGCCCAGTCGCAGCCCTTGCGTTTTTCTTTTTGCTAACAACATCCAATGATCCCCTGTTTTTTACCTAACCGAATTCAGTACTCGCCCTTGCCGCAGGATAAAAGAGATTTTTGTATATTACGGAAAACCACTGCGCTTCGTTGAAAGGAAACCAGTCGGATAAGCTGAGCGGGTATGAATTCAGATTGCTTTAAACGCTAGTATATAAACAGAAAATAATTTTTGCTCCAGCCGGAGTGAACTTATTTTGCAGAAACTTGTCTTTCGAAAGGGAATCTGTTCACAAAACGAGCCGACCGGGTGTAAATTCGCCGCGCAAGTCCCTTTATCACTTCAGAGCGCCTCCCGCCCAACTCGCAGATCCATCATGAAAAATGCCAGGGCTATTTAGCTGGAACAGGAAATTTCCAAATGTTTTCCCCATTCAGGCGGAGGCGCTGACAGCTCAGTCAAATCCGGCTCTGTGTTGAAAGGCTGGCTAATAGCACGGTGCAAACGCGACAGCGCTTCGATATCGTCCTGTTCAGCCCGTTCAATGGCCTGTTGCGCCAGATAGTTACGCAATACGTACGTTGGATTGGCGTTCTGCATGTTTTTCTGCCGGACAACCTCGTCATCGGGCTCAAGTAGCAGTCGGCGTCGATAAGCGGCAAACCAGCGGTCAAATGCTTCGCGATCGACAAACTCATCGCGCAGCGGCGAACGCTCGTTGTGTGCTTCCGTCTCACATAGCAGCAGGAAAGTTCGGTTGTAGTCGGCTTTTTCCTGATGCATGAGACGAAATAATCCCGTCAGGATGTCGTTATCCGCTGGGTCTGCAAACGAGAAGCCCAGTTTCGCGCGCATCAGCTCGCCGTACCGTTGCATTAATACTGGCGCGAAGCGATCCAGCGCTGACTGCAACACTTCCGGCGACATCAGCCCAGAGAGCGATTGAGCCAGCCGATGTAGATTCCACTGCGCCGCTGCTGGCTGATTATCAAAAGAGTAACGCCCTTGGTAATCAGAGTGATTGCAGATGAAATGGGGATCGTAATCGTCCAAAAAGCCGAACGGGCCGTAGTCAATTGTCATACCCAGAATGGACATATTATCGGTGTTCATTACGCCATGCGCGAAGCCCACCGACTGCCAGTGCGCAATCAGACGCGCGGTGCGCTCCACCACGTCGGTGAACCACAGGCGATATTTATCCGACTCCAGATGCCACTGCGGCCAATGGTGCTCAATGACAAAATCAGCCAACTGACGGACTTTCTCGGGCTCGCGACGATAATAAAAGTGTTCGAAATGGCCGAATCGCACATGACTTTCCGCAATGCGCACAAGCATTGCGCCCCGCTCTACCGTTTCACGCTGCACCCCTTGTTCACTAGTGGCGATCGTCAGCGCACGTGTCGTCGGGATCCCCAAAGCATGTAATGCCTCAGAGGCCAAAAACTCACGGATCACCGAACGCAATACGGCACGCCCGTCACCCTGACGCGAATAAGGTGTTTTCCCCGCCCCCTTAAGATGCCAGTCAACGTGGCGTCCGTCGGCTAACAGCTGCTCGCCAAGTAAAACTCCCCGACCATCCCCTAATTGACCGGCCCACACGCCAAACTGATGTCCACTGTAGACCTGTGCAAGCGGCTGCATACCTGGCAGGTGTTTTTCACCGCACCAAATAGGGCTGTTCTCAGGCGTAAACCATTCTGCGGACAATCCCAGCTCGTTGGCCAGCGCTTGACTGTGGTAAAGCAGCCTGGCGCCTTGCAACGGAGAAGGTTCCACCGGGGTGTAGAAATCGGGTAGTTGCTGGTAGTAACGATTATGGAATTTAAGCGGGTTCGGCATGGTCGGATCCTCTTTTTACCGCAGTGTAGAGCGGTGTACAAGGAATTAACACTGAGTAAAGATAAGGATATTAATGAGCAGAAGAGATGGATTACGCGACAGATTTACCCATAGCACACCGCAGCGGGTAGTTTCTGATCCAGCTGTTCTAACGGCACCGCAGGCCAGAGTTGCCCCTGAACGCCACTGATGTCGAGATCGTATGACTTTTCAAGCAAGGCTGGGCTATCAATTCCCTGAGCAATCACCATCATTCCGGCGTTATGCTTTTTGATGACGCTCAGCATGGGGGTGATCATAGAGACTTCCGTCGGACGAGTTAATAAGCGCTGGACGAAACGAGGATCCAATTTCACATGGCGAAATAAGCCATCGTAAAATGGTTTCAAATTGGTTTTTCCCGAGCCGAAATTATCCAGCCACAAATTAAACGATTCACTGAGCGCCAGAATATTAGGATTTTCCTTACCTTCGTCGAGGTTAGGATAAATCTCATTAATTTCGAGTTGGATAAAAGAAAGTTCGTTAAGCGTCATTTTAATTTTTTCATCACGAATAACTAATTCAGACAAAGCACGATCAATCTTGAGCAAAACCATCACCTGATTATCTCGAAACCATGACGCTTTGCTTTTAATAATAAGAAGTTGCTCTTTAAATAAGGCAACCTTCTGCGATCTATCGAGCAGGCTCAACAAGATACTCTGGGGCATAGCCAGATTGCCGGCGACGCTGTGAAAGCGGCCAGTCATTTCCACGGCGAGAAGCCGGGCGTCTAGGCTATAGACCGGTGAAAATAGGTAGTTGCTGATATACTCCACATCAAGCTGGATACGCATAGTGTTTTAGCCAGAATCAGATAATGTGAACATTCACCCGAACAGAGACGTCAAACATCGCACGTTTCCATTCACCACAACTCAATCAGTCATTATTAATCGATTGATCGTTTGTCATATATTAATCATAAGTCTAATAAATTAAGACGGTTAAGATCACGCGAATGCGATGGTCATAATAAAAACTGCGCAGGGTGAAAACTGAATAAAAGAACGTCTTACAATCACTCTATAATGCGAGCGCAAGAGAACACAATTCGTTTTTCACTTTTCAGACAAACCCCCAATAAGCGTTGCAGTTTATTAACAAACATTTTCAATTTCAGAACACTGATAATATTACAACCACGATACACAACAAATACTCAACCAACTTTCACAATAGGCCTTTCATTACGTTCGGGATTCTAACCGTGGAGCTTTCGATGCTGTCTCTTAACACCCTAAAAATATCGGTTCAGAGACTCAAGGATGCATCGAGCTCCATCAGATTCTGCGAGCCTGCCAATAGGCTCGTTTCCAATAAACATTGTTAAGCGATGAACGCGTCACGCCTTTGCTCGTGGAAGCATGGATGAATTGCTCATTAGCATCATAGATGCCCACATGCATACCGCTATTCCCGCTTCCGGTTTTGAAAAACACCAGATCGCCCGGCAACAGGTCTTCTTTATCGATACGCGTGCCCACTTCGACCTGATCTTCCGTTGAGCGCGGCAACTGCACGCCAAATTTGTCTCGGAATGTCAGATAGACGAAACCCGAACAATCCACGCCACGGCGGTTAAGGCCCCCATAGCGGTAGGGCGTTCCACGCCATTCGGCCAGTTGCTGGTGTAACTGTGCTTTGACTTCCCGGGAATCACTCAAGCGCCCGTTCAGCGGCGGCGCATGATGGCTGCAACCAGAAAGGACCATGAGGACCGCTGCCATCACTATAAATTTCCAACGCAACACGTACATACGCTCACTCACGCTCGCTCGGGAAGATAATTGACCTGCCATACTCGCGATCGATGGCCTTTATCAGAACATTATAATGTTTTTTATCTTAGGCAATGGCCGAAATACCCTATCAATCATTGCATTTGCCCTATGATGACACACTGGGCATGCAATAATAACTAAACAGAACAGTATCCCTGCTCTCTTGATCACATGAAAATTAAGCGCAGCCCCACAAACCTTTTCTGCAAAGCGAAATCTGGATGGCCGTTGCCCCGCGACGCGGCACTACCAGCGCCCCCATGACTGCAAAACAGTAACCCAATAAAAACGATGTAAAAAAGGCCCATGCGCGGCATGGGCCTGAGTATTCCCTAACGGGTTCACTGGACGCTATCTCGATTAAGCGGAAGTTCGCGCCAGACGTTTGTCTTCACGTGACCGGTGAGACAAACGGCTTAAAACGAGATGCTGATGTGCGCAAGCAACCAACGGCGGACGAAATCCGGCACCACCTGGCTGGCTGGGCCATAAATTTTCTCATCAAAATGGCTTTCGACCTGGCTCGGTTCAAGATTAAGCTCAACCGTATGCGCCCCGTGCTGATGCGCCTCATAAACAAATCCGGCTGCGGGATAGACGTTGCCCGATGTGCCGATGGCAATGAAGAAATCCGCTTCGGTCAATGCCTGATATATGCGATCCATGTCCAGTGGCATTTCGCCGAACCAAACAATGTGAGGACGCAAACGTGCCGGAATTTCACAGCACGTGCACCGTTCGTCTTCACCGACGTCCCCGTCACGTTCGAATACTTGTCCGCTTCGATCGCAACGCACCTTATGCAGCTCGCCGTGCATATGCACCACGCGCTGACTCCCGGCCCGTTCATGCAAATCATCGATGTTCTGCGTGACCAGTAAAAAGTCGTCGCCCAATATCTCTTCCCACTGCGCCAGCGCTCGGTGGGCGTCATTCGGGACAATCTCCGGCTGCGTCAGCTGACGGCGTCGGTCGTTGTAAAAACGCTGAACCAGCGCCGGATCCCGCAAGAATCCCTCCGGCGTCGCCACATCTTCAACACGATGCTCTTCCCACAGCCCATCAGCAGCGCGAAAAGTTTGAAGGCCGGATTCCGCAGAAATACCCGCGCCGGTGAGTACCACCACACGAGGTTTTTTCACGTGTTTCACCGCCAGATAATCAATGTGAAAAATACGCGCACGCAAACGCTGATGACGCATACGCTTCCCCTGACGAAAACGGCCTAAACGCCGATGCGAATGCATGTTTGCTCCTTAAGGCTCCAGTAAGTGTAGCAAAGCCGCTCCCCGCACACCGCCCGCATCCCCATAGCGCGCCTTTTCGATCGAAGGCAAACGTGCTGTAGGTAACAGGAAGTCAGGTAAATAACGCGGCAATAATGAATAAATAGCGTCGAAATTAGAAAGGCCGCCGCCCAGCACTAGAAGAGACGGGTCAAGCAACGTCAGCAGATTACCCAGACAAGCGGCCAAAAGCCGCATATAACGCTCGACGTGGATCTGAGCCTGCTTATCGCCGGCGTCATAGCGCTGGATAATGGCGGTGGCGGGCAGGGGCTGCGAATAGCGATGCTGATATAGCCATTCGAAGCCCCGACCTGAAATATAGTTTTCAATACACCCTTTTCGACCACATCCGCAGGGCGCCTGGCACAATTCAGCGCCAAGAATATCCAGCGCATCCGCGGGTAACCGGGTGTGCCCGAACTCGCCAGCAATGCCGTTGGCGCCATTCACCGGGTGGCCGTTGACGATCAGGCCGCCCCCACCCCGGTCCCCAAAATAAGACCGAAGATGACCGGAGAATGGCGGAAGTCAGGGTGATGTGCTTCAGAAAGGGCAAAACAGTTGGCGTCGTTGCTAATGCGGATTTCCCGTTGCAACAGGCGGGTAAGATCCTGATGCAAAGTACGCCCCATGGCGGAGGGCAGATTAGCGGTAAACAACGTCCCAGCGTCTTGTTCGTACAAACCGGGTACGCCGATGCCGATGGAACCAGGGCTTCCGGCCACCGTATCAGCTTCATCAGTCAGTAGCTTCAGCGTCGTCAGCAACTGACCATAGTCATCGCGCGGCGTCGCCACGCGCTTTTGCCATACCGGCCGCCAGTCGGCGTCAAACACACCGATTTCTATTTTGGTGCCGCCGACATCGAACCCGTAATACATACCCTACTCCCTTCACTCCCGCTGGCTCAGAGTTTGACGCTACCGCGACTGAGCCGTGAACGTTGTGTCCCTGCTTATTGCCCGCTCAACACTCTGGCAGGATCGATGCGGCTGGCCCGGCGTGCGGGATACCAGCTGGCGATCAGGCTGAGCGCTAACGCGGTGACCAACACCAGTATGACGTCAGCGGCATGCAGTTCTGACGGCAGGAAGTCAATAAAGTAGATATCGCCGGACAGAAAACGATGGCCGGTTATCATTTCGATACCGCGGATCAACGGCGTGAGCTGCAGCGTGGCGATAATCCCAACGATGGCTCCCAGCACGCTGCCGAGCAGGCCCGCCAGCAGACCATACCAGACGAAAATGGCGCGTATCAGTCCGTCCCCGGCGCCCAGCGTTCGTAATACGGCGATATCGCTGCTCTTGTCTTTCACCGCCATCACCAACGTGGAGACAATATTGAAACTGGCGACCCCAATCACCAATACCATCGCCAGATACATAATCGTGCGGATCATCTGAATATCGCGATACATATAGCCGTAAGTGCCAATCCAGCTGCGGATGTAAACGTACTCTTCCGTTACCTTGCCTGCATCGCGCACCAGTTGATTGGCGGCAAACACATCATCCATCTTCAGCGCCAGACCGGTTACCGCTTCGCCCATATCCAGATACCCCTGCGCATCTTTCAACGGCACTAATGCCAGGCTGTGATCGAGCTGCCCGCTCAGTTGAAGAATACCGGTGACGTGTAAACGGATGCGCTTAGGCTGTAGCAACTTCATCTGCGGATCGCTGTTGGGGATCATCACCGTCACCCACTCGCCCTCATTCACGCCTAGAGCATCAGCCACGCCTTTCCCCAGCACGACCTGCTGCTCACCGGCCTGAAAACGGCTCCAGGCATCGTTCAGAACAAAATGCGGCAGCGCGCTTAGACGAAGCTCCTGCTGTGGATCAACCCCTTTGAACTGAATGGCCCGCAGGTTGGCGCCGTGTTCCAGTAATCCGGTGAAATTGATGTAAGGCGCAACTGCGGCAATGCCCGGCACCGCTTCAACCTTCGGAATCATCGCCTGCCAGCCAGTAAAGGGCGGATTAACCGCTTCGATTTCTCCGTGTGGCACCACGGCCAAAATACGATTTTTGAGCTCACGCTCGAAGCCGTTCATCGCACTTAACCCGACGATCAGCACCGCAACCCCCAGCGCAATTCCGAACGTGGAAATCGCCGAGATTAACGACACCATGCCGCTGCGACGACGTCCCCGACTAAACCGCAATCCCACCCGTAGTGAAAGTGGAGGAAAACTCATTGCGGTGCCCCCACCAGCGTCAGTTCCTGCTGAAGTTGACCGTCGCGCATTTCCAACTGTCGGCTGAGGCGATGCGCCAGCTGCAAATCATGCGTGACCACCAGAAATGCGGTGCCCTGACGCACGTTCAGTTCGCCTAAAAGTTCAAAGATGGTATCGGCAGTACGCTGATCGAGATTGCCGGTAGGCTCATCGGCCAGCACCAAGGACGGGTTGTTCACCAGCGCGCGAGCTATCGCAACGCGCTGGCGCTCCCCCCCAGAAAGCTCTGCGGAGCGATGGTGACTGCGTTTTTCCAGTCCAACCGCCGCCAGCATGTCACGCGCCTGTTCTTTGGCGGCTTTCGGCGACGTTTTTCCGATCAACAGCGGCATCGCCACGTTTTCCAACGCAGTGAAATCCGGAAGCAGATGATGGAACTGGTAGATGAACCCCAGTTCGTGGTTGCGCAACGCCGCTTTGGCCGCGGGGGACAAGGTGTTCAGCGGTTTGTCTTTGAAAATTACGTCGCCCGAGGTCGGCGAATCCAGGCCGCCCAGCAAATGCAGCAGCGTACTTTTGCCGGACCCCGAACTCCCGACTATCGCCATCATTTCGCCCGGCGCCATCTCAAACGAGACGTCCTTCAACACATCGGTCGAGACCTTCCCGTCCTGATAGCGCTTGCACAAATGGCGGCACTGTAACAATAAATTCTTATTCATAACGTAAAGCCTCAGCAGGATGGACGGCGGCGGCGCGCCAGGAAGGATACAGCGTGGAGAGCAGCGCCAGCAGCATCGCCACGAGCGCGATCACCGTTACCTGCAGCGGCTCGATGACGACCGGCAGAGATCCGCCGTCGATGAGCAGCCCCAGCAACGGCAGCAGCGTATTCAGTTGGCTGGCCAACAGCACGCCAAACAACGCCCCCACCAGCGATCCCAACACGCCGGCTCCGCCGCCCTGAACCATAAACAGCGCCATAATTTGACGCTGCGTCAATCCCTGCGTCTGCAAAATCGCTACTTCTCCCTGTTTCTCCATCACCAGCAGTCCCAGCGACGTGATGATGTTAAAGGCCGCCACGGCCACGATGAGACTCAACAACAGCCCCATCATATTTTTTTCCATTCGTACCGCCTGAAACAGTTCGCCCTTACGCTCGCGCCAGTCTTTCCATACGGTCCCGGCGGGCAACGATTGCTGACTGAGCGAATCTACCGTCAGCGGTTCTTGCAACCAGAGCCGCCAGCCGGTGATATTGCCGAGCGGGTAGCGCAGCAGTCGAGAGGCATCCTGCTGATTAACCAACAGCTGATAGCCGTCCACCTCGCTTTGCGCGGCGAACGTGCCCGCCACCGTGAACAGACGTTGGCTAGGAATGCGGCCCATGGGCGTAAGCTGGCTGGCGCTGGTCACCATCAGGCGCAACTGTTCGCCGCGTTTAACGCCCAGTTGACTCGCCAACTGCTCGCCCAAGATGACCTGATAGGCCCCCGGCTGCAGCTGCTGCTGACGGGTGTTGACCAGATAGCGCGACAACGGCTCGTCTTCGTCCGGATTCACGCCCAGCATGACGCCAACCGCCACGCCGCGCGCGCTTTGCAACACCACGTCGCCCGTCGTCAGGGGCGCGATACGCGTCACGCCTTTGAGGTTTTGCAAATCGGAAACCGGTAGCTGACCAGGGTTCAGCGACCCCTGGGGCGTAGTAATCAATGCCTGCGGCATCAATCCCAGAATGCTTTTTTCCAGTTCTCGTTCGAATCCGTTCATCACGGAAAGGACGGTGACCAACGCCATCACGCCGAGGGTGATGCCGATAGCCGACAGCCAGGAGACAAACCGCCCAAAGCGGTCCGAGGCACGCCCGCGCATGTAGCGAAGGCCGATAAATAACGCGACAGGTTGATACATGAAATCCGTCTGGATGAGGTTGCTAAAGCAAAGTGATCAAGGATAATAAAGGGTAGTACCGCTTTATGGAACCCTAACTATCTCTCTCTCCGGCTTTTTCTTAGAGGGGCCGAGATTAAGACCTGATAATCAGACTATGCCTGAACAATACCGTTATACCTTGCCACGCAAAGCGGGAGAGCAGCGCCTGCTGGGCGAATTGACCGGCGCGGCGTGCGCCGTCGAATGCGCAGAAATCATCGAACGTCATGCAGGGCTGGTGGTGATGATCGCCCCGGATATGCAAAATGCGCTGCGGCTTCGTGACGAAATCCAACAGTTTACGGATCAGCCGGTGACCACCTTGCCGGACTGGGAAACCTTGCCTTACGACAGTTTCTCGCCTCATCAGGAAATTATCTCTGCCCGACTCGCGACCTTGTATCAGCTCCCGCTGATGGAGCGTGGCGTGCTCATCCTGCCGGTCAACACGCTGATGCAGAAAGTCTGCCCGCATACGTTCCTGCATGGGCATGCGCTGATGTTGAAAAAAGGCCAGCATCTGTCTCGCGACAAACTGCGCGAACAGCTGGAACAAGCGGGCTATCGCAGCGTGGATCAAGTGATGGAGCATGGGGAATTCGCTACGCGCGGCGCGTTGCTAGACCTGTTCCCGATGGGCAGCGAAGAACCGTTCCGCATCGACTTCTTCGATAATGACATCGATAGCCTGCGGCTGTTTGATGTCGATACCCAGCGTACGCTGAATGAGGTCGACCACATCAGCCTGCTGCCCGCTCACGAGTTCCCGACGGACAAAGACGCCATCGAGCTGTTCCGCAGCCAGTGGCGAGAGCAGTTTGAGGTGCGACGCGACCCGGAGCACGTCTACCAGCAGGTCAGCAAAAACACCTGGCCCGCCGGTATCGAATATTGGCAACCGCTGTTTTTCAGCCAGCCCCTGCCCTCGCTATTCAGCTACTTCCCAGAAGGGACATTACTGGTCAACAGCGGCGATCTGCAGCACAGCGCAGAACGGTTCTGGCAAGACATTCAACAGCGCTATGACAGCCGTAGCGTCGATCCGATGCGTCCGCTGCTGGCCCCGCCCGTCCTGTGGCTACAGGTCGACACGCTGCTGAGCGAAATCAAGCAATGGCCGCGCGTACAGCTGCGCACGGAGTCATTGCCGTCGAAGGCCGCCAACGTCAATCTGGGCTACCAGACGCTGCCGGTGCTGGCCGTCGAACATCAGCAAAAATCCCCGCTCGATGCGCTGCGCCGTTTCGTGGAGCAGTTCAGCGGCCGCATTGTCTTCTCGGTCGAGAGTGAGGGCCGACGGGAAACGCTGCAGGAACTGTTGTCACGCATCAAACTGGCGCCGAAACCCATTGCCCGTCTTGAGCAGGCGCAAGATTCCGGCTGCTATCTGCAGGTTGGAGCGAGCGAACATGGATTCGTGGATACCCTGCGACACTGGGCGCTGATATGCGAAAGCGATCTGCTGGGCGAACGCGTCAGCCGACCACGTCAGGACAACCGCCGCGCCATTAATACCGAAACGCTGATCCGCAACCTGGCGGAGCTGCGCACCGGACAACCGGTCGTACACCTTGAACACGGCGTGGGGCGCTATGCCGGACTCACCACCCTTGAAGCGGGCGGTATCACGGCGGAGTACCTGATCCTGCATTACGCGGGCAACGATAAACTCTACGTCCCGGTCTCCTCGCTGCATCTGATCAGCCGCTATGCGGGCGGCAGCGACGAAAACGCACCGCTGCACAAGCTGGGCGGCGACGCCTGGGTCCGCGCCCGTCAAAAAGCCGCCGAGAAAGTGCGCGATGTCGCCGCCGAGCTGCTGGATGTGTATGCCCAGCGCGAGGCCAAGCGCGGATTCGCCTTCAAACACGATAAAGCCCAATACCAGTTGTTCTGCGAAGGCTTTCCATTCGAAACCACACCGGATCAGGCTCAGGCGATCAACGCCGTGCTGAGCGACATGTGCCAGCCGCTGGCGATGGATCGTCTGGTGTGCGGCGATGTCGGCTTCGGCAAAACCGAAGTCGCCATGCGCGCCGCCTATCTGGCGGTCGAGAACCACAAACAGGTCGCCGTCTTAGTCCCTACCACCCTATTGGCTCAGCAGCACTTCGATAATTTCCGCGACCGCTTCGCCAACTGGCCCGTTCGCATCGAGATGATCTCCCGTTTCCGCAGTCAGAGCGAGCAGTCCCAAGTGCTGGAACAAACGCGCGAGGGTAAAGTCGACATTCTCATCGGCACCCATAAGCTGTTGCAGAGCGATGTTCATTGGCACGATCTCGGCCTGCTCATTGTGGATGAAGAGCACCGCTTCGGCGTACGCCACAAAGAGCGCATCAAAGCCATGCGCGCCAACGTCGATATCCTGACGCTGACCGCCACGCCTATCCCGCGAACGCTGAATATGGCAATGAGCGGTATGCGCGATTTGTCGATCATCGCGACCCCGCCAGCACGCCGTTTGGCCGTCAAAACATTCGTTCGCGAATATGACAGCCTGGTGGTGCGAGAAGCCATTCTGCGTGAAACGCTGCGTGGCGGTCAGGTGTACTACCTGTACAACGACGTCGAGAACATTGAAAAAGCAGCGCAGCGACTGAGCGAACTGGTGCCAGAGGCGCGAATCACCATCGGCCACGGCCAGATGCGCGAGCGCGATCTCGAGCGGGTGATGAACGACTTCCATCACCAGCGTTTCAATGTGCTGGTATGTACGACAATTATCGAAACCGGTATCGATATACCCAGCGCCAATACCATCATTATCGAACGCGCCGATCATTTCGGGCTGGCGCAGCTTCACCAGCTGCGCGGACGCGTTGGCCGCTCTCATCATCAGGCTTACGCCTATCTGTTGACCCCGAATCCAAAAGCCATGAGTACGGATGCGCACAAACGTCTGGAAGCCATCGCTTCGCTGGAAGATCTGGGCGCGGGTTTCGCGCTCGCGACCCACGATCTGGAGATCCGCGGCGCAGGCGAACTGTTGGGCGAAGGTCAAAGCGGGCAGATGGAAAGCGTTGGCTTTTCGCTGTACATGGAGCTGCTGGAAAGCGCGGTCGACTCCCTCAAGGAAGGTCGCGAACCGTCGCTGGAGGATCTGATCAGCAATCAGACCGATGTCGAACTGCGCCTGCCTTCCCTCCTGCCGGAAGATTTTATCCCCGACGTGAATACCCGACTGTCGTTCTATAAACGGATCGCCAGCGCCCACGGCGACGGTGAGTTAACCGATCTCCGAGCTGAGCTGATTGACCGATTCGGCCCGCTGCCGGACGCCGCGCGCAATCTGTTGCAAATTGCCACATTACGTCAGCAGGCACAGTCATTGGGCATCAAGCGGATCGAAGGGCACGACAAAGGCGGTTTTATTGAGTTTAGCCAAAATAACCGTGTCGAGCCGAGCCATTTGATTGGTCTGTTGCAGCGAGAGCCCGGCGTCTACCGGTTAGATGGGCCAACCCGCCTCAAGTTCATCACCGACCTGAGCGACCGCCCTGCGCGATTAACGTTTATCCGCGAGCTGTTAACGTCGATGGCGCAGCATACTTGTCCTGCCTAAAGCACATCACCATGTTTAACCGGCATGTGCGTCGGTGATATGGCTAACTTTTCTAGACCCCGGTTTAATCCGGGGTCTTTTTATCTGCGCTCCAGACGCCCGACACGATCCTGAGGTCTCCTTCAAACGCTATCCAAGGCTTCCCCGCAACGATCGTCCGTCAGACGCCCTAAGGCATCGCTTTTAGCATACCCTCCATCTCGCCAATGCACCGAAAAGATGCACGGCCACCGAGTCCGACAAACGATGCGCGTGGCGTTGAATTCTTTTCTCCCTTTGAGGCCTTATTCCCCACGGGTTCGCCGCCCGTCAGGGCTTGAGTCATCGCATCATGGCATCAATTTTGCCTAATGATGCAGCCCGCCGGACGGCAATGCTCCACGCCCCGGCCGAGCGGGCCCGTCACAGCGTGGGTTTCTAGAAACGTTCTACGCTTAAGCGGTCAATACATACACAACGGAGTACATCATGAAAAGAACGACATTGATCTCGGCTATTCTAGTCGGGACCGCTTGCCATGCAGCCTATTCCGCGGACACGAACGCTTCGACCAACGATACACTGCAAAAAATTAAAGAACGTGGGCTGATTGTGGTTGGGCATCGCGAGTCCTCCGTTCCCTTTTCCTATCTGGACAACGATCAGAAAGTCGTCGGCTATTCGCAGGAGTATTCGAATGCGATTGTCGATGCAGTGAAAAAACAGCTGGGCCTGCCTAACCTGACGGTGAAGATGGTGCCGATTACCTCATCGACCCGTATTCCCTTACTGCAAAACGGTACGATAGATTTCGAGTGTGGCTCGACCACCAACAATGCGGAACGTCAGCAGCAGGCCGCATTCTCCAACTCCATCTTTATCGTGGGTGGAAAACTGTTGGTCAGAAAAGATAGCGGCATTAGTGATTTCAGCGATCTTGCCGGTAAGCCAGTCGTGACGACGGCGGGGACAACCAACGAGATCCTGCTCAACCAGTTGAATGACAAGAACAGCCTGAAGATGCGCATCATTTCAGCTAAAGACCACAGCGATGCTTTCCGAACGCTGGAAAGCGGACGCGCGGTGGCGTTCTATATGGACGATCCTCTATTAGCCGGAGAACGCGCCAAGGCGAAGAAACCAAGTCAGTGGGCTATCGTCGGCACCGCGCAGTCTCACGAAGCCTACGGCTGTATGCTGCGCAAAGACGACCCGGCATTCAAGAAACTGATGGATACGACGATCGCCCAGGCGCAGACCCAAGGTGAAGCAGAGAAGTGGTATCAGCGCTGGTTCACGCAGCCTATTCCTCCGAAAAACATCAACATGAACTTTGAGATGTCCGAGGATATGAAAGCCCTGTTTAAGACGCCAAACGACCGTATTCTGTAGTGAGTGCGCCTCGCCGGCACAAACGTCTCGCGAGGGAACGCGAAACGGTTGAACGCGACAGGTTCCGTCCGAAAAACCGTCGGATGGAACCAGTGCGATAGAGAAGGAGTTTGAGAAACGCCTTAAATCTGCTCGCTCAACACCAGCTGACCATTTCGGTCTAGCGGGATTTTGGTACCAGGATCGCGTTCCATACGCACTTTTCCTTCCTGTTCGCCGATCTTGTAGGTCACGTCGTAGCCCAGCACTTTTTGCGACTTGTCATATACCGTCTGACAGCGTTGCTGAGTGGAAGAATAGGTATCCCGCTCCTGCATCTTGCCTTGTACCTGATTACCCGCGTAACCGCCCGCTAAGGCACCCGCGACCGTCGCAACGTCTCGACCACGCCCGCCGCCGAACTGGTGGCCTAAAACACCACCGGCAACCGCGCCGAGGACCGACCCGGTGATACGGTTTTCATCTTGCACAGGCTGTCTGTGAGCCACCGTGACGTTGCGGCACTCCTGCCGCGGCGTTTTAACGGTTTCTTTAATCGGTGTTGCCGCTAACACCTGGGCAAACTGCGGCTTAGGCGAGAAGACATCCATACTGGCGACCGCGGCCACACCCAGTGCGGCGGCAACGCCGATCCCCACGCCAGCTAACATTGACTTGTTCACAGGAAACCTCCTGAATAGATATTCACGCATTCTCCATCTCGCCCAACGCCATCCTGTCGCAACAGACCGGAGCAGAGCGGTGATGATTATGCCGAAAGCGCCAACTTTCGGGTGATGCGACGTGCGCGCAACGCCGTTCGTAAACAGGGGGAAGTCTGCACAAAGTGATTTTGAGGGACAATAGGATTAATGAACCAAACGCCGATCGACATCCGCAAACATTGCGCTTTGGGATTTTTCTTATCAATTTCAGCAAAGAAGGGTAAGCATAACTATTTACAAAACAATCAATTAATGCCGCCTGTCACGGTAACAGACGGCCTGGTTCTGACAATCAGTGCAGTTTCAGCTTGGGTCGGATAACCCGGTTGATGCGTCCCACCAGCATCATCAGGCCGGTTCTGACGTAGCCGTGCAGCGCAATCTGATGCATACGATACAGTGAGATGTAAACGAAACGCGCAATCCGTCCTTCGACCATGACTGAGCCACGCATCAGGTTGCCCATCAGGTTGCCGACGGTGCTGTAGTTGGACAGCGAGACCAGCGAACCGTGATCTTTGTAGACATAAGATTTCAGCGGTTTTTCGTTGATCAGCGCCATGATGTTATCAAAGCACAGCGAGGCCATCTGATGCGCAGCCTGTGCGCGAGGAGGCACGAAACCGCCTCCTTCCTGCGGGCAGGAAGCACAGTCGCCCAAGGCGAAGATACTGGTATCACGCGTCGTTTGCAGCGTGGGCTCGACCACCAGCTGGTTAATGCGGTTGGTTTCCAGACCAGCAATCTCTTTCATCGCATCCGGCGCTTTGATACCCGCGGCCCACACCATCAGATCGGCATCGATAAACTCACCGTCTTTGGTATTCAGACCATGAGGCTCTGCGCTGGTCACCATGGTTTTCGTCAGTACCCGGACACCGATGTTGGTCAGTTCCTGATGAACGGCCGAAGAGATACGCGGCGGAAGCGCAGGCAGGATACGTTCGCCCGCTTCGACCAGCGTCACGTTCAGCGTCTGATTATCCAGCGCGTTGAAACCATAGCTGTTCAACTGTTTGACGGCGTTATACAACTCGGCAGACAGCTCGACGCCCGTCGCGCCGCCCCCCACGATAGCGATATTGACGCGCTCTTTGCGGCTCGGATCAGCGTTGAACTTGAGGAACAGGTCCAGCATTTCGTTGTGGAATCGACGTGCCTGTTTGGGGTTGTCGAGGAAGATGCAATGCTCTTTCACGCCGGGAGTACCAAAATCATTAGAGGTACTGCCCAGCGCCACGACCAAAATATCGTACGGCAACGTGCGCGCGGCAACCAACGGCTCACCAGCATCGTTACGAATTTCGGCCAATTCGATCTCTTTTTGCTCGCGGTTGATGCCCGTCAACGTCCCCATCTGGAACTGGTAATGATGATTGCTGGCGTGCGCCAGGTAGCTCAACGAATCCATATCGTCGTCCAGAGAGCCGGTTGCCACTTCGTGCAGCAGTGGTTTCCATAAATGGCTCGAATTACGATCGACAAGTGTTATTTCGGCTTTGTTTTTACGGCCCAGTTTGTGCCCGAGGCTTGTCGCAAGCTCTAGTCCGCCAGCGCCACCGCCGACAATCACAATTTTCTTGATTGGCAAAGATGTCAAAATGACCCCCTGAAAAATAGGTAAGCCCACGGTTAACAAAGGAAAGTCATAATATCCTTATATAACATGTGGTTCTATAAAGTTAGTCGGTATCTACGGGCAGGATATCATGGCGGGTCATATGGTCATACCAAAATTGATATATATCAATTCTTTTTGATATTTCTTAAACAGCGCTTAATGAAAAGTCATTTATAAACAGATGGTTAAAAAACTGAAACGATTCGTTTAATACCTTAAACCTGAACCTGTTTTAGCGCGTATCAGGCATGAGTGACAAAGAGAAGAAATCATCGAGGCGTCCCAACGTAATAGAACGCCTCGAGCGGTGCTGCGGGGTTGTAAAGATTGCCTATTTCGTCGTTTTACACGCCTGCCAGCGCTCATTGAGCGTGGTCAACTGCTGACTCACTCGTTTCCAACGCGGGGAATCCAACAGTTCACGGCGCGTGAAATGACCACGGTGCCTTAACCGTTCAAGGCCCGGCACTTCACGATGAGGGAGATGATCCAGCACGCTGACGGCCCCTTCCCGATGATTGCACACTAAAATCATGTCACAACCGGCTGACAAAGAGGCCTCGGCCCGCTCGGGATAGCTCCCCATGACCGCAGCGCCCTCCATCGACAAATCATCGGAGAATATGATGCCGTCAAATTTCAGCTCCTGACGCAAAATACGTTTCAGCCAGTAGGGAGAACCGCTGGCAGGAAGCGGGTCGCCTTCGGTGTAAATTACATGCGCAGGCATAATGGCGTCGAGCTGTCCGCGCTTGATCAATTCACGGAACACCGACATGTCCCGTTCCCGGATCTGAGCCAGCGGACGAGGATCTCGCGGAGTTTCTTTGTGCGAGTCTGCGCTAACCGCACCATGACCAGGAAAATGTTTGCCCGTCGCTTTCATTCCCGCCGAGTGCATGCCGGTGATGAATCGATCCGCCACCGCCAATACGGTGTTGGGATCATCATGAAATGCCCGTTCGCCGATAGCGGCGCTCTGATGGCCGACATCCAGCACTGGCGCAAAGCTGATATCGATATCCATCGCAATCATTTCCGCGGCCATCAGCCAACCGCCCTCTTCCGCCAGCGCTTCCGCCTCCGCTAAGTCGTTTAACGCCGCGAAAGACTGAGCTGCCGGTAACGCAGTAAAACCATCGCGGAAGCGCTGAACGCGGCCGCCCTCTTGATCGACGGCGATCGCCAGCGGCTGTCGCGCCGCCTGACGTATCTGACGCACCAGCTCGCTGAGCTGATCCGCATCATGAAAATTGCGGCTAAACAGAATTACACCGCCGACCAGCGGATGAGCCAGCACTTCGCGGTCTTCGGCATCCAGCTCGTAGCTGGCCACATCTAACATTAATGGACCCACAACAACCTCTTTCATCTGTTTTATTTGCCCTGCGTACCTTTACCAGGGCAAGCCTAATCGCAACCGCAACGGCGTTGCGGCCTGCAAAAATATCGTCTGACGCGTCTGCTGCCAGCGCACTTCGTACCACATCAGCATCAGGAAATCGACCCACGGCAGCCACTGCTTTATCCGTTCGCTGAGTATCCGCGGCGACATGTTGGGCCATTGGCGACAATACTCCGCCAGGAAACGCTGTTGTCGTTCCTGCGTTAGCGTGTTTGCCCGGAACAACGCCGCCAGTTCTAAAGCGATATCGCCATCGGCCGCATATTCCCAATCAATGAGATGCCAGTTTTGCGCATGTTGAACGAGGTTGCCCGGATGTACGTCCAGATGCAACGGGGCGAGGATGAACGCGGGCGGTAAGGGGCGGCTTAGCCATCGTTTAAGGTGATGCAGCAGCGTTGGCGTACGCCGGGCGGGACACATGTTTTGCCAGTGGCGAGCCAACAATGTTTTCAGCGGCAGCGGAAAACCGTAGCGAGGTTGATGATGCAATGCCGCCAGCCGGGCCGCCAGCTCGCCGTTGTACAACAGATCGACGAACTGCGATTCCGTGGCAACGCTCCCGTCTAGCCACTCCACCAGCAGCCACTGATTACATAGGCCCACAGGCCCCGGCGCCAGTCCGGCTGCGGATAGCTGCCGCAACACCCGGAATTCACGCCGACGGTCTCCGCCCAGCTGCGCGCCATGTCGGGTTTGCTCACGAGCAATCCAGTCGCCTTTGGGCGTGTGGACTCGCCAGCTTTCTGCGCTCAGTCCTCGCACCTCAGACAAATAAAAACCGGCGGTCGACGCCGGTTTTTGTTGTTCAAGCAACGCAAGGAGCGCTGATTGACTCATCGGACCTTACTCATGAATCGCGCCGCTGCCGGACCAGACAATTTCACCCGTCTGAACCAGCATCAATTGCAGCTCAAGCTCAGGGGATTTCGCGTCACCGCTCGCGTCACTATAAAGCACATACTGCGCCCCGACGTAGCGGGCCAGGCCGATCGCTTTGCTGCGCGATCCCAAACTGTCTTCCGAAGACAGACCTAACGTCTGCCGCGCCACACCCAGCTGCTGCCGAGATACCAAAGTAAACACCGGATTGGAACCCAGAGCGTTGTATAGAGCCGAGGTCGCTTTCCCGGTCTGCAAGGAGCCGTTGGTGCTGTTTTTCACATTATCGAGCAGGAGTAAACTGCCTTTAGTCACCCCGTCCGCCTTCAACATCTGATCGACCAGCGGAGAAACACTCGCCTGCCAGTCCAGAGGAGACTGAAGTTTAGGTGGCGAAGGTACCGGCTCAGACTGAGGAGGCAATGGCTGCGAAGGCACTGTCGGCTCTGCCGGTTGAACGGGAGCAGGCGGCTGCTCTGGTTGTTGCTGACGGCTGGTACAACCCGCAGCGATCAGCGCAAGCAGCAGTACGCCCAGATATTTCTTCATGATTTTCCTCTCAACGACCTCAAGCAGAAATGACGACACGCTAATGAGCCGTAACGACGTAGCGATACGTTTTTTGTGACAACGTCACAAATTAAATGGACAGCAACGGACCCAGCGCACACCCACCCAGCAGGTGCATGTGCACATGGTAGACTTCCTGCCCGCCATGACGGTTACAGTTGATGACCAGCCGGTAGCCATCCTCGGCGATCCCTTCCTGCCGGGCGATTTTGCCCGCCACCGTAATCATACGTCCCAGCGCGGCTTCATGCTCGGCCGTCGCATCGTTGACGGTAGGAATCAGAACATTCGGTATGATGAGAATGTGGGTGGGTGTGCGCGGAGCAATGTCACGAAACGCGGTGACCAAATCGTCCTGATAAACCACATCCGCTGGAATTTCCCGGCGGATAATTTTACTAAAAATCGTTTCCTCAGCCATGATAATTGTCCTTTTAATACCCGCGCCTTCTGGCGCATTGCTGTGAAGTATGAGCGATAAATCTGATGATTTTCAACCCTCTTCGTTTTTTATTACCGCATCGGCGAATTACAGAGCAAACGCGGTTTCCGGCATGCCGAGCGAACACCCTGCTTCGACAATCTTCCGCCACTCCTGGTCGGATATCGTGATGCCTTCAACCGTGCGTTGGCGGCAGGCCTCAATCTCGGGCTCACCCGCAATCAAGATCGGCGCGTCAGGGTCGGGAGTACGCGAAGATCGCACATAGTCCAGCATGGCATCATATTCCCGCCGCAACCACTCCATCCCGACCAGCTGCGCGGGATCGATCACGATGGTCGTCATGTTATTCACGATAGCGCCGGCGCGCTCATTCTCTGGTTGAATGGTTCCGCCGCCGGACAAAATACCGGCCAGCAGTTCGGCGGCCAAAATCAATCCTCCCCCTTGTGTCTGGCAATAGGCCGCAGCGCGCCGGGCTTCGCTTCATCCCACATCACGCTGGGATCGTTGGTCAAATGACCTTCATTATCAAACATGACTTCTTCGTCGAAAGTTTTTCCTGCCAAATAAGCCACGCGTGTTTTACCTAGCGCCACCATGCTGGTCGCAAAATCAAGAATGAACGGTGGGTTTTCGCCGCTGCCGGGGAACGCAATGCAGATGGGGTTGGTGCCGAAACGACTTTCGCTGCCGCTAAACGGCGCCACGATGGGCGGAAGATCGTTAACGTTGACGAAGTGTATGGCAATCAGCCCCTCGTCGGCGGCCATCTCGCCATAGGTGCCGATGCGTCCGAGGTGGCAGGTCGACGATAGCGTCATCAGACATACGCCCGTCGTTTTGACGCGCCCGATAGCTGCTTGCATCGCCTCTTTGCCCGTACGCTGACCAAAACCACGATCGCCACTGAACTGCAATACGGCACCGGCGTCTTTGATCAGTCGCGCGGGCGTGTTGGGGTGCATAGCACCCTGCCCGATGAAGTGGACATACTCCGGCAGCATCCCGACGCCGTGGCTATCATGTCCCTTCAAATTGGCGCCGACCAGATGCGCGGCAACACAATCGGCTTCACTTTCATCACACCCCAGCTGCTGCAATAACTGCTGTGCCACCCGCGTTAAACGTTGTGCTGATATCTGCATTGTTATTTTCCCAAGCATAAGTGATGGGATTATCCTACTGCCGAATCTCATCTCAAGGGAATGTTCTTGTGTCTGCGTTTGTTCAGCGGGTGAATCGCGGCCATTAAAAAAGGGGCTTTCGCCCCTTCGTTTGATACGTTTACAGTCTGGCTATCAGCTGTTGCGGATAAAGTCGTCCATATCCGTTTTCAGGTTATCAGACTTGGTACCGAAGATAGCCTGCACCCCTGAGCCTGCGACAACGACGCCCGCAGCACCCAGGCTTTTCAGACCCGCCTGATCCACTTTGGTGACATCCGCTACGCTGACACGCAGACGCGTGATACACGCATCCAGGTTGGTAATGTTGTCTTTACCGCCGAACGCCGTCACCAGCGCCGCCGCCATTTCACCGCCGCCAGCAACAGATTTGTCTTCTGACGCTGCTTCGCGACCCGGCGTTTTCAGATTCAGTTTGGCAATCAGTACGCGGAAGAGTGTGTAATACACCAGCGCGTAGCCCAGACCGACGATCGGGAACAGCCACAGTTTGCTGCCGTTACCGCTCAGGACGATGAAGTCGATGAGACCATGCGAGAAGCTGGTACCGTCACGCATCCCTAACAGGATACAGATCGGGAACGCCAGTCCAGCCAGAATGGCGTGGATGACATACAGCAACGGCGCGACAAACATGAAGGAGAATTCAATCGGCTCGGTGATCCCGGTCAGAAATGCCGTCAGCGCAGCTGAAATCATGATACCAGCGACTTTGGCACGGTTTTCTGGTCGTGCGGAGTGCCAGATAGCAATCGCCGCTGCCGGCAGACCGTACATTTTGAACAGGAAGCCGCCGGACAGTTTACCCGCGGTCGGGTCGCCCGCCATGTAGCGAGGGATATCACCGTGGAAAACCTGACCCGCTGCGTTAGTGTATTCACCAATCTGCATCTGGAAAGGAACGTTCCAGATGTGGTGCAGACCAAACGGCACCAGAGAACGTTCAATCAGACCATACAAACCAAACGCCACCACCGGGTTCTGGTAAGCGGCCCACTGAGAGAATTCCTGAATCGCCGTACCAATCGGCGGCCAAACGAAGGACAGCACCACACCCAGCAGAATGGCGCACAGACCAGAGATGATCGGCACAAAACGTTTACCGGCAAAGAAGCCCAGATATTCAGGCAGCTTGATGCGGTAGAAACGGTTGAACATATAGGCCGCGATGGAGCCGGCGATGATCCCGCCGAGAACCCCGGTATCAGCCAGATGCTTCGCGGCAATCTCTTCTGCAGGCATATGCAGGACAAGCGGTGCAACCACAGACAACGTTTTCACCATGATGCCGTAGGCAACCACGGCGGCGAGGGCGGAAACCCCGTCGTTATTCGTGAATCCCAACGCCACGCCGATGGCGAAGATCAACGGCATATTGGCAAAGACAGATCCACCCGCTTCCGCCATTACGTGAGAAACAACGGCGGGCAACCAGCTAAAATTGGCCGCACCGACGCCCAGCAGAATACCTGCGATGGGCAGCACGGATACCGGCAGCATTAGCGATTTACCTACTTTCTGCAGGTTTGCAAATGCATTCTTGAACATAATTGAGTGTGCTCCTGAGTGATAGTGCTTTACTTCTGATACGTCATGCGAAGGTGGGAGGATATCCTTCAGAGTGCTAAGGATGTCTCAGCATCCTTTTATTTTTTACGCAGAGTAAAATAAATGTTGAGCCGAATGTTTGATAGCTGTCACGTTTCAACACAACAACACGCTGTATATATTACGGAAGTTGCATTTTTTGTGATCAATATCTAAAAACCCAAACAAACTCCAGGCATCTTTCTGGAGACAGACTACCTATCAGCCCAATTAATTACGGGGTTCGAAAAAACCCAACCATTCTTATCCACCATTAGGGGGGGTCAACTGTGCAGGGTCGATGTGGAAAAGGTCTGCAAAGTTAGCGCTGGTGGTTTCAGCCAGCGTATCGACGCTAACATTTTTAAGCACAGCAAGATACTCCGCCACATCGCGAACATAGGCTGGCTGGTTCTCTTTGCCGCGATACGGCACCGGCGCCAACCAGGGAGAGTCCGTTTCGATCAGCATACGATCCAGCGGCACATACCGCGCCACCTCGCGCAGCGCTTCCGCGGTGCGGAAGGTCACGATACCGGAAAATGAGATATAGAATCCCATATCCAGCAGTTTCTCCGCGGTGTCTTTATCTTCGGTGAAGCAGTGCAAAACCCCGCGGCATTCGTTGGCTCGTTCCTCCGCCAGAATCGCCAGCGTATCAGCACGCGCTGAACGCGTATGGACGATAACCGGCTTGTTCAACTCACGTCCGATACGAATATGCTCGCGGAACGAGGCCTGCTGACGGCCGATGGCCTCCGGGTCCTGTTCATAGTGGTAATCCAGACCGGTCTCACCCAGCGCAACCACCTCCGGCAACGCAGCCAGCTCACGCAATTCAGCGTAATCATAAGGTTCTTCCATGCTGAGAGGGTGCACGCCGCAGGAAAAGGCGACGTTGTTCCTTTCGCCGATCAAGGTTTTCATCGAGCGGAAGCCCGGCAACGTCGTCGCGACGGCCAGGAAGAAACGGACATCCCGCTCTTCGGCTTTCGTCAGCACATCAGAGACGTCTCGGTGCAGAGACTGATAATCAAGACCATCGAGATGGCAGTGGGAATCAACTAACAACATAATGGCGATCCGATAGTTTTAGGCAATAAATGGATGAGGTAACCGGGGAGACGGTTCAGATAAACTCTGTTCCCAGTCGAGCAACAGCGAGGTCAGCAGCAGTTCCCGATTGGCTCCCGTGATAGTGCGGAGCTGGTGGCGACACTGCAGCCAACGCCGCAGCGCGAATAACAATTGGTCAGGCGTCAACGCCCTCGCCAGCTGTTCGACCAGCGCAAGCTGATCCTGATTGACCAGATGTGTACTTGCGCTCTGATGACATTTCAACGCATCTAAAAATAGCGAAGCGACCCAATGAATACGTTCATCGGTGTCGTCTCCGTTCAGTGGCGTCACCAGCGATAACATGTCCCGCCGAGCCAGACAGGTCGAGAGCGACTGACACAGCGTGAGGCGAGGTTTCCATTGTCCCGGTTGCAGCAGATGTTCCGCCGCCAGTGGCGCTCCCGCATACAGTCTCAGCGCTGTATGCAACGCCGGCTCGTCCGTATGTCCGCGTTGACGCAGCCAATGCATGGCGTGCGCTTCCTCAGGGACAGGCAAGTAATAGTAAGAACACCGGCTGCGCAGCGTCGCCAATAGCCGCGACGGCTCCCGGCAACCCAGAATGAAATAGGTTTCCTGAGGCGGCTCCTCCAGCGTTTTCAACAAGGCGTTAGCCGCCGCTTCGGTCAATAACTCAGCCTGAGGCAGGCTGACAACTTTCGCCCCGCCCTGCCGCGAGCGCTGATACACTTTTTCGAGCACCGTCCGCACCGCATCCACACCCAGGCTCTGCTTGCCTTTTTCCACGGTGATGGTGTGCCAGTCCGGATGCGTGCCCGCACTCATTAACTGGCATGAGTGGCAATGCCCGCAGCTTTTCATCCCCTCAGGCTGTTGGCACATTAACCAGCGGCTCAAGGCATAGCTCAGGGAAGACTCGCCCATTCCGGCCAGCGCATGAATAAGCAGCGCATGGTGACCTCGACCCGCTTGGTGCTGCGTCAACAGTTGGCGGTAGGGCGCATTCAGCCACGGGTACCACTCCATCAGCCCGGTTCTCCGCAGGTCAGGCCAAGATGCGTCAGCCACTCGGCAAGCGCCTGATGGATATCTTGACTCACGTTCTCCAGCGTTTGCCCGGCATCGATCGTCACAATACTGGAGTCGGCAGCGGCAAGCGCCTGATAGCGGGCTCGGGTACGGTCGAAGAACGCCAGCGACTCCTGCTCAATACGATCGAGCGCACCGCGCTGACGCGCACGCTGTAAGCCAACGGCGGGAGGAAGATCGAGATAGAGAGTCATGTCAGGGCGAAAATCTCCCAGCACCGTATCGCGCAGTGACGTCATCAAGGCTTGATCCATTCCGCGACCTCCGCCCTGATAAGCCTGAGAAGAGAGATCATGACGATCGCCAACCACCCAGGCGCCTCGCTGCAAGGCAGGCTTAATCACGTTTTCCACTAATTGGACGCGCGCGGCGTAGAGCATCAACAGTTCGGCTTTGTCCGTCAGTTTTTCACCTTCAATCCCTTGTTTAATCAGGGTTCGCAATTGCTCAGCCAGCGGCGTACCGCCCGGCTCACGGGTGAAGACGACATCTTCGATGCCAAACTGACGCAGGGTGGCCACCACCACATTACGAGCGCTGGTTTTTCCGGCCCCTTCCAGCCCTTCGATGACGATGAATTTACTGTGCATGCTTTTCCTTTACGGCTACCGACGCGTTACGGTATTCCCGTACCGCGCGATTATGGTCGGATAAATTGGTGGTGAACGTATGTCCCCCCTTTCCATCCGCAACAAAATAGAGATAGTGCGTTTTTTCCGGATGCGCCGCCGCGTCCAACGACGCTTTTCCCGGCATGGCTATCGGCGTCGGCGGCAGACCACTAATGACGTAGGTGTTATAGGGTGTCGGCGTATCCAGAGCGCTGCGCGTGATGGTGCCATTATAGCGTTCTCCCATGCCGTAAATCACCGTAGGATCCGTCTGCAAGCGCATTCCTATCCGTAGGCGATTGATGAATACGGATGCAATCAAGGCTCTTTCGCTGCCAATAGCGGTTTCCTTTTCGATGATCGACGCCATCGTCAGCAATTCTTCCTTGTTTTTGTAGGGCAGTCCGTCCTGACGTCCCTGCCAGACTTCGTCGACGATTTTATCCATACGCTGGTAGGCCCGCGTCAGCACAGCTTTATCCGTCATGCCCGCAGTGTGCAGATAGGTGTCCGGATAAAACCAGCCCTCAGGATTACTTAGATCCTTGATACCCAGCGTCTCGGCAATCTCTTGAGTGCTCTTGCCGGTCAACGTTTTTTTGAGGTACGGCGCCTGCTGTATCGCCGCCAGCCAGTCACGTAGTCGCGATCCTTCAACAAAGCGGATGGCGAACTGCGCCTCTTTACCGCTGTCCAGCAAGGCCAACATTTGGCGAACCGTCATTCCGGGCTGAAGGCGGTAGGTACCGGCTTTAAAGTTGGCCAGATCGGGCTCCAACCGCAACAATACGGGGAAACGCCAGCTGGCAGACAGAATCTGCTGTTGCGCCAGTTGCTGTTCCAGCGCGTCGTGACCCGCTCCCGCCGGGAGAGTAAAAATGGTTTCCTGAGTGATCTTCAGCGGAGCGGCGGCGAACTGCTGCACCTGTTTCCACAGGGCAATGGCGCCAACGACCACCAGACCAATACATCCGATCCCGATTTTCAATCTCTTCATAACATTCTATTACTCACAGTTAGGGCTCAGAAAGTCATACAACTCTCGTGAGCGATAACACCAGGCTTCAGCCCGGTTGACAGAAATGAGTGGCATCAAAGCATTACAGATAATCACTTCGTCAGCCGTTGCCAATGCTTCCAACGGCGCGGAGACGACCTGCAGCTGATAGTCCGATTGCTCCAGCAATTCCATAACATGGCGACGCGTCAGGCCATCGACGCCGGACTGCGAAACGTCCGGGGTAAACACCTGTTTGCCGCAGCGCCAGAATAAATTGGCCGCACAGCATTCCACTAGCCTGTCCTGAGTGTCAAGCACCAGAGCCTCGTCAGCCTCTTGCTGGTCAAGGTGTCGGCGGATCATCACCTGTTCGAGACGATTAAGATGTTTTATGCCGGCAAGGAGTGGGCTTCGCGCTAATCTTACCGGGCTGAGCGCTAAAGAGATGCCATCCCTGCGCCAGTGCTCGTAATGCGCGGGATAAGCCGTATTCATGATCATCCTCACTGGTGCCTTACATCCCTGAGGACTATACCCCCTTCCCCCGACCCCACGCGTCACGACCGCTTTTACCACTGCGCTCGCCTTGCCTTCGGCAGCCTGTTGCATCTCTGCCGACAGCCGATCCCAGTAGATTTCCGGGAACATAAGTACCTTCGCCGCATGCTGGAGCCGTTGGATATGGCGTTCGAGCCATACCACACGGCCGTTGAGCACACGGGCCGTGGTAAAACAACCGTCGCCGTACTGCACGCTGCGGTCAGATGCCGGCAAATTTTGCTCTAACACCCCATTAATCAACCACATATATTCACTTCCTCTTTAGAAGAACAAGAGAGAGTCCAGACTAGCGGACAGGGAAAAATAACCCTAGCTGATTTTCTTCAGATAAAAAAAAGCCCGGAAGATCCGGGCTTTCATCAAGCTCACACGTCAGACTTTGCGGAAGACCAATGAACCATTGGTACCACCAAATCCGAAGGAGTTACACAGCACGTATTCCATGCCTGAAACCTGACGAGCTTCATGCGGCACGAAGTCCAGGTCGCAACCCTCATCCGGGTTATCGAGGTTGATCGTCGGCGGGATTGCCTGATCGCGCAGCGCAAGAACACACATAATGGATTCCACTGCACCAGCCGCACCCAGCAGGTGACCAGTCATTGACTTGGTCGAACTGACCATCACGCGTGACGCGCTCGCGCCAAAGACAGACTTGACCGCCTGAGTTTCGGCTTTATCGCCGACCGGGGTCGACGTGCCGTGCGCGTTGATATAGCCCACTTGTTCCGCAGTGATATTGGCATCGCGAAACGCGTTGACCATTGCCATCGCGGCACCAGAACCATCCGACGGCGGTGACGTCATGTGGTACGCATCACTGCTCATGCCGAAACCAGTGATTTCAGCATAAATTTTAGCGCCACGACGTTTCGCATGCTCATACTCTTCCAGCACCATAATACCAGCGCCGTCGCCCAGAACGAAACCGTCCCGGTCTTTATCCCACGGACGGCTTGCCGCCTGCGGATCGTCGTTGCGGGTTGAAAGCGCACGAGCTGCGCCAAAACCACCCACACCTAACGGAGTACTTGCTTTTTCTGCACCACCGGCCAGCATCGCGTCAGCATCGCCATAAGCGATGATGCGGGCAGCATGTCCGATGTTGTGTACGCCAGAAGTACAGGCCGTCGCAATGGAGATGCTAGGACCTTGCAGACCCAACATGATGGTCAGATGACCGGCAACCATGTTGACGATGGTGGAAGGGACAAAGAAAGGACTGATTTTACGGGGGCCGCCACGTACCAATGCCGCGTGGTTTTCCTCAATCAGTCCCAGACCGCCAATACCCGAACCAATGGCAGCACCAATACGTCCGGCATTGGCTTCTGTGACTTCGAGGCCCGAATCTTTCATAGCCTGAATACCGGCCACGATGCCGTACTGAATGAAGGCATCCATCTTGCGAGCATCTTTACGCGAGATGAATTCTTCACTGTTAAAGTTTTCGACTAAGCCTGCAAAACGTGTTGCATAGGCACTAGTATCGAAATGATCGATGGGTTTGATACCACTCTGACCGGCAAGCAAAGCCTTCCAAGTTGACTCAACTGTGTTGCCGACAGGAGATAACATGCCCAGACCAGTCACAACTACACGACGCTTAGACACGCTGATCCTCCAGGGAGGGAAAATACTGAGGTATTAAAGGAAACTTAGGCGGTCGAATGACCGCCTAGATATGTTCATTTACTGCTGGTTTGCCTGGATGAAATCAATTGCTGCCTGAACAGTAGTGATTTTTTCGGCTTCTTCGTCTGGAATCTCGGTATCAAACTCTTCTTCCAGAGCCATTACCAGCTCAACGGTGTCAAGAGAATCAGCGCCGAGGTCATCAACGAAGGAAGCATTGTTCACGACTTCTTCCGGTTTAACACCCAGCTGTTCAACGATGATTTTCTTAACGCGTTCTTCGATAGTGCTCATACTCTTAAATTTCCTATCAAAACTCGCTTTCGCGATGGTTTTCGTAGTGTATAAAATGTTGAAAAAGATGCAACAAAATCAGTACTGGTCGAGCCAGGATTTTGTGCTTTTTGCAGATTTCGCTGCAAATTCAAGCAAATATGATCTGACGTGTCAGATCATATACATGCCGCCATTAACATGCAATGTTTCACCGGTGATGTAACCCGCTTCTTCAGAAGCTAAGAACGTAACAGCACTGGCAATTTCTTTCGCATCACCCAGGCGTCCAGCAGGAACACCAGCCAAAATGCCCGCACGCTGCTCATCTGTCAATGCTCGCGTCATATCGGTTTCAATAAAACCAGGCGCGACAACGTTGACGGTTACGCCACGCGAGGCCACTTCCTGCGCCAGCGATTTGCTAAACCCAACCAGCCCGGCTTTAGCAGCGGAATAGTTGGACTGCCCAGGGTTGCCACTGGTGCCGACCACTGAACCGATGGTGATGATACGGCCGAAACGCTTTTTCATCATGGAACGCAGAACGGCTTTGGACAAGCGAAATACAGAACGCAGGTTCGTATCCAGCACATCCTGCCACTCTTCGTCTTTCATGCGAATCAGCAAATTATCACGGGTGATACCCGCGTTATTCACCAAAATGTCGATATCGCCGAATTCCGACTTGATGGAAGCCAAAGTCGCTTCGATCGAGGACATATCCGCGACATTCAGGACATAACCTTTACCGTTGTCGCCCAGCCATGCGCTGATATCGGCGGCGCCTTTTTCGCTTGTCGCCGTCCCCATCACTCTCGCGCCACGCGCAACCAGTGACTCAGCGATAGCACGACCGATGCCACGGCTGGCACCCGTTACGAGAACAATTTTTCCGTCAAAGCTCATCATCTATTCCGTTTATTGATCAAGGGCTGTTGATAAGGAAGCAGAATCATTGACTGCAGACGCAGTCAGGGTATCTACGATTCGTTTGGTCAGCCCGGTCAGTACTTTGCCCGGCCCAACTTCTAGCAGTTTCTGTACGTCCTGCGCCGCGATGTACTCAACGCACTCTGTCCAACGGACAGGGTTGGAAAGCTGACGCACCAGCGCGCTTCGAATAGCTTCCGGCGACGTTTCAGCACGGACGTCGACATTGTTCACGACAGGAATTTGGGGCGCGTTGAACGTGACATTCTCCAGCGCTTCCGCGAGATTACGTGCAGCAGGCTCCATCAGGGCGCAGTGGGAAGGCACGCTGACCGGCAGCGGTAGCGCTCGTTTCGCTCCAGCAGCCTTACAGGCGGCACCGGCACGCTCAACAGCTTCTTTGTTGCCTGCGATAACCACCTGCCCCGGAGAATTAAAGTTCACCGGTGAGACAACTTGTCCCTGAGCGGCTTCGGCACAGGCCGCCGCGATGGTGTCGTTATCGAGGCCGATAATGGCATACATGGCGCCCGTATTTTCCGGCACCGCTTCCTGCATCAGTTTGCCGCGTAATTCCACCAGGCTGACCGCCTGCTTGAAGTCCATTACGCCAGCGCAAACCAAAGCAGAATATTCGCCCAGGCTGTGGCCTGCCATCAGTGCGGGCGTTTTACCGCCCCGCTGCTGCCAGGCGCGCCAAATGGCGACCGATGCGGTCAATAGCGCCGGCTGCGTCTGCCAGGTTTTATTCAGTTCTTCTACCGGGCCCTCTTGGGCCAGTTGCCACAAGTCGTAACCCAGCACGGAGGAAGCTTCATCGAATGTGTCCTTGACTACCGGATTCGTCTCCGCCAGTTCAGCCAGCATGCCGACTGATTGGGAACCTTGTCCCGGGAACACCATTGCAAAATGCGTCATAATCAGAAAGTCCTGTTTAATCAAAAACGAACCAGAGCAGAACCCCAGGTAAATCCACCGCCGAATGCTTCGAGTAGTACCAGCTGTCCGCGTTTGATACGTCCGTCGCGCACAGCTTCATCCAACGCCGCGGGTACTGAAGCGGCAGATGTGTTGCCATGACGATCAAGCGTAATCACCACTTTATCCATGCCCATGCCCAGTTTTTTGGCCGTCGCATTGATAATCCGCAGGTTCGCCTGATGCGGAACCAGCCAGTCTAGCTCGGTTTTGTCCAGTTTTGCCGCTACCAGCGTTTCTTCAACGATGTGAGCCAGTTCTTTGACAGCAACTTTGAATACTTCATTGCCCGCCATTGTCAGGTATTCCGGCGTTTCGTTAGTGCGCGCCTGGTACGGTAGAGACAGAAGCTGACCATAACGGCCATCGGCATGCAGATGCGTAGAGAGGATGCCCGGCTCTTCGGAGCGGGATAACACAACGGCGCCTGCGCCGTCGCCGAACAGAATCAGCGTTCCGCGATCTTCTGGATCCAGCGTACGCGTCAACGCGTCGGCGCCGATCACCAGAGCATAATCCACGGAGCCACTCTTAACATACTGGTCAGCTACGCTCAGCGCGTAGGTGAAACCTGCACAGGCCGCTGCCAAATCGAATGCAATCGTGTCCTGAATGTCCAGCATCTGCTGAACCTGGCAGGCTGAGCTCGGGAATGCATGACTGGAAGAGGTCGTTGCAACAATCAGCAAGCCGACTTTGTCTTTATCGATATCGGCCATTTCGAGCGCTTTTTGCGCCGCATGGAAACCCATGGTGGCCACACTTTCGTCCGGCCCTGCGATTCGACGTTCGCGGATACCGGTGCGAGTCACGATCCACTCGTCGGACGTATCCACCATTTTCTCTAAATCAGAATTCGACCTGATTTGTTCGGGCAAATAGCTTCCCGTTCCAATAATTTTTGTATACATGTAAGCTCAATCACTTTTGGGTAATACAGACGTGAGTCGTGCGGCGATCCTTTCGGGAATCTGTCGTTGTACCGTCTGCACTGCCTGTTCAATCGCTACCGCAAACGCATTCGGGTTTGCAGCTCCATGGCTCTTTATCACTGTCCCACGTAATCCTAGCAGACAAGCCCCGTTATAGTGGTCAGGGTTCAGGTGTCCAAAACGCCTGGATAGACGTTTTTGTAACCAGCGTCCCAATAATTTCAGCCACCAAGACTGTTTTTGTCTACGATCTGAACCTGATGAGGATTTCAGAAGAGACAGAAACATTCTAACGACGCCTTCCATCGTCTTTAGCGTGACATTACCAACGAACCCATCACACACCATGACATCCGTTTTACCGGTCAGCAACTCATTGCCTTCAAGATAACCGATGTAGTTGATAGACGATGTCGCTTTCAAACGCGCGGCAGCTCCGCGGATGTTGTTTAGCCCTTTACTTTCTTCTTCGCCAATATTTAACAGCGCCACTCGGGGATTACTGAGTCCCAGAACCTCTTCCGCCATGACGGCGCCCATCACAGCAAACTGCACTAGCATGGTGCTGTCGCACTCCACGTTGGCACCGAGATCCAAAACGACCGTTTTCCCATGCTGTTGATGTGGCAACACGGTTACCAGCGCCGGACGTTCAATACCATCAACCGGCTTCAACAGCAATTTGGCCAGCCCCATCAGCGCTCCGGTGTTTCCAGCACTCACGCAAGCCTGTGCACGCCCTTCCTTGATGAGCTCCAATGCAATACGCATAGAAGAGCCTCGGCTGGCGCGGATAGCTTGAGATGGTCTGGCATCGCCCGCTATTACCGTTTCAGCCGGTACGATTTCCAAACGGGAAAACAGGGAGGAATCGACTTTGCTAAGTAATGGAGTGAGCGTTGTAGGATCGCCAACCAGCAGCAGATAAAGATTGGGATTAGAAGCCAGTGCCTGCAATGCAGCAGGCACTGTTACGCAGGGGCCAAAGTCCCCGCCCATTGCATCTAACGCCAGAGTTAGGCGTGTCAAAGCATTTCCTTGCGTTTAAGCAGGAATTACTTAGCAATGACCTTGCGACCGCGGTAGTAGCCATCCGCAGTTACGTGGTGACGCAGATGAGTTTCGCCAGAAACTTTATCTACGGATACGGCAGTTGTGGTCAGAGCATCGTGAGCACGACGCATACCACGTTTGGAACGGGTTGGTTTATTCTGTTGTACGGCCATGGACCTTACTCCTTCAATTACTTACGCTTTAAACTAGCTAATACGGCAAATGGATTTGGTTTCTCCGCCTCTTCAGGCAGTTTGCCAAACACCATGTCCGCTTCGGACACTTCACAGTGTTCAGAATCATGCACCGGTGCGATGGGCAATGAAAGAATAATTTCATCTTCTATCATCGCCAGCAAGTCGACTTCACCGAACTCATTGACCTGAATCGGTTCGTACGCTTCCGGCAGAGCTTCGGCCTGCTCATCACTGATGACCGGGCTAAAACATAACGTGGCATGGACCTGATGTTCGAAAGGCTTGCCACAGCGCTGGCACCGTAAGGTTACCGCCACATCGGCACGTCCATCGATAACAGCCAAACGCTGATTATCAATGTTGAACGATAAAGCCGCTTCGACATCGCTATCCACACTAACCACTGATTCGGCAACACGCATCACCTGTTCAGCTGTATAGACACCAACATAATCTAAACGCTTTTGAGCAGTGCGAGCCGCGTCGAGGGTTAAGGGTAATTTTACCTTTTGCATAGGGCGCGCATATTAGCGTCGTAACGACATAGAGTCAAAGGAAAAGGTGGGGAATGGAAACTTTCGTGAGGGTTAGCCTCCGCCGCCAAACGCAGTTTAGAATAAGCCGCATGTTCAGGTCACGATTTTACAATAACTATGCCTAATATTGTTCTCGCATCAACATCACCATACCGTCGCGCATTACTCGAAAAACTCGCTATTCCTTTCCAGTATGCATCACCTAATGTTGATGAAGCCCCCTGTCCTGAGGAAGATGCACCCACCCTGGTGAGACGTCTGGCGATGTCCAAAGCGCGATCGTTAGCTGACGCCTACCCCAACCATCTAATTATAGGCTCCGACCAAGTCTGTGTGTTGAACGGAAAAATAACCGGCAAGCCTCACGATCGTGATCGCGCTATCGCTCAGTTGAGTCAGGCTAGCAGTCGTCACGTTACTTTTTATACCGGACTGGCGCTGTATAACAGCCAAAGCGCGCATATGCATTCTCTGGTTGAGCCTTATGAGGTCCATTTTCGCGCGTTAACGAATAAAGAGATAAATAACTATATAGAGAAGGAACGACCTTTCGACTGCGCGGGAAGCTTTAAGTGCGAGGGCCTCGGTATTACGCTGTTTGAAAGACTTTCGGGACGCGATCCCAATACACTCATCGGGCTACCGCTGATTGCGTTACTCGACCTGCTACGACAGGAAGGCGTGAACCCTCTTTTAATAGCCTGACACGTATTTTTACCGCACCTGACTCATCGCCAGGTGCGGTCCTCAACTACTGCTTATGGTTGCGTAAGCGTTGCAGGCATCGGCGTAACGCCTCATCTAACGGTGCTTCTACCCGTAACGTCTCGCCGGTGTTGGGATGCTCGAATTTTAGAGCCTGTGCGTGCAGGAACAGGCGTTTAAGGCCCGTACTCGCCAGTTGATTGTCAAACTCCCGATCGCCGTAACGATCGTCGAATGCAATAGGATGGCCCGCATGGAGGGTGTGTACACGGATCTGATGCGTACGCCCGGTCACTGGGCTCGCTTTGACCAAAGTCGCATGCTCGAACCGCTCTTCGACCTTAAAGCGTGTCTCAGACGGTTTTCCTTCACTATTGACTCGGACAATACGCTCACCGCTTTGCAAGATATTCTTCAGCAGTGGTGCCTGCACCACTTTGCAATGCGATTGCCATTGCCCACGCACGAGCGCGAGATAATCTTTCTGCATCCCTTTGCTTCGCAGCTGTTCATGAAGCGCACGCAAAGCCGACCGTTTTTTAGCAACTAATAGGACACCAGATGTGTCTCTATCTAAACGGTGTACCAGTTCCAGGAAGCGGGCTTCAGGCCGCAGCGCCCTCAAACCTTCGATCACGCCAAAGCTGAGACCACTGCCTCCGTGGACAGCCGTCCCTGAGGGCTTGTTAAGCACCAACAGGTAATCATCTTCATAAATGATGCAATCCGCCAATGCCGACACTTTGGCCAGCCCCGCGGAGACCGGCGCATCTTCACGTTCGGACGTTCTCACCGGTGGGATGCGGATCAGGTCGCCGTCGAGCAATTTGTACTCCGGCTTCACCCGCTTTTTATTTATGCGTACTTCACCTTTGCGCAAAATACGGTAAATCATGCTTTTCGGCACACCTTTCAATTTCGTGCGCAGAAAATTGTCGATGCGTTGACCGGCCTCTTCGTCGGAAACCGTCAAAAATTGTACTGATGGGTTATCTGTTTTCATGTGCCAGAATTCTAAAGAGCGTGGGTAGATAGCGCCACATCTTTTTCTATGCTTAACTGTGAGTCTGACTTATGAAGTTAATAGTCAGCTTCTGTAACAGTGACGATGCGCGAATTTCGTACATTGCTGTCTCAGAGCGGGTGATAACTTCATTTTGACAGGCAAAGTCACCTTGCTATCGGCGTGTCAGCAATGGAATAATGCTTCGGCTTTCCGCGCTGTTTACCTGAAAAACAAGGGAAATTGCGGAAATATCATATTTGCCTGATGAGTCACAACGCAGCAATGGCGTAAGACGAAGCGATTTATCAAGCAGTTAGCGAGCTGCGGTAAGCAGTTTGGCCGGCAAATGGAATCAGATCTGGCACCTATTTTCAGAAGCTGTTCCCACAATAAATGCGCTGTTTTCCATCAGGAAATACAGGCTACCGAAACATGCGTCTCTATGCAGACGACAACCGGGAGGTTGACGCCCCTGCGATAAGCCACGAGGCCATCGGTTCATTCCGGTCATACCCCGCTTTCACCGGCAGCTCTATCCATAATGCAAGTTAAGAATAACGAGTAAGTTACGATGAAAAGAATGTTGATTAACGCGACTCAGCAAGAAGAGTTGCGTGTTGCCTTGGTTGATGGTCAACGCCTCTATGATCTGGATATTGAAAGCCCGGGTCATGAGCAAAAGAAAGCAAACATTTATAAAGGTAAAATCACGCGTATTGAACCGAGTCTCGAAGCCGCTTTTGTTGATTACGGCGCTGAACGACACGGTTTTCTCCCCCTCAAAGAAATCGCACGCGAATACTTCCCCAGTCACTATGCTTCCCATGGCCGCCCAAACATCAAAGATGTTCTGCGCGAAGGCCAGGAAGTTATTGTGCAGGTGGATAAAGAAGAACGCGGCAACAAAGGTGCGGCGCTGACGACGTTTATCAGCCTTGCCGGTAGCTACCTGGTTCTGATGCCGAACAACCCACGTGCCGGCGGTATTTCACGCCGTATCGAAGGGGATGACAGGACCGAGCTGAAGGAAGCGCTGAGCTCTCTGCAGTTGCCTGAAGGCATGGGCCTGATTGTACGTACGGCCGGTGTAGGCAAATCCGCAGAAGCCCTGCAATGGGATCTGGCGTTTCGCATCAAACATTGGGAAGCCATCAAGAAAGCCGCAGAAGGTCGCCCTGCGCCGTTCCTGATCCATCAGGAAAGCAATGTGATCGTTCGCGCATTCCGCGACTATCTGCGCCCGGACATCGGCGAAATCCTGATCGACAACCCCAAAATTCTGGAACGCGCCAAGGAGCATATCGCCTCTTTGGGTCGTCCCGATTTCAGCAGCAAAATTAAGTTGTATAGCGGTGAAATCCCACTTTTCAGCCACTATCAGATCGAATCCCAAATAGAATCCGCCTTCCAACGTGAAGTGCGCCTGCCTTCTGGCGGCTCCATTGTTATCGACACCACCGAGGCGTTGACGGCTATTGATATCAACTCCGCACGTGCTACCCGCGGCGGCGATATTGAAGAAACCGCCTTCAACACTAACCTGGAGGCGTCCGATGAAATCGCCCGTCAGCTGCGTCTGCGAGATTTGGGCGGTCTGATCGTTATCGACTTTATCGATATGACGCCAGTCCGCCATCAGCGCGAAGTTGAAAACCGTCTGCGCGACGCCGTCCGTCAGGACCGTGCCCGCATTCAGATTGGACGAATTTCACGTTTTGGTTTGCTGGAAATGTCGCGTCAGCGCCTGAGCCCTTCTCTGGGCGAATCCAGTCATCACGTTTGTCCGCGTTGTAGCGGCACCGGGACTATTCGCGATAATGAATCCCTGTCTCTGTCTATCCTGCGTTTAATCGAAGAAGAAGCGCTGAAGGAAAACACCAAAGAAGTCCAGGCGATTGTGCCGGTGCCGATCGCTTCCTATCTGCTGAACGAAAAACGTGACGCGGTCAACGCTATCGAACAACGTCAGGGCAGTGTTCGCGCGGTCATCGTACCGCATGACGGTATGCAAACGCCTCACTACTCCGTCGTACGTATCCGTAACGGTGAAGAGAAGCCAGCCCTGAGCTACATGCTGCCGCAAATGCTGGATGCGGAAGTTCAGCAGGCGCAAGAAGAGCAGATTGCCGAACGCAAGATCCCTGAGCAACCGGCACTAGCGACGTTTAGCCTGCCGGATAACCTTCCGACAGAAACGCCGACACCGGCCGCCGCCCATAATGCACAGTCCGCTGCGCCTCAGAAGTCCGGTATCATCCGTCGTCTGTTCGGCTCGTTGAAAGGTATGTTCGATGCACCTCAGGCGACGGCGGAAGAAACACCGCAACAGCCTCAGGCTAAAGAAAACGAAACAAACGAAAGCCAACCGCGTCAGGAACGTCGCAACAACAATCGCCGCCAATCCGGCAATCGTCGTGACCGTAATGAGCGGACACCGCGCGAAAACCGCGAACCACGCGACGATCAGCAGCGTCGTAACAACAAGCGGACGCAAAACGCAACGAATGACACACAAACTCCGGCCGTCGATGCACAGGAAAAAGCAGCGCGCGAAGAGCAACGTCGTGAGCAACGAGCGGAACGTCAACGTAACCGTCAGGAAGACAAGCGCCAGGCTCAGCAGGAAGTCAAAGAGCTGAACACGGCAGCTGAAACTGAAGTGCAGACGCCAGAGCAGGAAAAACCGGCTCAGGTGATGCCGCGTCGCCAACGTCGTCAGCTCACGCAGAAAGTTCGTGTTGTTGATGACGCAGATACCGCTGCCGCAGCTAAACCGGCCGTTGAAGCAACTCCGGTTGCGGAAGTCGCCGCACCGGCCACCTCAGAAACCAGCTCGGAAAACAACGCTGGAGATAACCGTGATAACAACATGCCGCGTCGTTCACGCCGATCACCGCGCCATCTGCGTGTCAGCGGACAGCGTCGTCGTCGTTACCGTGATGAGCGTTACCCGGTACAGTCTCCGATGGTTGTCGAACAGGCGGCTTCTGCGCCGGAAATGGCCTCGGGCAAAGTGTGGATTCACTACCCGATTACGCAACCTCAACCTGAAGCGCCAGAAACCGTGGTTCAGGAAGAAGATGCGATCACCATTCCTACGGTCACGGAATACGAGTTGCTGTCCAGCTCCATCGCGGAAGAAATCGTAGAGGAAAACAACGAGTCGACGGAAGCCCAGAGCAGCGATGTGATTGCTCCGGAAGAAGAAGTGACCGCGCAACTGCCGTTGGAAACCCGTGTATCGCGTGAAGAAAGTGCCTCTGAGGATGCGGATGACAGCGCCAAAAAAGCGGAAGAAGCGAGTTCAGAAGAGTCAGCGCCGGTTCAAGACGCCGCTGCGAATCATGCCCACGCGCCCGCCGCTGAACCTGTTGCGCCGGTAACAGAAGAGACCGCCGAGGCGGTTGAGGAACACGTTGAGCAGCCCGTAGAAACGGCGCCGGTCCTGACCGAGAAACCGGTCGAGAAAGCGATTCAGCCGACACCTGATGCGCAGCCGAGCTTTAAACATCACGCCAAAGCGCCGATGACTAAAGCACCAGCGCCACAGTATGTGCCTGAAGAGCCGAAATCCAGCGACTGGCAGCGCCCTGCGTTCGAGTTCACCGGAAAAGGGTCTGCAGGTGGCCATGCTTCGGTTAACCGCGCCAGCGCCCCGGCAACCAAGCCTACCGTTGAAGAGTAACGATAAAAAAAGCACCACATAACTTACGTGGTGCCCGTTGTATCTCTGGAATGCCCGTCATTGACGGGCATTTTTTTTGCTTAAGCGACCTGGGTCATCAGTTTGATGTCGACAGAAACCGTCTTACCTTCCATATCTGCAACCAGTTTCTGGAAATGAGCTGTCTTCTCATGCGTCTCTAATGCTTCTTTGTTTTTCCAGCGTTCGATGAAAACAAAAGCACCTGGCTTATCGATTTCCGCATGCAGGTCGTACTGCAAATTACCGGCCTCTTTGCGGCTAGGTTCTACCGCTTTGGTTACCGCATCCGCGATTTCTTTCAAGTACTCTGGTTTTGCCTGAAGGCAAGCGACGACACGAATTTCCATTTTTTTCCTCTTCTCGCATTTTGCGAATGTATTAGATCTTTTAATATGAAACGCCAATAAAAGAAGAATTTCAACCACTTCAAAACAATCGGGTGCATTTCAACCACTTTACGCTTATGCTTGTCACCCGCCGTAATCAGTCTTATGACCGCTATGTTAATCACTGACCGCCGGAGCATAATCCATGACCCCCGTCCCAACCGTCCTGAAAATTCGTCGTCCCGACGACTGGCATCTGCATCTCCGTGACGATGACATGCTAAATGCGGTATTACCCTACACCAGCGCCGTTTTTGGCCGCGCTATAGTTATGCCTAACCTGACACCGCCCATCACCACCGTCGCGGCAGCAGAGGCCTATAGAACGCGCATTCTTGCCGCCATCCCTTCCGCTCATCATTTCCATCCCCTGATGACTTGTTATTTAACCGACACGCTGGACCCGCGCGAGCTGACCGAAGGGTTCGACCAAGGGGTATTTACGGCGGCCAAGCTCTATCCCGCGAACGCGACCACCAACTCGAGCCACGGCGTGACGGACATACGCGCTATCTATCCGCTGCTGGAGCAAATGCAGAAGTTGGGGATGCCCTTGTTAGTGCATGGCGAAGTTACGGATCCCGAGGTGGATATTTTTGATCGTGAGGCTTACTTCATCGATCGCGTCATGGAACCTGTGCGCAAGCAATTCCCCGCCCTCAAAATCGTTTTCGAACACATCACGACCCGCGACGCGGCGCACTACGTTTTAGCAAACGATGAGTATCTGGCAGCCACCATTACGCCACAGCATCTGATGTTCAACCGCAATCATATGTTGGTGGGCGGAATACGTCCCCACCTGTACTGCTTACCTATACTGAAACGAAATGTACATCAGCAAGCCCTGCGCGACGTCATCGCCAGCGGTTCAGAAAAATTCTTTTTGGGAACAGACTCTGCGCCCCACCTGCAGCATCGCAAGGAGTCTTCGTGCGGCTGCGCAGGCGTGTTTAACGCTCAGGCTGCGCTGAGTGCGTATGCCACCGTCTTCGAAGAGATGGGAGCGCTGGAACACCTGGAAGCGTTTTGCTCTCTTAATGGACCTCGTTTCTATGGTCTCCCCATCAATGATGACTTTATTGAACTGCATCGGGAGCCGATCACTTTCCCTGAATACATTGATGCCAAAGGACAAAAACTCATTCCCTTTATGGCAGGACAGCAGCTCAACTGGTCTGTCCGGTAACCTTACCCTGCCGGAAGGCAGGGAAAATTCGTCTTTCTTCGACTTTATGCCTCTTGCGTTTTAATAGGGACAACTGTATAAACAAACAGTCCCGTATGGAGGTCATTATGCGTGTTGAAGTCACTGTAGCAAAAACCGTTAAGTTGCCCGCCGGCGCCATTGACGCCTTGACTCAAGAGCTGAGTCACCGCATTCAAACACATTACCCGGATACCTCTGTTTTGGTACGTTATGCCGGGTCGAATAGTCTCAGTGTTTTCGGTGGCAATAAGGATGATAAAGAGAAAATCACCGAGATTCTGCAAGAGACTTGGGAAAGCGCTGACGATTGGTTTCTTTCCGGACTCGACACAGACTAAAAGTTTGTCAATTCTTCTTTTTTCACCGCAACCTTCTCTTTTGTCATAAATGCACTCGTTTTTTGGATAGAAAATTCGAGTGCTATTTAATTAAATCAGCAATATTCTCAAAGAGTCTTATCAAAAAAATAACTATTGCGTATTGCTGAATGAGCAGGCTTAAAAGAATTTGAATTGTAAGTCTATTCTGACCGCACAATGATTAAGTTATTCTGGCCAGCCCCCATCCATTCATTGGTTAAATAAAGAACAAAAAACGACCTGCTTTGCGATTGTTTACAATAAAATTCCATAAATACAGTCAGGAGCGATATACTCATTAAGTTATTGTAGATAGGAGTCACCTAGAACCTCGTTTAGTCACTCATGCTAGTAACTAGTCATAAGGGGTAATCATGGATATAAAAAGTGAAGTTATTCAAACACATCCACTTGTGGGTTGGGATATCAGCACCGTTGACAGCTACGATGCAATGATGATCCGCTTACACTACCTCTCTACCGCGGACCAGGCTCCCGATGAAGCTCAGGTTGATCGTACTTTGTGGTTAACCACCGATGTGGCAAAGCAACTCATTAACATTCTTGAAGCGGGCATTGCCAAAATCGAATCAAATGAATTTGAGCCCATTGATTATCTAAAGCATTAAATTTTCTTTTTCTGTAGTACGTTATTATCACCATAGACACCGTCTCCCGAGGCGGTGTCGCCTTTTATATCAATATAAAATCTCACGAACATCTCAATAATTCACATCTCTAATTATTTTCACTCCCGATATGTTGCTCACAGTTTAAAAATTAAGGCATTTTTATTTTTCGCATCAAGGTCGATGACGACTATTATTTTAAGCAATCCATATGATGTTCTGAATGAGATAGGGACAGCTCATTCAAAATGATTGATAAATAAAATCATCATGTTAAAAGCAATAATTTTGTATTGCTTTTATTTTTACCTGTGTTTAATTTTCTCCTGACTTGATAGCAACTTCACGATAAGGAATGTGGTCATGCTTTGGCGCAATACGTCAGCTCGATATGGTCATATCAGCGTGCTGCTTCACTGGATCGTCGCACTGGCTGTCTACGGCATGTTTGCGCTAGGCCTGTGGATGGTTTCGCTTGGCTATTACGATACCTGGTACCACAAGGCACCTGAGATACACAAAAGTATTGGTATCCTGCTTTTTATTGTCGTGCTGTTCAGGGTGATATGGCGCAAAATCAGCCCGGCTCCTTCGCCGCTTGCCAGTTATTCACGACTAACCCGAATAAGCGCCACGCTCGCACATATTCTGCTTTATCTTCTGCTGTTCAGTCTCCTCATCAGTGGCTATCTCATCTCCACGGCAGAAGGTCAGCCTATTTCAGTATTTGGCTGGTTTTACGTTCCTGCCACGCTTAGCGGGCTCAGGGATCAGGCGGATATAGCTGGAAATATCCATTTTTATCTTGCATGGGGCATCGTCATTTTGTCGGTTCTGCATGCATTAGCAGCACTGAAGCATCACTTCATTGATCGTGACGGCACGTTAAAGCGGATGTTGGGACGCAGCGGCCATTAAACCTCGGGATTGTTAGGAGAAAACCAATGTTAAAGAAAACGCTATTGGGTTTGTTACTGGCTTCATCAGTTTCCTACGCGGGTTCCGCCCTTGCTGCGGATTATAAAATTGATAAAGAAGGCCAGCATGCCTTCATACAATTTAGAATCAAACATTTGGGCTACAGCTGGTTGTATGGCACGTTCAAGGATTTCGACGGGACCTTCACTTTTGACGAAGCGAATCCCTCAGCGGACAAAGTGAATGTCACGATTAAAACCGACAGCGTGGACACCAACCATGCTGAGCGTGATAAACATATCCGTAGTGGCGATTTCCTGAACGTAGCGAAAGCGCCTTTGGCGACCTTTACTTCCACCGAAGTGAAAAAGCAGGGTAATGATTTGGATATCACCGGCAATCTGACATTAAACGGCGTCACCAAACCGGTCACGCTCGATGCCAAACTGCTGGGACAAGGGGATGATCCGTGGGGCAACTATCGCGCAGGCTTCGAAGCCACAGGGAAGATCAAGCTCAAAGACTTCAACATCACAACGGACCTGGGGCCCTCTTCACAAGACGTTGAGCTCATTATTTCACTTGAAGGTGTTCGTCAGAAATAATTCAGCCAAAAGAGAGCCCCTGACGGGGCTCTTCCTTTTTCTGAACGTTGCTACGCTTTCTCACCCTTCGTGGACGTCGGCAGCGCCGTATGCAGCAATCCCCGGGATTTATTGAAAATCTTCATACCGGTTTCCCTTTCACGCCTCAGCTTACGCTGTTCATCCAGCGGCAGCATGACTTCCTCCTGACAAGCAGGACCACAGCAACCTTGATATTTTTCCGCACACTGAGGACATTGTATAAAGAGCAAATGACATCCCTCATTACGGCAGTTTGTGTGCGTATCGCATGAGGCGCCACACTGATGGCAATGAGCAATCACCTCATCGGAGACCCGTTCGCCCATACGCTCGTCAAAGACGAAGTTTTTACCAATGAACTTGAGGGGAAGTCCCTGAGCCTTTGCCTGACGGACATACTCAATGATCCCGCCTTCGACGTGGAACACATTTTTATACCCATGATGCAGCATATAAGCGCTGGCTTTTTCACAACGAATACCGCCCGTACAATACATGACGATGTTCTTTTCACGGTCGTCAGCTAACATTTCCGCGGCCATAGGCAATTGCTCACGAAAGGTATCAGACGGCACTTCCAACGCATTTTCGAAATGGCCTACTTCATATTCATAATGGTTGCGCATGTCGACAAACACCGTGGAAGGATCTTCCGCCATCCGGTTAACCTCTTCGGCTTTCAGATAATGGCCAACCTGTGACGGGTCAAACGTCGGATCATCAATCCCATCGGCCACAATCCGCTCGCGCACCTTCATCCTTAATACCCAAAACGATTTGCCGTCATCTTCCAGCGCAATATTCAGCCTGATGTTGTTCAGCGCAGGATGCGACTCATACAACCGCGTTTTGAACGCATCAAACAGGCTTTGAGGGACGCTAATCTGCGCATTGATCCCCTCTTTGGCAATATAGACACGGCCAAACACGTTCATCTCGGTCAACGACAGGTAGAGCGCGTCGCGAAATGCTTGGGGTTCGTCCAGCTGGAAGTATTTATAGAAGGAGACCGTGGTGCGAGGCTCGGTTTCAGCAAGCATGCGCGCCTTCAGTTCCTCATTGGAAACACGGTTATGTAACACTGGCATGGTGTACGATCCTGTTTATAGTGAGGTTAACGACATTAATTCTGTGTTAGCATTTTGTTGCCAACACAATAGCGCGGCATGATACACCAGCGCTTAGCCCCTGTCAGGCTCAGATAACCCCCTTATAAATATCAATGTGAGCTACACAAGGAGAATTGATGACTAGTTTCATCGTGACGGTTTCGTCATAATACTGGCCTCTTGTGACTGGCTGACCGTACTACCAAAGGTCAAAAACCATCGCAAACCGATGCTATGATAGGCGTCTGACTAAATCCGTATAAAAATCAGCTTGTAGCACATTTCAAATGCGCCATTAAATGCCATATTCAACTACTCTTCGGAGTGGTGTTCTGAAAATTCCATTAACACAAGGCGTGAGTTACCGCCGTTTTCGATATTAAGGCCATGACGACAATCCCCTCTTTCAACCGTTCGCTGTTGCATCCGCGCTATTGGCTTACCTGGCTGGGCATAGGCATCCTTTATCTGGTCGTCCTGCTTCCTTATCCGATCATTTACCGCCTAGGGACACATCTTGGCCGGCTATCGATGCCTATTTTGAAGCACCGAGTCCAGATAGCTCGGCGCAACCTGGAGCTGTGTTTTCCCGACATGTCCGCCGAAAAACGGGAAGCGCTGGTACGTAGCAACTTCGAATCAGTCGGCATGGGCGTCATGGAAACGGGTATGGCGTGGTTCTGGCCAGACTGGCGTATCGCGCGTTGGTTCAAGGTCTCCGGCCTGGAGAATATGCAACCCCTGCGCGAGCAGAATCGTGGAATATTGCTGATCGGGATTCATTTTCTGACGTTAGAACTCGGCGCTCGCATTTTTGGCATGCAGAACGAAGGGATTGGCGTATATCGTCCGAATGATAATAAGCTGATTGACTGGTTGCAGACTTGGGGTCGCATGCGTTCTAACAAGTCCATGCTGGACCGCAAGGATTTAAAAGGCATGATCCGCTCTCTCAAACAGGGAGAGATATTATGGTATGCCCCTGACCACGACTATGGTCCGCGCAGCAGTGTGTTCGTCCCGCTGTTTGCCGTCGATAAAGCCGCGACGACTGCTGGCAGTTATATGCTGGCCCGGAGCGCAAAACCGGCGGTCGTTCCATTTGTCCCCCGCAGGCTGCCTAACGGCAAAGGTTATGAGCTCATCATTCAGCCCGCCGAACTGGATATACCAGTAGAGGATGAAATCGCTACGGCCACCTGGATGAACCACATCATTGAGCAAAATATCATGCTGGCCAGCGATCAATACATGTGGTTGCACCGCCGATTTAAGACACGCCCGCAGGGTGAACCCTCTTTGTATTAGTCGTGTTTCTTACTGCCGTGGATGGAGGACCATCCGCAGCAGATAAACGAATAGCAGCGTAACTCCGAATCGTTGCTTACCCTGCCCAACGTGACAAAACCGTAAGTAAAAAAACGCCCGATGAAATTCATCGGGCGTTTTAGCTATGTCGGTATTAATGGCTTAACCGAGTTACATTACGACTTCACCGGCGGAACGGCTAGGGTCTGATAGTACTCAGCCCAGTCAGTGTAACGTTCAGGCTCCTGCCAGACATGGTAATGCAAGCGAGAGATCGTCACCGGATCGCTGAGCAGCGCCAGTCGTTGGTTATTTTCAACCTCTTGTGGTTTCAGGCTCAAGGCCTCCGCCACACGCTGTTCGCGCACCGTTTCGATAGGCTGGCTGAAGCGATGTCTCGCCGTGGCCATCCCGCTGGCTAATGCGTTGATCGTCGGGTCAAAGACCGCATGCATAAATCCGTTGTTCAGCTTGCGTTCACGATTAAGACGGAAGTACTCATCCGTCGCCACCAGTTCACGCGGCGGATTGAACTCTTCCGGAATCAGCAGCAGCTTCGCACGTTTGCAGGCCAGACCCAGATTGGCGCGGCTGGAGTACACCGACACCCAAGGCGACAGAATCAACGAGAAGACGATCGGGGCCAGCCACCATAAGAAGCGAAGATCCAGCCAGGCCATTCCCAGCGCCCAGACCAGCCCCAGCACCAACTGCGAACCGTGGCGGGTGAATGCTTCGCCCCACGAAGTTGCATCATCATCACGCTGTGGAGAATTCCACTGTACCGACCAGCCGAGGAAAGCACTGACGACGAAGACCGTGTGAAACAGCATTCTGACCGGCGCCAACAAGACGGAGAACAGCATTTCCAACAACAGTGAAATGAACACCCGGATGACGCCGCCGTATGGCTTCGCCCCTTTGGCGCAGGCCAAAATCACGCTCAGCAATTTCGGCAAGAACAACAGAACCAGCGTGGTGGAGAATAGCGCGATGGCAAGCTCAGGTCGCCACTGCGGCCATACCGGAAACAATTGTCGCGGCTGCAGGAAGTACTGGGGTTCCATTAAGGTATGCACAACCTGCAACGCGGTCGATAAGGCCAAGAACATAAACCATAGCGGCGCGGAGAGGTATGACATCACCCCGGTCAGGAACACTGCGCGATGCACGGGATGCATGCCTTTGACCAGGAACAACCGGAAGTTCATCAAGTTGCCGTGACACCAGCGGCGGTCACGTTTCAATTCATCCAACAGGTTCGGCGGCAGCTCTTCATAGCTACCGGGCAGATCGTAAGCAATCCACACTCCCCAACCGGCTCTGCGCATTAGAGCGGCTTCCACAAAGTCATGAGACAGGATCGACCCGGCGAAAGAACCTTCTCCCGGCAGCGGCGCAAGCGCACAATGCTCAATAAAGGGTTTAACGCGGATAATCGCGTTATGGCCCCAGTAATGCGATTCGCCCAACTGCCAGAAGTGTAGCCCCGCCGTAAACAGCGGTCCGTAGACGCGTGTCGCAAACTGCTGGCAGCGCGCGTACAGCGTGTCCATACCCGATGCCCGCGGCGATGACTGGATAATCCCGGCATTCGGATTCGCTTCCATCAGCCTGACCAGATTGGTCAAACAATCTCCGCTCATCACGCTGTCGGCGTCCAGTACCACCATGTAGCTATACTGACTTCCCCAACGGCGGCAGAAATCATCGATGTTGCCGCTTTTCCGTTTCACACGACGGCGACGACGGCGATAGAAGATATGACCTTCGCCTCCGACATCGCGGCACAAATCCATCCAAGCTTTCTGCTCTGCGATGCAGATATCGGGATCGTTGCTATCACTCAACACATACATGTCGAAATGCGCTAACTGGCCGGTCGCTTCCACCGACTCGTAAGTCGCCCGTAAACCGGCGAATACCCGCTCTACGTCTTCATTACAAATCGGCATGATCAACGCAGTACGATGTTCCGGATTGAGGGGCTCGTTGCCGACCGTGCTGGATGAAATACTGTATTTATCCTTGCCTATCAGTAACTGCAGGAACCCCATGAGCGCAGTCCAAAAGCCCGCGGAGACCCAGCAGAACAGGATGGCGAATAAAATCAGGATACCGCTTTGCAATACGTAAGGCAGCAGCTGCATAACGGTGCGCAGCCAGTCCTGGTGCGCCATCTCGAAGGGATCGATCAGCGCCCATCCCTGATACGGCAGGATGGTTTTCATGTACCAGGTCGCGATTGTCGTTTGAAACAGCGTCAGAATCAGAAGGATGTAGCGACGGATCGTACCCACCGTACGCCACCGGCTCTCTTCTTTGTTTTCCTGCACCGTTACACGGCGGTGACGAGGTGCGGTCGACTGCCCCAAAATACCATGCCACCAGCGTACAAGCGGGTTGGTTTGCCAAGCGTCAGGAAACATCACGGCACGTTTGATCTTCGGCATCGCCTGAATCGCAGTGCGCCCTTCCCGATCTTTGGTCAGTAGTTTTTCCTGAGACGGATTGTCTCCCCATCCCATCTCCAAGCGACGCTTCACGGAGATTAAGGGCAAATCATCTTCGGCCCGAAGATTCACCGAATCGCCATCAGCTAAAGCCTGATGCACTTCAGATGGATTTGGGGGAGTCGTTGAATGCGGGAGGGATTCACGCAACGTCTCTGCCTGCTCGGCAGGCAGAGACAATTTCTCGACATAGTCGAGAGAGGAAGTTGACTTATTCATTGGCAGGCAACTGATAGCTCCATGTTTCAGTCAAAGTAGTCTCGCCATTCACCAACGCTGCACGCATTTCTGTTGGCTTTTTACTGTCCTTCACGCGCAGACGGAGCGTCAAACGCCAGCCTTTGGTTACAGGGTTGTAACGTACGCTGTTTTCGACGATTTCACCGTTATCACCGATGCTCACCTGAGGCGCTACCGGCGTCGCGGGATCCATGTCTTTCATCTGCGTACCGACGAAATCCACCAGGAAAGCAATTGTTCCATCCGGCTGACGGATCAGGTTCGACTGCTTCACGTCCCCCGTAGAACGCATGGTCTGCTTAACATAGGCGATTTCAGGAGAATGCAATGCATCTTCATCCGTCGTGAAATGCAGGCGGTATTTCACATCCAGCGGCTTCCCTTTTTCCGGCAACGTATCCGGCGTCCAGAAAGAAACGATGTTGTCGTTGGTTTCATCCGCCGTTGGGATTTCTACCAGCTCCACCTTGCCTTTGCCCCAGTCGCCCTTAGGCTCAACCCACCCACTCGGACGCTGGTCGTAACGATCGTCCAGGTCTTCATAGCTGGTGAAATCGCGACCGCGCTGCAACAGACCAAAACCTTTAGGGTTCTCGACAGTATAGGTGCTGACGGACAAATGTTTCGGATTGTTCAGCGGACGCCATATCCATTCGCCATTACCGGCATGAATAGAAAGGCCATTTGAATCATGCAGGTTCGGACGGTAGTTCAGTGTCGGCGACGGCTGATTAGGTCCGAACAGGAACATACTGGTCAGCGGCGCGATGCCCAGCTTGCCGACGTTATCACGCAGGTAAACCTTGGCCTGAACGTCTACGACGCTATCGCGGCCTGGATATACGGTGAAGCGGTATGCGCCCGTCGAACGCGGCGAATCCAGCAGTGCGTAAATGACCAGATGCTTATCATTAGGTTTTGGACGCTCGATCCAGAATTCGCGGAAACGCGGGAATTCTTCACCGGACGGCAACGCCGTGTCGATAGCCAGTCCACGCGACGACAGACCGTAGATCTGACCTTTGCCGATAACGCGGAAATAGCTCGCGCCCAGCATGCTGACGATCTCGTCGTTTTTATCCGCCTGATTGATAGGATACAGAATTTTAAAACCAGCGAACCCGAGGTTTTTCACCGCGTCAGGGTCGTGGTTGACTGAACCGAAGTTAAAGTAGTCAGGCGAATATTTAATTTCTTTTACCGAGGTAGCGGTAACTTCATTGATTTTGACAGGGATATCGAAGTACATCCCCTGATGATAGAACTGCAGCTTGAACGGGGTGGGCGTTGCGTTCCAGTATGATTTATCCTGATTGAAACGAATCTGCTGATAGTCGGCGAACTTCATGTCGCGGAATTGATCGGGCAGATTACTTTTCGGTGCTTCAAACCCCTTTGCTGCCAGTTTTTCCGCCTGTTGCGCGACATCGTCAATAGAAAATGCCCATGTAGGCAAAGACGTCAAAGACAGCATTACAGCGGCTGAGAGCAAGCGAAGATTGTTGACTCGCTGTTTAACCTTAAATTTATTAACCAGCACATCTCCCCCTGTATGTGTGCTTCAATCAACTAAAATCCATATTAATGGATAAGTTAGCTATCCGACAACTTCATAAAGATTTGGTTCATTATGATAGGTCAGCGTTTAAACAACGGCTATCTCTATTCGTCATTTAATTCCGATTTAAACGGGCATCGGTGATTCGCGTTTCCCTTTTTCAGACTTTGGGACAACGATTCTCACAGACCGCAGCCTTCTCATTCCTTAAAGCGCTAAATGCGCATCATTCATTATCAAGCCGTCATTCCATGACAGGGCACTACCATAACGGAAATTGTAGGGATTTCGCCTAGGAATAGTCCGTTAGGCGTAAAAGCAGGGATTCTCCTCTTAGATTTGGTCTTGAGCAAGCGCAATCACCGCGCTCAGAAGCGAAGTTTCTTTATTTGGAAACGCGTGCGTCATTAGGCCACTATGACGCCTAAGAAAATACATTTTTGTAACGTTTATCCCTCTAAATACGCTACAGTCACGCCATCGAAATATGCTCTATGCTTAAGCGCACATGTCACTGTTTGAGTTAAGGCGAAAACGCGGTCCCTACTGGCTGAGTATTCTTGCCGTCATCATGATTTTTATCTCGCCAGCGGTTTCTCAACTGCTGGCTCGGAGTCACGACGTCCAGACGCAAACAAGACATCATCACCCGCATTCCACCGCATCGTCGTCCACACACGGGCACCTCTCTTCGCATTCTCGCGATTGCCACAACGCGGCGCAGACGCGCAGCGCATGCGGTTATTGCGTCCTGTTTTTGCATCTTCCCGCGTTGCAACCTTGCGGCGGCGATCTGATACCGCGCATTTACTGGCGTGCCTTACATTTATTGAAAAGCGACTTACCGCAGCGCATTGCTGATTCGCACCACTTCTCCCCGTTGGCACGCGCGCCACCGCTTTTTTTCGCGTTCAATTCTCTGCTTACGCATCCGCAGGTTTGAAACATCGAGCCTGCGCGCCCTATTTCATTATCTTTGCGGAAACGTTATGTCTGCTCCCAAAACCGGGGAAAAACGCCCCAACGTCGAACAGCTTCCTATCCCAACCTCTTCCGGGCTAAGGACGTTCTTCTTACGAATACACTTTTATATTGGTCTGTTCGTCGGCCCATTTATTTTTATCGCCGCACTCACCGGCACCCTGTATGTATTAACGCCTCAGATTGAAAATCGGCTTTATGCGCACGTGCTCTACACCGATAGAGAAGGAACGCCACAACCGCTGTCATCTCAAGTTGCGGCGGCATTGAGCGTGCTGGGTAACGACAAAAATACGACATTATCTGCAGTCAGACCCGCGCCATCCCCGGGCGAGACAACCCGCGTCATGTTTTCGTCTCCTGATTTAGGGCCTTCTGAAAGTCGATCCGTCTTTATCGATCCGGTGTCATTGGCGGTCAACGGCGATCTAACCGTTTACGGCACCAGCGGAATTTTGCCGTTCCGTCTCTGGCTGGATAACCTGCATCGCAGTCTATTGCTGGGGAGCTTCGGCAGAAATTACAGCGAACTGGCCGCCTCATGGCTGTGGATTGCGGCGTTAGGCGGCGCTTACCTGTGGTGGTCGGGTCGTCAGTCGCCCATCAATGCGGAAAAGGCCAATGCCTTACGTAGCGCCCGTCGCCGATTGCGTCGACGCCATACGGTGACCGGGCTGGCGTTACTGGCAGGCCTACTCTTTTTCTCTGCGACAGGACTGACCTGGGCGCGTTGGGCTGGAGATCACGTATCGCAGTTGCGGTACGCCCTCGGCTGGCAAACGCCGGCAGTCTCCACGCAACTTTCTGGAAACACCGAACCCTCTCCGCAGAACGAGCATGCCCACCATATGATGATGGACATGTCAGATAGGACACCTATCGATCCTGCCCGCTTTGATCGGGTGTTAGCATCCGCACGCGCTGCAGGCATTAAGGCCAGCAAAATAGAGATTCGCCCAACGTCAAAACCGCATCGCGCCTGGACAGTCACCGAAATGGAAAGAACCTGGCCTACCCGAGCAGATGCCGTAGCGGTCGACCCCGATTCGGGTCAGGTTGTCAGCAAGGTCGCCTTCAGCGACTTCCCGTTAGCGGCTAAATTGACCCGATGGGGCGTTGATATACATATGGGCGTGTTGTTTGGATGGCCTAATCAGCTATTACTCGCCGTTTTTGGCATGGGACTGTGCACAATGATTGTTTGGGGATATCGCTTGTGGTGGCTACGGCGTCCACGCGCCTCGGTTTCCAAAAATCCCCTGCAAACAGTGACCGCAGCCTTTTTAACTTTACCGCTGGCATTGCGGATTCCGGTGGTCATTATCACTTTGGGCATCGGCATCTTTCTACCAGTGATGGGGATCAGCGCTGTGATGTTGATTTTGTTAGATATCTCTTGTTGGCTGCGATACCGCGCTTCTTTACCGGCACGAGTCAAACACCGAGCGGGATAAAAACCAATCCAGGGCGGGGTAACGGATTATCCTGAAGGCTCCTAAGCGAGAGTTTACACAGAAGCAGCTTAATGGCTTGCTTCTGTGGTCCATTACACGGCTCTCAACGTCTTTCCTTCGGCCAGGACAGATGCATTTTTCCAATGCGCCTCACATTCCCTACGCGCATTGGGAATGTAGGAAGAGCGTAAAGGCAAACAGGTTTCTTCAATGTTCCATGCCATGACCATATGGTGCTCCATCCGCAATGGCTTTAGTGCGTAAATCATTGCAAAAAAACCGCCACGGGAATCAGCTTTGTAGATTTCATATCGATGGCTTACTGCGTCAATGTCATCACCAAACAGCAATGTTTCCTTTAAGGTACCGATAGGCATACGCCCTCCCTGTTAAAAATAAGACCTTTCATTGTGTGTCTATCGGCAGCGCCAGCGAGAATTTTAAATTGTGTGGGCACCACTTTCGATAACTCACACAAGATGAGGGGCAAAACGCAGTGATTAATCGTGGATGATCGGGAAATAAAAGGAATGGGAAAGTGAATATATGCCTCCCTTGTCACTGGCAGGCATAAAGGTCGGTTTTATTTCTTTTTGACAGAACCTTTGGTTTTTTCCTTGATTAACTGCCGCAGCTTTTTAAGTTCTTTAGCCGATAGCGGCTGTTCTAACAATTCTTCGGTATGTTGATTATCAATGGCGTCTGCTTGCTGGGTGTCTGACAGCGCTGGCTCAAAGCTTCTCTGCAAACGAGCGCTGACTTCCGCACTGATTGAAACCCCGTTCGCGGAGGCCGCAGCTTTAATTCTTTCTTTGAGCTCATGAGTGATTTTTAACGACAGGCTTGATATCTCGTTCATTTTATTCCCTTTTAAACAGGATAAAAAACCAAACTATTTTAGTTGGCCGACTAAGTCCATATAGTCACCAAAAATTAATATTTATGTCACAATTATTCGACTGGTATCCAGCCCGTCAGCCATGTCTCAATTTTGATTTCACCTACCGGTATAAATCATTTTCCGGCCCCTCACTTCTTTATTTACCCCATGTAATACTGTGAATATTCCCCCTTCATCGCCTCCGGCAGTTGAAGTCACTATCCATAAGTAAATCTTTTTTTTCTAAGGACTCGTCAGAATTCCCCTCGATTTGGCACTATGATTAACCGGCCGGAAAAACGTTTCACGTTTATCCCTTGTGTTAAAGGATTGATCACAAATTGGCAACGCCTTAAACTACGCGCCGCCTGCGACTATAAGGAAGAGAACAAAGTGGCTCACCATCATCTGTGGGAAATGATTAAAACTGTTTATTTCATTGGTTTTGTTCTATCGCTGGTCTTCACTTTCTTCGTCAGCAAGGACCGCTCGATGTTGATACGCCTACTCTGCGCGGTTTTAATCGGCCTGACCTGGCCGCTGAGTTTTCCCGTTGTCGTGATGTTCTCTTTCTTTTAATTATTTCCCTTTGCCCTATCCGCGTGTTTATTATTCCCGCTCTGTTGATGTCACTCGCCTCTAATGGCGGTCTTGAACTCTCGAAAGTCGAAGATCCCACTGATGAATAAGATTTTGATAAGCGCCTGTTTGGCAGGATTTCCCGTCAGATATAACGGCTCAGATAAAAAGACAGTCCAACAGTATCTTGACCGTTGGCAGCGGGAACAGCGTCTGATTATATTTTGCCCCGAACTGGCGGCGGGGTTTTCCACACCGCGGCCTCCGGCGGAAATTATCCCCACTCAACGCCGACGCGCGGTCATTGCGTCAGGGGCGCGGGTAGTCGAAGAAACCGGGGACGACGTCACTGAACAGTATCTTTTGGGCGCCTGGCTGGCGCTGGAAATGGCGCAGCAGCATAACTGCCGATTCGCACTACTCACCGACGGCAGTCCTTCCTGCGGTAGCCAGACTATCTATAGCGGCCATTTCAACGGAGAAACCGTTGCGGGCAGTGGCGTCACCGCCGAACTGCTGAGATCGAAGGGAGTGGAGGTATTTTCGGACCGGGAAATCCTCAGCTTGATTGAACGGATCAACCAGGTCGGCTGAAAACGCAACATGTTAGCGGCCTGACTTACTGTTAAGCATGGCCTGTAGATCCTGTTTTAGCGTCGACATTTGGGAGGCATATTTCTCTTTGTGTTCAGCATCTTCAATCAACTGGACAATGGTCTCCGACAGCGTACAGCCACGACGGTGAGCCAATCCCGCCAAACGCTGCCATACCAGATACTCGAGATCGATGGATTTCTTGCGGGTATGCTGATGTTCAGCATTGAAGTGCCGTTTACGGCGCGCGCGGATGGTCTGCTTCATCCGGTTATCCAGCGCGGGATTGAGATACAAATCAATCCACTGGAGCACTTTCGAGGGCTGATCTTCCATTCTGAGCAGCGCATTGACCGCTTCATCGGCCGCACTTTGCTCTATAAAGCGCGTAATGGACTCGCCTTCACGGTGCTTTTTGACCAGATATTTCCACTTCCAGCCGCACTCAAGATTTTCTAATTGCTGGTATTTCATAATAAAGTCTTCAGTGACCGTGTAACGTGCCCGACATATCTCCATTGTGGCCTGAGTTTCCTGTTTCAGGCAAACTTTTTACTGGCCATTTTTCAGCCAGAACGGCTATTCCGCCTTTGTTGTCTGCCAGCAACACGCAGGCTCTCATGTGCATCAGGCATTATTTTTGTATAATCCCGCTTTCCCTTTAGACGAGTGCTGTAGATACTTTGACCAACAACCGACTCGAATGGCAACAACTGTTGCCTGATCTCACCCCGTATCAGACATTGTTCTCTCAAGCCGCGCAGCTGACGCCCGCTGAGTTTTCAGCGATCCAGCCCCGTTTGGCGAATGCGCTGACACTCTTTTGCCAGTCTCGCTCCCCCTCTCGCTTCATGCTGTTGAAAGCGCAGGAGAGTGATGATTATCTGCGGCTGATCGCCCGAGCTGTTAACGCTACTGCGTCAATGGAAAAAGCGTTTTCCGGCAGCCTGTATCAGATCTCCGGTCGCCGTATCAGCGTCCAGCCGGCCCTGCATCAGGATGACAATTTTGCGGCCAAAATACGGTGTGGGTATCAGGAATGGATTGAGCCGGAGCAGCTGTTTGGTTGCGTCCGCCTGTTCCAGGACGATATTCAGCTACAGCCCGGACTGATTCATCAGGCCAACGGCGGCGTATTGATTCTTTCTGCACGCACGCTGCTGGCGCAGCCGCTGATGTGGCTTCGGTTGAAGCAGACGATAGTCTCAGGGCAGTACTCGTGGCTCTCGCCAGATGAACGCCGCCCGCTGCCGGTGGAAGTTCCTCCAATGCCTATGGATCTGCGACTGATCATCGTGGGCGATCGTGAAAGTCTGGCCGACCTGCACGATATGGAGCCCGAGCTGAGCGGAGACGCCATTTATGGCGAGTTTGAATCTCAACTCTCTCTGATCGCGCCTGAGGATATGGTGCACTGGTGTGCATACATAAATGCTCTGTGTCAGGAAAATCAACTTCCTCTGCTGGCGGAGGACGGATGGAACGCACTGGTCACCCACGCGGTGCGTCACAGCGACGATCAGGGCTGTCTGCCCCTGTGTCCCAAATGGCTGACTCATCAGTTGAAGCATGCCTCGCTCTACGCACAGCAAGAAACGCTCACTGCGCAGGCGATCAACGATGCCGAAACCACCCGCCGCTGGCGCGATAGTTACCTGTATGAACGGTTACAGGACGATATCGAGCTCGGTCAGATTCTGATTGAAACCGACGGCGCCGTCATCGGTCAGGTCAATGGACTTTCCGTGCTGGAATACCCAGGTTATCCGATGATGATTGGCGAACCGACGCGAATCAGCTGCGTAGTACATCCGGGCGATGGCGAACTGACCGATGTCGAGCGTAAAGCCGAACTCGGGGGTAACCTGCATGCCAAAGGCATGATGATTATGCAGGCTTTTCTGATTTCTGAACTACAGTTGGAACAGCAGTTGCCCTTCTCTGCCTCTATCGTTTTTGAGCAATCTTACAGTGAGGTAGACGGGGATAGCGCTTCCCTTGCGGAGCTTTGCGCCCTGATCAGCGCGCTGGCCCTACAGCCTATCAATCAGCAATTTGCCGTCACCGGTTCGGTGGATCAGTTTGGACACGTTCAACCCATCGGCGGCGTTAACGAAAAGATTGAAGGCTTCTTCGATGTTTGTCAGCGCCGTGGTCTGAACGGTCAGCAAGGCGTCATCATCCCCGCAACCAATCAGCGCCATCTCTGTTTACAGCCTGGCGTGGTTGAGGCTGTGAAAAATGCGCAGTTCCATATCTATCCGGTATCCTCTGTCGCAGAAGCGGTCACCCTGCTGACACAGGTTGCTTACGATGAAGAACATCGCCCCAGCTTGCTGGCTGCGATTCGTGAGCGTATCGCTCTTTTAACACCGCAAGAACGCCGTCGCTTCCCTTGGTTTTTCCGATAGCGAAACTGGTATGTCCAGCGGTAATAGGCTTGCTCAGCGTACACGTGTACGCTAACCTGCTCGCTTCACAAAAACAGGACTTAAAGAAACATGGTAGATAAACGCGAATCCTATTCGAAAGAAGATCTTTACGCCAGCGGACGCGGTGAACTGTTCGGCCAACAGGGCCCGCGATTGCCCTCTGGCAATATGCTGATGATGGATCGTGTCATCAAGATGACCGAAGATGGCGGCCAGCATGACAAAGGCTATGTTGAAGCCGAGCTGGATATCAATCCCGACCTGTGGTTCTTCGGCTGCCATTTCATCGGCGACCCGGTTATGCCTGGCTGCCTGGGGCTGGATGCCATGTGGCAATTAGTGGGCTTTTACCTCGGCTGGTTAGGCGGAGAAGGTAAAGGTCGCGCGCTGGGCGTCGGTGAAGTCAAACTCGCCGGTCAGATTCTCCCTGAAGCCAAAAAAGTCACCTATCGCATCCATTTCAAGCGTGTTATCAATCGCAAACTGATTATGGGTATCGCGGACGGTGAAGTGCTGGTCGATGGTCGCGTCATCTATACGGCGAGCGATCTGAAAGTCGGCCTGTTCAAAGATACTAGCGCGTTCTAAACCACCGCTTTAAGACGAAAGGCATTCGGGGTCATCCTAGAATGCCTTTTTGATCTCTGTGATTACGGTATCCTATTATCGGCAATCCTCCCCCTGCAAATTTCTCTCGTCTTCAGGCTCGCGTAGCCCACTCAAATCTAGCCTCCCCCCTCTTTTCTTCCATATACCACCGTAGGTCAAACCCGCGCAACAGCGTAAGTCATCAGCCAAACGTACAAGGCTTAACCAGATGTTTCAAAACCACTAAATACTGCTTGACCGTAACAAGGCGACTCCCTATAGTAGCGCCCCGTTGCCGCCGAGCGCGGCAATACGGTGAGGTGTCCGAGAGGCTGAAGGAGCACGCCTGGAAAGTGTGTATACGTGAAAACGTATCGAGGGTTCGAATCCCTCCCTCACCGCCATATTCCATAAGAAAGCCTGAGCGTAAGTTCAGGCTTTTTTGTTTCCAGAGATCCCCCTGAGGGAGGGTGAGAACCCTCGCCAGGGTTCGACAAAGCGGCATCGCCGTTTTGCATGGCCGTTAGGCCACCCGAAGGGCAAGGCGCACCGCGCCGCCGTGAATCCCTCCCTCACCGCCATATTCCATAAGAAAGCCTGAGCGTAAGTTCAGGCTTTTTTGTTTCCAGAGATCCCCCTGAGGGAGGGTGAGAACCTTCGCCAGGGTTCGACAAAACGGCAATGCCGTTTTGCATGGCCGTCAGGCCACCCGAAGGGCAAGGCGCGCAGCGCCGCCGTGAATCCCTCCCTCACCGCCATACTTCATGAGAAAGCCTGAGCGTAAGTTCAGGCTTTTTTGTATCCAGAGATCCCCCTGAGGGAGGGTGAGAACCCTCGCCAGGGTTCGACAAAACGGCAATGCCGTTTTGCATGGCCGTCAGGCCACCCGAAGGGCAAGGCGCACCGCGCCGCAGTGAATCCCTCCCTCACCGCCATATTCCATAAGAAAGCCTGAGCGAAAGTTCAGGCTTTTTTGTATCCAGAGATCCCCTGGAGGGAGGGTGAGAACCCTCGACTGGGTTCGACAAAACGGCATCGCCGTTTTGCATGGCCGTCAGGCCACCCGAAGGGCAAGGCGCACCGCGCCGCAGTGAATCCCTCCCTCACCGCCATATTCCATAAGAAAGCCTGAGCGAAAGTTCAGGCTTTTTTGTATCCAGAGATCCCCTGGAGGGAGGGTGAGAACCCTCGACTGGGTTCGACAAAACGGCATCGCCGTTTTGCATGGCCGTCAGGCCACCCGAAGGGCAAGGCGCACCGCGCCGCAGTGAATCCCTCCCTCACCGCCATATTCCATAAGAAAGCCTGAGCGAAAGTTCAGGCTTTTTTGTATCCAGAGATCCCCTGGAGGGAGGGTGAGAACCCTCGACTGGGTTCGACAAAACGGCATCGCCGTTTTGCATGGCCGTCAGGCCACCCGGAGGGCAAGGCGCGTAGCGCCGCAGTGAATCCCTCCCTCACCGCCGCAGACAAAGAAAAAGCCCCAGACATGGGCCTGGGGCTTTTAACAGTAGCGGTTCGCTTATAGCGTTTAAATCAGGCGTAAGCCAGTAAGGTGCGCTGACACAGTTCTGAACGGACGCAATCATGTTTATTAAACGAGATCACGCCCACCATTTCATCTTCCGTGAATCGTTCCAGCGCGTCGCGCAGACCCGAACTGACACCTGCAGGCAGGTCGCATTGGGTGATATCGCCATTCACAATAACAGTGACGTTTTCCCCTAGGCGCGTCAGGAACATTTTCATCTGGTTCACCGTGACATTCTGTGCCTCATCCAAAATGACGACGGCATTTTCAAACGTTCGTCCACGCATATAGGCAAAGGGAGCAATCTCAACCTTCGCGATTTCAGGACGCAGGCAGTACTGCAGGAAGGAAGCGCCCAGTCGTCGCTGCAAAATGTCGTATACAGGACGGAAATAAGGTGCGAATTTTTCAGAGATATCGCCAGGTAAAAAACCAAGATCTTCATCTGCCTGCAAAACCGGGCGAGTCACGATGATCCGGTCAATTTCTTTGTGAATCAGTGCTTCCGCTGCTTTGGCCGCACTCAAAAATGTCTTACCACAACCGGCTTCTCCGGTGGCAAAAATTAACTGTTTATCGTCTATTGCAGACAAGTATTGTTCCTGGGCTTCTGTCCGGGCTTCTATCATCGATGTATCGCGATTTTCTCGCGCCATTCCGATGGACTCAATGCCCCCCAGCTGAACCAGAGAAGTGACCGAATCTTCTTCACGCTGGCGATGATTGCGGGCTCCACGTCTGATGACGCGTTTCGCTTCACGGCGTGCTTTGATCACTGCTTTTTGTCTTCCCATAGTGCCACCTTACAGTTTGTTTCACATACCGCATGAATCGGCTTCTGCGGCGCTGCATGTACAAATGAGGTTTGGCTTCCTTATTAAGCCGCTCGACAACACAAGAGGGGAAAAGCCGCCTGCAGGCGCGGTGACACCACCGAGCGTCGATGCAGTCGGTTTTCGATAAAAAGGGATAACATTTGATAGGACACGTGAGGTGAATAAAATCGGATGGAGATAACGAGTGAGAACGATGAGGGTAGAATACCCGCCGCAGCAGATGTGCGGTAAACAGCGATGAAGATTTATACTATTTCGTCCCTTTAAGGACTTCACCATTCTCGCCCCTTACTGTGACAACAACTATTCACAAGAATAATAATTGACAGACCAACATCCTTGCTAAAAAAATTACTGCTAAAGGATGTCAGCAATATGACAGTGCAATATTCTTCCCCTTCTGACAAGACTTTTCACACTGTCATATTATAAACGTATAGTTGAAGTCTCCCGGTTTACAACATCAACGCGGTTTCCCGTGAAAAATTTTTCTCCCATTCCAAAAACTGATCGTATTTACGCAGTGCGCTACGATAAGTGTTTTGTTCCAGATCGGGGATATCGCTGCAAATTTGCTGCTGAAGACTCTCATTTTCAACAAGGAGCTCGGAAGGATAATGACGCGTAATAAGTAATTCATCCAATCTACGCAGACGAATCACATATTCTCGCATCGTACTGTATTGCACTTCCGTTTGGTCGATAAGATAGCGGGTAAATGATTTGATATTGAAGTAATGCGCTGGCGGCTTACAGAAGACTTCGCTGCAGAACCGGCAGAGAGGAATTAATTCCGCCTGCATCGATTCCCAGGTCTCGTCATCGATCTTTCTGTCCAGATATTCGAGCGCTTTTTTATTGAGGGGCTTCGATTGGTAAACCAATGAGACACGGTCAAGTGATTTGCCGCAGTTGGCGCAATGACTTTGTTTATGTTTAAAATCTTTTAAATACCGACTAAGAAGCAGTTTCTTCCTGGCTGACTGAGACATGAATCCATTCCATGACAGTAAAAAGGGATAGCGACCGGCCTACGCTTCCAAATTAACTTTCATTCATTAATTTAACGCGCAGGCGCTTAATCGCTTGGCTATGTAATTGACTCACCCGTGACTCCCCAACCTCCAGAACCGCACCGATCTCTTTTAAATTGAGCTCTTCCTGATAGTAGAGGGTCAAGACGAGTTTTTCGCGTTCTGGAAGATTATCGATGGCATCCATAACACGCTGACGGAGGTTGACGTCCATAAGCTGTTTCAGTGGATTAGCATCTTCGTTGCCTTCCAGTAAGGCTTCGGCGCTATCGCCATGTTCCTCACGCCATTCGTCGTAAGAAAATAGCTGGCTGTTATTGGTATCGAGCAGGATCTGACGATAGTCCTCAAGGGAGATATCGAGAATTTGCGCCACTTCTTGTTCCGTTGGCGCTCGGCCCAGCTGTTGCTCGGCCTGTTGCATGGCATGAGCAACTTCTCGCGCGTTACGCCGCACGCTACGTGGGGCCCAGTCGCGACTGCGCAATTCGTCCAACATGGCGCCACGGATGCGCTGAACGGCATAAGTGGTGAATGCCGTCCCCTGCAGGGAATCGTAACGCTCAACTGCGCTGAGCAGCCCGATGCCGCCGGCCTGAAGAAGGTCGTCAAGTTCCACGCTTGCGGGTAAACGAACCTGCAAACGAAGAGCCTCATGGCGCACTAATGGTATATAGCGCTTCCATAAGGAATTTTTGTCCATTGTTCCTTCAGCGGTATACAGCTCACTCACAGTGACAAACACCTAGATAATAAAGTTATCGGTACTATTATGCGTTCGTATAGTGTAGCCAATCGAATGAATAGGCGTGAAAAAAGTATGCTATTTAAGATATACAAGAAAGGTAAGGAAGTTTTACACCGCTATCTGGCTGCCGCCAGATTATTGAAAATAAGTAAGATAAAGAATCATACCACCCAATGAGCAGGACACCATTTATGTCCAGGGTGTAGAAATGTGGCCGCGTATTTTAACCTCTGTAATTAAATATGTCTTCACTCTTTGAAAAATTATCGTTTTTACAAAAAAACGACCATTTCGTTTGAAAAGACTCCGGCCCAAAACCCTCCCCCATTTATTTTGACCAACGAAACGAACGTGGTTGATCTCGATAAAGTCGCGAGGGTTTTGGCCATCAGCAGCTACCGCCTATTCTGGCGCGTTTTCATTTGAAACAGCGTCGGTTTCGCGTACCGCCGCTTAATATCTTTCAATATTTTTAACGTTTCTGTCGGACCTAAGTCCGGGACATCTTTCACCCGCACACCGTGTTTATCACGAAAATAGTTAAGCGCTGCTTTTTGATTCTTGGTGTAATTTTCTTGGGAGAAAATGGTCGAATGCTCAAAGTCTTTATGGTCAAAGCCAATAAAGTCTTTCGCGTTATCGATATCCGCAAAATACCAGAATGGCGGATGCATGCCCGCGTTTATAATCGCCAGCGTATGGTCCACATGCTCTAACGCGTTGTAATAGGTTTCGTCCATATATCCCACACGGTCAATACACGCCTTCGAGTAGTAAACAAATGCGCCGTCGCATGTCTGATACAGTTGAATTCGACCACCAGCATAATCCGCGTTCATTTTCGGTTTAACCACTTCATCGAGACAGGCAGGCGTCGCCTGACTGAACATGAAATGTTGAATACCGCTGATCCTTGATGCCTGAATATATCGCTCGAATACGGATTTGTTTTTGATATAGACATCATCCTCAATCAAGAAAAAATGGTCGACATTGCGTTCATGTAAATACCGTAACGCAATGTTTTTACTTTTTCCTACCCCCAGGTTTTCGGGGTTATTGATCAACGTATGCGTGATCTCATGAAACTCGGAGAAAAGATGACCATCATTCACAATGACAAGTTCATCCAGAATATCCATCGGCAAGGAGCGATAGAGCTTGATTAACTCATCTGGACGATTATGAGTTATTATCCCTACCCCAATTTTTTTTCCGTTAATCATATTTCATCTGCTCAATGAACCAAAAAAGTCTAGCCGGGGTCGGCGATCGTTGCGTCCCCCGGAGAATGTCACATTAATCCGGCAGCCAGGCTTTCTGCCACAACAGCAAATTATCGCCGCTGAGCATCCAGTCACGGTAAACCGCCTGGCGTAATTCGTCCCCCATTCGCGCAGTCGCGTCGAGGTCGGCCAGATGCATGCGGATCGCATCCATCCAGTCTTTATAGCGGTTGCGTACGCGAGTGACCGGCAGGTCGCACTGGTAAGGCTCGATATCCGTACAAATAACCGGATACCCGCAGGCCCCGTACTCCAACAAGCGCAAGTTACTCTTACAGCGGTTGAAGATATTCTCTTCCAGCGGCGCCAGGGCCAAATCCAGGTTCAGTGAAGCCAATTTCTGCGGGTAAAAATCGATATCCACCCCTTTGTGGAATTCATGGATATAGGGGCGTAATTTTTCAGGGCACATCCCGAAGAAGACCCACTCCACTTCATCCGCCAAATCCCGCACGATATCGGCGATCAGTTCCAGATCCCCGGTATGGCTGCTCCCCCCGCCCCAACCAATGCGGGGTTTCTTGCCCTGACGCCGCAGGGAGCTGAGATTAGACCACCACGCCACCGGCAACCGGTTTTCGACCACGTGAATATTGTCGTGGATACCCGCGAACGCCTCCGCCATCGGCTGCGTCGAGACCACAAAACGGTCCATGAACCCCAGACTCTTACGCATCGCTTTCAGTGCGTCTTTGGGGAGCCCGGCTCTGTGCACGCTTTTCAGCGGGATATTAGGGAGGTAGTCGTCCAGCTCATATACCTTGAACGTATTGTTGAGCTTGCTGATTCTCTCGATCCAGTCATGAAAATACGCCGACACCTGTTTTTGAAGCACCAGCACCTCAGGATCATAACGCGTCAGCGTCGGAGTATTCAGATAAACATTGGAGAGCTTGCCATCGATCATGCTGGCCTCTTTCAGCGCATTGAACGGCTTGATGATGCGATAGTGGCCGCATCCGGTTTGGTCTGACATATGCGCCATCACCACCGGCAGCGGGCGCCAGGTCAGCGGACGCCAAATGAGTCCAGCATCCTGCTCCATCTCGAACCCGCGTCCATTTAAGGACAGGTTGATGTTGTAGGCAGGATCCCGGGCGATGACCGGAAGCCACTTCTCGTACATTGCCAGCTGTTCGCTCTGGAAACGCTTCCTCTTCGCCTCCTGCGCTGAAGTGTCGACCTTTTTCTGGCTCACGCTACCTTCGTGCATCACTGTGGCAAATGGCGTCCATACGGTGAGATAGCCCGCCTCACGCACTTTCAGACACAGGTCCACATCGTTGTAGGACACTTTAAAGGCCTCTTCATCCAGCCCGTTAACCTGCTGGTAGATGGACTTTCTAATCAGGAGGCAGGCGGCGGTAACGACACTGTAGTTTTGGTCCACTTTCAGGCGTTGCATATAGCCGGGAGCGTCCATCGGATCGCCGTTAAAGGGATGTTCAGCGGGTCCGCGCAGCCCCAGAATAACGCCGCCATGCTGGATGCCGCCATCCGGATAAACCAACTTCGCACCGACAATACCGACTTCGGGGCGTAGCGCGTGGTTAAGCATGTTATCCAGCCAATCCGGCTGCACCACTGCCGTATCGTTGTTGAGCAACAGCAGATAGTCGCCGCGCGCCTGCTCGGCGGCCATATTGTTAATCGCCGAGTAGTTAAAGGCGTGGGGATAACGAATCACGCGGATGCGATTAGGATCGACCTTCGCAAGCCCATCCAACCAGGCTTTCGCCTCAGGCGTTTCGCTGTTGTTGTCGACAATCAGGAGTTCATAATTGCGATAGCGCGTTTTCTCCAGCAGGCTGGTGACGCAGGCGACCAGCACCGGAAGTTCATCTTTGGTAGGGATGATGATAGAGACCAGCGGTGATTCTTGATGGCCGTATACCATCCGATAATGTCCGGGCAAAGTCGCGATGGCTTTACCGGAAGCATAGCCACGGCGCTGAAGATGCCTGTCCAATACGGCGATTTCATCTTCATTGGTCGAAATTTCCAGCTCACCCGAGATGGTGAGGAACTCCGCCAGATGTCCAATGGAACCCATGCCCTGCTGCTCAATCAAGCGCAGGATGTACTCCAGCTCCATGCAACTGGCGTATTTCGTATCGAAACCGCCGAGTGACAAAAACAGCTCGCGGTTGAATAACCAGTGCCGCGTCATGACCGCAGGCAGACTCAGCAGATAGTCCAGATTGAAGTCCGGTCGACATGACAGCCCCAGTTGACCATCTTTACCGCAGATCAGCTCATCGCCATAGATGGCGCTGCAGCCCTGTGCGGTCACCAAACCCAAGCTGGTCATTAGCAGGCCGCCTGCGGTAAAGAGCTCGCCTGCCTCAACCAGCATCAACCAGTCAAAGGTCTGTTCGCGTACCACTTCGTTGAGGGTTCTGACCAGAATTTCCTGACGGATTTCCAGCACCGTACAGGTGGGAAAGCGTGACGCCATTTCCGAGGACGAAGTCAGGATAATGCGCTTAAGCTGGACGCCATCGGATTCGATGGTTTCGAGGCTCTCGACGGTCGCATCTAATTTCTCTTCGTCGCCTTCGGTATCCAGAATGACAATACCGAATTCGCGGCCGTCCAGATGCTGACCTAAATACTCTTTAATGAGCACCGATTCACTGGCGGTCGGGTAACGACTGGCGACCCAGTCCGGCGTGGTGCTTTCTTCCTTTTTACCCTCTAATGCGGCTTTCATGCCTTTTTTGAGGTCAAAGGTGTAAAAATGTTCTTTTTGGTCCAGATCGGCAATCTCGAGCACGTCCGTATTTTCAACGTCGCGCGCGAAAAAGATCGAGTTTTGGACCTCGCGGAAGTAGGCCGCCTGTTCCTGGAACTCCGCTCCGCTGATGGAACCGTCCACCCTCTCCGCAGGTACACGCCGGTCGGTCAGCGGCTCGGACAACATCGCCAGATCGCCATCGCGCAGCAGTGCAAGGTAGAAAGCCAGCGGCGCCGTATAGTTCAGCTTGACGCCGTTTAGGGTGAACAGGGTTTTAGGGGACAGCATTTCTTGCCGTACTAAAACGCAGCTCAGTTCCCCAATAAAATTTGTCGCATACTGAGTCAGATAATGAATGACACTCTGTCCACGAATCTGCACGTTGCCGGAAAATGGGTATGCAGTTTCAGCAATGTCATTGAGTATCTGCCCCTCTCCATCAATACGACGGCGGCGTGATGAACTCAACACCACGCTGTCGTCCTCTTCCATCACTGCGGTCAGCAGTCGGACATGGTCTTCTCTCAGGACATCACCGTCGCTGAGGAAGTTGACATATTTACCTTCTGCGAACGTCAGGCTCTCTGCGCAGAGATCGTGTTCAGAAATGTCGCGGGACTCGCAGCGGAAATAGCGAATGGGATGGCGAGACACATCACTGACCTTATACACGGCATTCTCGATGAGCGTGTCGGCGCTGGCGTCATGAACGATGATTTCTACATTGTCATAATCCTGAAGGGTTGCGCTCAACAGTGCGAGTTCAAAGTATCGGGGTTCCTGCGCGGGAATAATGATACTGACGAGTGGGGACTTATTCATGACTAACCCTCTATGTGCATTCGATGTAACCGGACCTGACTCTGTATTGATGTGATGTCCCGATGGTGGACAGGACATCCCAATCTAATAATAAGATGCTGAATACCAGCTCAAATACGTGAATTCATCTTCTTTATACCGGCTAATCTCGGTATTGCCCGCGCGCGGGCGATCTTCAGCATAAAAAAAGCCCCGCCAGAGGCGGGGCTTTTTAGACAGAAGAGGAAACAGATTACTGCAGCAGAGACAGAACGGTCTGCGGAACCTGGTTCGCCTGCGCCAATACTGAAGTACCAGCCTGTTGCAGGATCTGAGCCTTGCTCATGTTGGAAACTTCTGTAGCGTAGTCAGCATCCTGGATACGAGACTGTGCTTCGCTCAGGTTGGTAGACGTGCTGGTCAGGTTGTTGATGGTGGAGTCAAAACGGTTCTGAATCGCACCCAGGTTACTACGCATGTCATCTACGGTAGACAGTGCTTTATCCAGAGTCGTCAACGGGTTTTCCGTCGCAACGCCAGTCAGGTTGTCGGTAGAAGCATCAACGGTCACGGTCATCGCGCCATCGTCAGTGATGGAGATGTCGTTAGAAGTCAGTTTGTAGTAAGCAGTAGCACCAGATGCGCCAACGCCTTCAACGTCTGCAGTCAGAGTACCGCTAACGAAGTAGTTACCGTTGGAGTCAGAAACCAGGCCGGTAGCATCCAGAGAAGAAGTACCAGAGAAGCTTACTGACGCATTAGCGCTCAGCGTGATGCTGTTGTAGGTAGAACCGCTTGCAACAGCAGTCGTTGCGCTGCTTGCAGGACCATCGACGTTGAAGCCAGTCAGGTTCAGAGAAGCAGTGTTAACTTTCTGCAGGTTGATGCTGATGGTCTGACCATCCTGAGAACCAACCTGGATAGAGATGGAAGTTTTGCTACCATCCAGCACTTTCACGCCGTTGAAGTCGGTCTGCTGAGAGATACGGTCAACTTCAGACAGACGCTGAGTGATTTCGTCCTGGATTGACTGCAGGTCGGAAGCAGAGTTAGTACCGTTCTGAGACTGTACGGTCAGAGTACGGATAGCCTGCAAGTTGTCGTTGATTTCGTCCAGTGCGCCTTCAGTGGTCTGCGCCAGAGAGATACCATCGCTTGCGTTGCTGGAAGCCTGAGTCAAACCGTTGATGCTGGAAGTGAAACGGTTAGAGATAGCCTGACCAGCGGCGTTATCTGCAGCGCTGTTGATTTTCAGACCAGAGGACAGACGTTCGATCGCGGTGCTCAGAGAAGACTGAGATTTGTTCAGGTTATTCTGTGCAACCAGCGAGATGCTGTTGGTGTTAATTACTTGTGCCATAAGAGATTTCCTTTTAGATATCCGTCAGGACTTAAATCGTTAGGGTTCAGGCTTTTCTGCCCACGGCGTCAACCACCGTCTACAGAAATATCGGCGTTGCCCTAATGATCTTTAGCAATTAAAACCAATATTTTTAAAAGTGATATTTTTCATGGAGTTAAAATAAAAAAACCTCAACGAGGAAGCGTTATTTTAACAAGTGATGCGGTATAAATCGGGTTTCGGCGCTTATTTTTCACACAAAAAAACGATAGCGCCTTGAATTTTTGTGGTTCATCGACCCCGCCTGCGACAACTTAAAACACCCTTACAGATTAAAGTTTGTCACCAGCGTAGCAATCATATCGAAGAACTCGCTAAAAAGATGCTCGGCGAATTGAGGTATCAGCATCATCAACGTACCTATCGTCATAATCCCCACCGTCAGCGTCACGGGAAAACCAATGACAAACACGGACAGCTGCGGGGTCATTCGGTTTAGCAAACCGAGAGCCAGGTTGAGAACCAGCAGCAGCGTCACCAACGGCAGCGCCAGCATCAGTCCATTAATAAAGATAAGACTGCCTGCGCGTGCAATAGAGTAGAAGACATTGGTGTCGATGGGCGACGTATCGATCGGAATCACATGAAAACTATCGGCAAGCATGGAGATCAGCCAAAGGTGTCCATCAAACGCCAGAAACAACAGCATAGCCAGCAGGTTGAGAAAGCGCGCCAGCACCGGCATGTTCGGCCCACCGGACGGATCGAAGAACGTCGCGAACGACAGCCCCATCTGTAAGCCAATCACCTCCCCGGCCATACGGAAGGTCGCGAACGCCAACTGCATCGTGAAACCGATACACGTGCCGATCAATATCTGTTTGACCAACAGCCAAAGCCCTTCGGCGGAGAAAATGGGGACGGGTGTAATGGTAAGGTGCGGGCCAATCAGAAACGTCGCCAGCAGACCCAGACCAATTTTGGCCTTGGTGGTAATTTCTTTTTCGTTAAGTACCGGAGCCGTAGAGATGAGCGCCATCAGGCGTATAAAAGGCCAGAAGAATTGGTTGAGCCAGTAGTAGATATCAGCGCTGGTAATGTCAATCATGCTTAGCCGATCATGGTAGGCAAATTGCTAAACAAGGTACGCATGTAATCAAGAAACAGTCCGAGCATCCAGGGACCGGCAATAATAATCGTCAGGAAGACGGCCAAAATCTTCGGAATAAAGGACAGCGTCATTTCGTTAATCTGCGTTGCCGCCTGCAAAATACTCACGATTAACCCGGTAACCAGCGCAGCCAGCAACAAAGGCGCGGCTAACGCCAACGCCACTTTCATTGCTTCACTGCCTAACGCCATGACCGACTCAGGAGTCATAAAATATCCTAATGCTCAATGTTAACTGTAAAAACTCTGCACCAATGAGCTTAGCAGCAGCTGCCAACCGTCAACCAGTACAAACAGCATAAGCTTAAACGGAAGAGAGACCGTCGCCGGAGGCACCATCATCATCCCGAGCGCCATCAACACACTGGCGACCACTAAGTCGATAATCAGGAAAGGAATAAAAACGGTAAAACCGATCTGAAATGCCGTTTTGAGTTCACTGGTGACAAACGCAGGCACCAACACCCGCATAGGTATGGCCTCTGGGCCTTCCAGCGGCGGAATATCCGCCAGTCGGGTAAACAGAGCCAAATCCGTTTCGCGCGTCTGACGCAGCATAAACTGACGCACCGGAGCCGAACCGCGATCAATCGCCACTTCCATGGAGATCTTCTCCTGACTGAATGGCAGATACGCGTCCTGATACACCTTGGTGATCACCGGCGACATAATGAAGAAGGTCAGAAACAGGCTCAACCCAACAATAATCTGGTTGGGCGGCGCCGTGGCGGTCCCCATGGCGTTTCTTAACAGACTCAGCACGATGATGATGCGGGTAAAGCTGGTCATCATCAGCAATACGGCAGGGATAAACGTCAAAGACGTCAGCAGAACCATCGTCTGGATCGGCAGTGACCAGCTCTGCGCCCCATTGGCCATTGGCTGACTAATGATGCCCGGCAGCTGCGCCCAGGCGTTTGGCGCGATAAAGACCATCACGCCGGCAAATAAAACGCGCCGCAACAGCCGCGCCCATCGAGATGAAAACCTGTTCATTCTGACTTTTCCGAACGATTCATGACCTTACTGAGGAGTTTGCGAAAGTCGGCAGGATTAGCTGGGGCTGAAGCTTGAGCGGCATCGACCGCTTTTGCCGGCAGCGTGTGCAGCGGCGTCACTTGCTGCGCCGTCACGCCGAGAACCAGCCAGGTATCGTCGACTTCAACGATCACCACCTTCTCGCGTTGCCCGACTGGACAACTCGATATGACTTTCATCATCTGATTATTGCGGGCCTGAGGCGTCACGCCGAGTTTTTTGGCGAGCCAGGCTAATAGAAGGATAAACAGGAGAATGCCTCCCAGCACAGAGCTAACCTGCGTCAGCGCCGAGCCGGGAGTTTGTGACGGGGCCTGGCTATGCGCCGGCACCGTCACGGATGCGGAGGTCTGCTCCTGAGTTTGCGCCATAGGTTAGCGACTCAGGCGACGCATACGCTCAGACGGAGTGATGATATCAGTGATACGTACGCCGTATTTATCGGCCACCACCACCACTTCGCCCTGTGCGATCAGATAGCCGTTGATCAGGATATCCAACGGTTCGCCGGCCAGACCATCCAGCGCGACCACTGAACCTTGTGAAAGGCGCAGCAGTTCTTTAATAGTCATTTTTGTTCGACCCAGCTCCACCGTCAGTTTGACCGGGATATCCAGAATCAGATCGATGTCCTGAGACATTCCAGGCGCGGCGTCGGCATCCAGCGACTTGAATACGCCTTCGCTACCGCTTTCGTCTTTTTCCGCGGCTTGCTGCTCATTAAATGCATCAGCCCACAGATCGTCCACGGATTCTTTTTCTTCGGACGGGTTCTTGGTGTCACTCATGGGGCTGTCCCTCGTTGTTCAGAGAAGTCAAAATTGGATTCACTAACTGTTCGACTCGAAGAGCATATTGTCCTTTGTAGGTGCCGTACTGACCGGTCAATACTGGTACACCGTCGACATGGGCAATGATGCTGTCAGGTTTTTCTATAGGCAATACATCGCCCGGCTGTAACTTCAGCACTTTGGACAACCGCAGCGACACATCGGTAAAGTTGGCGACCAGCTCCAGCTCAGAATGCTGAACTTGCTTGGCCAACGTATCCCTCCAGCTCTGATCTTCCTGCCGTGAGTTCTCCATCGGAGGATTCACCAGCAGTTCGCGCAGCGGCTCGATCATGGCAAAAGGAATACAAATATTGAATTCGCCGGTCAGGTTGCCGATTTCCACGTGGAAAGGCGTGGTTACCACGATATCGTTAGGCGATGTCGTGATGTTGGTAAACTTGACCTGCATTTCGGAACGTACGTATTCCACGTCCAACTTGTAGATCGCGTTCCACGCATCGCCGTAGGCTTCCAACGCCAGGCGCAGCATTCTTTTCACCACGCGCTGTTCGGTGTGGGTGAACTCTCGCCCTTCCACCTTGGTTGGGAAACGCCCATCGCCGCCAAACAGATTATCTACCGCGATAAAAACCAGGCTCGGAGAAAACACGAACAGCGCGGTGCCGCGTAGCGGCTTCAGATGAATCAGGTTGAGGTTGGTCGGCACCGGCAGGTTACGCGCAAAATCATGATACGGCTGGATTTTGATAGGTCCGGCAGTAATATCCGGGCTACGACGCAACAGGTTGAACAGCCCCATGCGGAACTGACGGGCAAAGCGCTCATTAATAATTTCTAACGACTGCAAGCGCTCACGAACAACACGCCGTTGCGTATTGGGGTCGTAAGGCCGGATATCGCTCTCGGGGCCAGAGGCCGACTTGGCTTTGCTATCGCCGTCGTCACTGTCACCGTTGAGCAATGCGTCAATTTCTGCCTGGGAAAGAATACTGTCACTCATAATATTTATCGCAGTATAAAAGCGGTGAACAGAACATCCGTGACCACCTGGTTGGGTTGCCCTTGAACCAGAGGCGGGCTAAGAACCTGTTTAATCTCGTCAATCAGCTTCTGCTTACCTTGTTCGTTTGCCAGAGCGGCCGAATCCTGTCGGGAAAGCAACAACAGCAAGCGGCTGCGTACTTCCGGCAAATAGCGGGTGAAGCGGCTCTTGGTTTCTTCATCTGGCAAACGCAGGGTGAACCCAACGTACAACACACGATCGGGATTGTTATCCGGATTAACCAAGTTAACAGTGAATGTATCCAATGGCATGAATACAGGTTCCGGGGGAGGCACTTCTTTTGCCACCGTTGGCTCAGCGTTTTTATGATAAAAGAACCACCAACCGGTGCCGGCGGCACATGTCGCTACCAATGCGATAACGATTAGCAGCATTAACAAGACAGAACGCTTGCGTCCCGACTGTGATTTTTCTTCAGCCATAGACTAAGATAATTCCTATACTCATTGCCATTGATGCAGCTCTGTGCTGCATATACCCCGTAATTATCCCGTCTATTCCGTCGTTCAATACGGTGAATAGACGAGAAAAATCACACTAGCTTACTGATTTGCCTCACGCAAAAGTATCGACGCCGCTCGAGGAGGACGCAATTCTCTGGAGTGAAACTGGCACATCCACGATTTCCATGTGGGTGTCAAGGCTGCTCGAGTACTGAGACGAGGACGAACCGCCGCCGGTGCTCTGCTGCTGCCCCTGCTGCCATTCGGAGCCAGCGAAGGTCTCGCTGCCGACACTACTCTGGTTCAGCGTGATACCGCTCTCAGACAACGCCGTTCTCAGCTGCGGCATCGCAGCTTCCAACGCGGCTCGAACCTGTCCATGCGCTGAGGCAAGGTGGATTTGAGCCTGGTTATCATCCATCTTCATGCTGACCTGAATCGCGCCAAGCTCCTGCGGATGCAGACGCAGCTCAACGTTTTGCTGATTGTTACGCGTAAACATCACAACCTGCTGGCTGAGCGCCTGTTGCCACTCATCGCTGCCCAGACGTGATGTCAGTACCGCGGTTTGTGGTGTCGCCGCAGCGGAGGTATTGGCCTGGGTGCTGTTGAGTGCGCCCAAAGCGCTATTTACCGTCGCAGCGCTGGAATTACTGTTGGTGGAAGACGGCTCTTGCGTGACCTTAAAGGCGTTGCTCACGGCAGCGCTGATGTCCGCAGACTGAACTTTGTTCGACGTCGCAGTCGTATCAACTACGATGCTTTTCAGGTCAGTCGAATCGTCGTCTTTCGCAGTTCCTTTCGACACTGATTTGCCGGAAACGCGGCCTAAAATATCCGTTAATGCGTCATCGTCATCCTGCCCCGTCGTCGTATCATCAGCGACGGCGTTGAGCATCGAAGTCAGAGACGTGCTCTGCTGACCATCGGTCAACGTCTGTAAAGCATTTTGTCCGTCCACGGTCAGGGCGGCAACACCTTCACTCTGTGGGGTTATCGGCTGCGGCGTCACTTTCTGTAGCTGCGGCGCCAATCCCGCGCCCAGCATAGCCATGATCGTCGACGAGGCATCCTGATCGGCCGTCGTGACCGAAATTCCGGTATCCGTGGCGACCTGGTCGCCCAGCGTTAATGCCGCGTCATCGCGCTCAGCAGCCGCATCCGTTTTCGTAGCCGTGCTCGCGGTTTGCGCCGCTGTCGACTTACCGTGCGTCGCGTGCGATTGCTTTAACAATGCGCTCAGCGAAGACTGTACTGGCGATTCCGCGGACACCGACGTATCTTCGCCTGCGTTCGCCTCAGCAGTCTGCGCATCCACATCCTCATTGTCGTCAGCCTGTTTTGCCGACGTATTTTCGGTTTTAGGCGTCGTGTTGGACGTGGACTGAGCCGTAGTTTGTTTTACCGGCTGTGGCTGTGATTCTTTATTCTGAGCGTTTTGAGAAGCCGTGTTCGACGTATTCTGCTGTGTCCGATTTTGCTCTTCATTCAGGTGTGACGAAAACAGCGCCGTAAAGCTGTTAGGCTGTGACGCATTACTGTCTTTGTTAGTGCTGGACGAGGTCGAATCAGTTCGAGCCGTCTCAGACGCTGAAAGAGCAGTAACAGTAGATAGATTCATGGATTCAGTTTCCTCAATGACGAGCGCTGTGCAAATTCATCCATCAGTTTCTGGTCTCGACGGTTCTCACGAACCAATAGTTCCTGAGCCGCCCGTTCTTTTAATGTCTCAAACGCATTCAGCCGTTGACGCTTCGCCTGCCAGGTTTTCATGGCTTGCTCTAAGCGCTGTGCCCAAACGGCCAGCTGTTTGCGATGTTGTTCGATGGCCAACTCAAGCGTTTTTATAAACTGCTGATAGTTGTACCAATTCGCTGCGTTAATACCGCTGCCCATCGTTTGCTGCAGCTGTACACGGTAGTCATCTTCATACCCGAGCAACATATCGAGCTGCTGTTGCGCCTGAACGTGTGACTGACGGATCTGCCCCAGCAGAGTAGCGGCATCGTCCACTTCCTGCTGAGCCAGTTCGCGAAGTTTGTCGAGAGGAGTTTCAGTTTTCATAGTACCTCAATCACGTACAGTTACCGGCGGCTTACTGATTCAGCCCCTGTCGGGTAAAGCCTACGGCCTTGGTAATCAATACACTACATGCCGAACAGCGCATTCAATTGCTGCAATGCCTGCTGTTCGTCGCAACGTTCGAACATCCCCTGTTGTAAAAACGCTTCCATCTGCGGATAGAGCTGTATGGCCTGATCCAGCAAGGGGTCGGTTCCCGATGCGTAGGCACCCACGCTAATCAAATCCTTGTTCCGCTGATATACCGATAGCAACTGCTTAAATTGCCTTACTTTGGCGTAATGTGATTCGTCGATCAAAGCGGTCATCGCACGGCTAATCGACGCTTCGATATCAATTGCCGGGTAATGGCCGGATTCAGCCAGCTGTCGGGACAGCACAATATGCCCATCCAGAATGGCCCTGGCGGAGTCGGCGATCGGGTCTTGCTGATCGTCGCCTTCCGTCAATACGGTGTAAAACGCCGTAATGGAGCCCCCGCCATGCATACCGTTACCCGCACGTTCAACCAACGCAGGCAGCTTCGCGAAGACCGAGGGCGGATAGCCCTTGGTCGCCGGCGGCTCTCCGATGGCCAGTGCGATTTCTCGCTGCGCCATCGCGTAACGCGTCAGGGAGTCCATAATCAACAGAACATGGTGTCCCTTATCGCGAAAATCCTCCGCGATACGAGTGGCGTACGCCGCCCCCTGCATACGCAGTAGCGGGGAAACGTCAGCCGGGGCGGCAATCACGACCGCTCGGGCACGGCCTTCGGGCCCCAAAATGTTTTCGATGAAGTCTTTAACCTCACGGCCACGTTCGCCGATCAGGCCTACCACAATGACATCAGCTTCAGTATAGCGGGCCATCATGCCCAGCAGCACACTTTTACCCACGCCGGAACCCGCGAACAGGCCCATACGCTGCCCTCGTCCGACGGTCAACAACGCGTTGATAGCCCGGACGCCGACGTCAAGCACGTGATCGATCGGCGTTCGTTGCAGAGGGTTAACCGGCTGCGTGATCAACGGCGCTTTGAATCCCGTTTCCGGCAGCGGCAACCCATCCAGCGGTTTACCTGCGCCGTCCAGGATCCTACCCAGCAGCTCAGGCCCCAGCGGGAGCTTTTTACCTTCATGCTTCTCTCCCCCGCGGGCGTAAACGCGCGCGCCGGGAATAATGCCTTCGACTTCTTCCAGCGGCATCAGAAATAATCTTTGCCCATTAAAACCGACGACTTCGCTTTCGACTTCTTCGACTTTGTCGCCGTTGGCACGTTCCACAAAACAGGTCGCGCCCAGCGGCAAATGCAGCCCAGAGGCTTCAAGTACCAGTCCCGTCGCGCGAGTGAGACGCCCGTAGCGACGCACGGTTGGCGTCGTAGCGATCTTCTTCTCAAACGAATCCAGCGTAGTCAGCCAGCGAGAGAGTCGGTTCGTCATCACAACTCTCCCGGCGCAGCCATGTGACACAGCTCATGCCAACGTGTCGCGATGCTGGCATCCAGATCGCCATCCTCGGCGCTAACTTTACAGCCGCCTGGATGCAGCTGGTTATCCGCCAGTAGACGCCAGCCATGCTGGGCCAACGTCGGCCCTAACTGCTTCTCTACCCGTTCCATATCAGACGGATGAACGCGTAAATTAGGCTTGCCGCTAAATAAAGGTTCTTGCTGGATCATTTGCTGTATCTGATTCAGCAACGCTGTGCCGTCGCATACCGGCGCCTGACCCAAAACTTGTTTGGCCGCAGTCAGCGCCATTTGCATCAGACGTGCGGTAATGACGCTGTCCAGCGAGTCGAGCGTTTGCTGGAATTCGGTCACCATCTGCTGCATCTGCTCAGTCAGCTTTTCCTGCTGCTGTTTTTCTTCCTGCGCGCCCTGCTGACGACCTTCGGCCAGACCGGTTTGGTAACCTTCGTCGTAGCCTCTTTGCTGACCGTCTTTATAGCCGGCATCTTTCGCTTTGAGCTGAACCTCTTCGCGCAGCAGTTCCAGTGACTCCAACGCCTCGACCGGAGAAGTGTCTTCGTCTTCCGAATCGGAGGGCGCGGTTTCTTCCTGCTGAAGCGACGGCGGCGGCGCCGCCAAATCGGTCAGAGTCCAGGGACGCCAGGGTAAGTCATTGGTATTAGACATACGCATCCTCGCCGCCACCGATGATCATCTCGCCGCTGTCTGCCAGACGACGAACGATAAGCAGGATGGCCTTCTGTTCGTTCTCGACCTGAGACATACGTACCGGTCCACGCGTCGCCAGGTCGTCGCGCAGGATTTCTGCGGCACGCTGGGACATGTTGCGCAGGAACTTCTCGCGCAGCGGTTCTTCCGCACCCTTCAGGGCTATCAGCAGGGACTCGGACTCCACTTCCTGCAACAAACGCTGAATACTGCGGTCGTCCACTTCGACCAGGTTTTCGAACAGGAACATTTCGTCGATGATTTTCTGCGCCAATTCGCCGTCGAACTCGCGAACGGCGTCGATGACCGCTTCTTCCTGCTGGGTTTTCATCAAGTTGATGATTTCAGCCGCAGTACGAATACCACCCATTTTGCTGCGTTTAAGGTTCTGGCCGTCCAGCAAGCCGTTCAACACTTCGGTCAATTCAGCCAGCGCCGCCGGCTGTACGCCGCCGAAGGTAGCGATACGCAACATGACATCGTTACGCAGACGCTCGTCGAACAGCGCCAGAATATCGGCAGACTGAGCGCGTTTGAGGTGGATAAGGATGGTCGCGATAATCTGCGGATGCTCATCTTTAATCAGGTCAGCAGCCGTCTGCGGTTCCATAAAGTTGAGCGTTTCCATACCGGAAGAGGTTTCTTTGCTTTCCAGAATATCTTCCAGCAAGGTCGATGCACGTTCCTCACCCAGCGCTTTGACCAGAACAGAACGCAGGTAATCACCGGCGTTGACGCTCAGCGCCGCGTACTGTTCAGCAGAAACCTCGAATTCTTTCAGCACTTCCATCAGCTGCTGATTGGACACCTGTTTCATATTCGCCATGGCGGCACTCAGGTGCTGAACTTCACGCGTGGAAAGATGCGTGAAGACTTCAGCAGCGCGGTCTTCGCCGATGGTCATCAGCAAAATAGCGCTCTTATCAGTTCCAGTCATACTCATAGTTCAGTACTCATCCATTGGCGAATTACCAGGGCGCAGACGCGAGGATCGTTCTCGGCCATGTCGCGAATACGCTGGCTTTGCAGCTCAGTATTGACGCGCTGCTGCGATTTACGCTGCAAGTCTTGCTCTTCTTTGCTGAGCTTGACGATAACGTCTGCATCGCTCTCCTGACCGCCAGACAAGCTTTCCGCCAGAGCCTGCTGCTCTTTCTTCTTGAGCTGCAACTGCGGACGTACCATCTTGCGCCACAGGATCCAGGCCACAATCAAGACCAGCAGCCATTTCCCTGCGCTAATCAGCAGATCGAAGAAGGCTTGTTTCTGCCAGAAGGGCAATTCGCTACCGGCATCATTCGATTCTGTAAACGGCGCGTTGACCACATTGATGGTATCGCCACGGTCGGTTGAGAAGCCCATGGCTTCACGTGTCAGCGATTCAATCTGCTTAATCTGCGCATCGTTCAGCGCCGCGGATTTACCCTCAGCGTTAGGCGCGTAGTTAACGACGACCGCGACGGAGAGGCGCTGTACGGCACCGGCGCTTTGCTTGGTATGGCGAATGGTGCGATCGACCTCATAGTTGATGGTCTGATCGCGGCGGTTGTTGGAAGACTGAATGCCGCCGTTCGCTCCGCCCTGATTCGCCCCATTGGCGCCGTTCGCGTTGTTATTAGCACCGTTCGCGTTTGCCTGCTGCTGGCCGTTAGCATTGTTCTGCGCGCCGTTGGCGTTTGGCGCGACAATCGGCGCCGTTGGCGTAGCAGGAGGCTGATTCGATAAAGCTCCCGGGACACCGCCGACGTTTCGCCCGCCTAACTGTTCGCTCTGGCTAGACTGCTGAGAGCGAACGGCGGCCTGATTCGGGGCCTGGTTCGGCTGATACTGCTCATCCGTCTGCTCACGGTTGGAGAAGTCGATCTGGGCAGTCACCTGCGCATGAACGTTACCGGTACCCACAATCGGCGCCAAAATGGCTTCAATACGACGCTGGAAGCGGTTTTCGACTTCGTTAGCGTATTTCAGCTGAGCGGCATTCAGGTCTCGGCCAGCACCGTCCGTCTGCGTCAGCAGCCGGCCATTCTGGTCTACGACGGTCACATTGTCCGGCGGTAAACCCGCGACGCTGCTGGATACCATGTAGACAATGGCGTTGATCTGCCCTTCATCCAGCGCTCTGCCCGGCTGCAAATTCAACGTTACCGATGCGGAGGGCGCTTTTTGTTCACGCACGAACAAGGAAGGTTTCGGGATCGCCAAATGAACCCGCGCTTTCTGCACAGGGCCGAGCGTCTCCATCGTTCGGGAAAGCTCACCTTCCAACGCGCGCTGGTAGTTAACCTGCTCGCTAAACTGGCTGATGCCGAACTTCTCCTGATCGAGAAGCTCGAACCCCACTGAGCCGCCTTTAGGTAGCCCCAACTGTGCGAGTCTCAACCGGGTTTCATAAACATTTTCTGCTGGGATCAGCAAAGCCCCACCGTTATCGCTGAATCGATAAGGGATGTTCATCTGCGTTAGCTGGGTGACGATCTCACCGCCATCCCGATCATTCAGATTGCTATAAAGCACTCTATAATCGGGACTTTTTGCCCATAAAACTAATGCTGTGACAACAGCCACAGCAAAGGCTGCGGCGATTAATAGAGGTACTTTCGGATTAGCACGCAGCCGGTTAAGCACAGCAGTAAATCCGTTGATACTCATTGCGGGCGAACTGCTTTTAGCGGAGCTCATGCACTATTCCTGCCAATTAACATTTTGATAGTTATTAATAAAAACAAAATATACTCCCTGAATAAGCAACGGTTGTTCTAAACATCAACACCCGCCTTTGAGATTTGGGCGATATATTATTTATCCCATAGGGACAATTCTATAGGTGAATTAGCCAAGGTTTTTATGCCTATTTAGAAGCTTAGGGTTGCTGGTATTCTGCTAAAGTTATCGCCTGTAAATAATTGGTCACTGAGAAAACCCGAGGGTTTAAATGTCAATACAGGGAATTGAATCTGTCGTTCAGCAGCTACAAAGCGTAGCACTTCAGTCGACGGGCAGTACTTCTAATGCCATTGCAGAGCAGCAAAGCGGCTTTGCGGACGAGATGAAATCCGCGCTGGGAAAAATCAGCGAACAACAAACCACGGCACGCGCACAGGCGCAAAAATTCGAGCTGGGTGAAGAAGGCGTGGCACTGAATGACGTGATGGTCGACCTGCAAAAAGCGTCAATTTCGATGCAAATGGGCATTCAGGTAAGAAATAAACTGGTATCGGCTTACCAGGAAATCATGAATATGTCGGTATAAATAAAGACAGCTATCTTTTTATACCCTCAGCTTTTAGCCATCCAATTATAAGCACCCTTCGGGCTATTCGCTCTCGCATAGCCTGGTCTTGCATATTTATAAATTCTTTCCGCACCTGTTTTATGACAGGTATTGCGGTTGGGCCCCTCGGTTTTATTTCCGCTCATTTATCTCACAAATACCTTGGAATATGCCCAAGCCAGACTTGTAAGCCATTCACATTCATCTTGTGTCCAAGGTCTGCGCGAGGTTAAACGCCGTAGTAATGCCGCAAAGCAACGAGCTTATCGGGCCGAGCATTCAGCGGTAAGCGGTAATACATTTGGGATAAGAATATGAGCCGGTACAGGCAGAGTATGAGAGTCTGCCTCAGGGGACATGAGCCTCGCCGTAGCCTTGACGACGAGACTGAGGGACGTTGAAATCAGTCGATTTATTCTTTCCCGCCGCCGGGCAGCATAGAATCGCCATCGGCGAATTTATGGTAGGCCGCATTCAACGACTGCTGTCTGACAGACTGACCAATAAGTCCCTTCAACTCATTCATGCGTGACTCGAGGCGTTGAGTAATCAGCGTCTCATTTTCCAGAATCGTATCAAGGCACTGCTTGATCTTACGTTGTTCAACGCCAGAGACTTTATTGTTGTATTCGATTAGGCCCGGAAGAAGTCCAACCGCTTCAAGATAAAGCTGCTCAACTTCAATCAATTCTGCCCATTCTGCTTTTTTTGCAAGTGCCAGCATACGATCGCTTAGTTCAAGGATTTGCTGATAACAGGCAAGAACTGAATTGCTGGCTTCCATTGTGGTTTCCTGACTTACACTGTTGTTTATGTTTAACGCAAAACGGCAAAAACAGACACTGTGCCGTACACGAAGCTATTACGATAATGTTCCCGGCACAGACAAAAGCTAAATTACGAATCAATCAGCAGCGTTATTTTTTTCAGGGCCTATTTCTTTCCAGGAGTCAGCAATGCCTCGTAATAGTTCCGTTATATTTTCGAGTAGCGCACGATCGTTGTGCAGATTGGCATGAAGCAGCTGACGGATCATATAGTCGTAAAGCTGCGCCAGATTAGTGCTGATTTCTCCGCCCTTCTCCATATCAAGAGAAGCCAGTAATCCACTGTCAATAATTCTGATGGCTTTGGTAATCGCATTACCCTTCTCCACCGTGTCGCCCTGTTCCATGAAGATATCTGCACGAACCAAGGCGCTGATGGCGCCATCAAACAACATGGTAATCAGTTTATGCGGGCTGGCGCTCATCACGCCACTTTCCAAACCGACCTGCGCATAAGCCTGTGAACCATACATCATGGCCATAACCGTTCCTTACCCTACTCGTTAACTGCTGGAGCTATTGCTAAGTTGTTCGAACGCCGACGTCAGGTAGCTTGCTGTACTATCTAACTGTTGTACCAGTACGTCCAGCTTGGTGAACTGCGTTTTATAACGAGCCATTGTATTTTCAATGCTGCTCTGGACAGTCGTGTACTGTGTTTTCAGCTTGTCGATAATGGACGTGATACCTGATTCCGCGTTATCGATCAAACCTTTACTTTTGGTATAGGAGGACACAGTAGATACCAGCTGCGTTGCCAGCCCCGTTTTCTTGCCGTCGCCCATGAAGAACTCACCAACAGCAGAACCCTCGTCAGTCAGCGCATTCACCAGAGCGGTGTTATCAATACTCAGCGTTCCACGAACCACCGTACCCGTGGTAGCGTCCGTTGTCGTACTCAGCGAGATACCCATCTCAGAGAGCACTTTGAAGGTGTCGCTGCTCTGCGCCGAGCTTATTATGGTCTTCAGCTGGTTTTTAATACCGCTCAGGGTAGAGTCTCCGACCAAAGCACCGTTGCTGGTGGACTGTGATTCACCCGCACTCACGCTGCTGTAAGCGCTCAGCGACGCGAATGACGTCAGTAACGTGTTATAAGAGCTAACCCAATCGGTAATCGCGCTGGCGGCATCTGTGACGCTTTTAGTCACCACCAGATTTTCCGATGAGCTAGAAACCGCGTTCAACGTCAGCGTCACACCTTCGGTCGGGACATCTGTCACTGTATTGCTACTACGTTCAATGGCGATACCGTTGACCGTCAGCTCAGCATTTTGCGCCGCGACCTGCTGCGTCATCCCGTTGGATGACGACGTGCTGTCATATCCCAGGATGCTGTTCAAGGCGCTGTCATTTGAGCTCACGCTCATCGTCGACGTCTCACCCGTCTTATCAGAGGTCAACGTCAGCTGATAGCTGCTGTCACCCGACTGCACAATGCTGGCGGTCACACCCGCCTTGGCGGTATTGATGGCGCTCGCAATACCTGAAAGCGTGGTCTGATCGTTGGTCAGCGCGACATTGACCGCACTGCCGCTACCGACCTGCAGAGTCAGGTTGCGCGTTGTCAGACTGCTATCGCCCAGCTGAGCTGTTTTACTGGTTTGAGCCGCGGTAGCTAACGTTTGGGCCGTTGCCAGCTGGGTCACTTTTACCGCATACGACCCGGAAGTGGCTGTAGAAGTAGCCGTAGAGGTAAAAGCAGTATTGGTCGACGTTTTCTTAGTTGCATACAGCGAGCTGTCGCTCAGCTTTTGCGTGGCGGTTGAAAACGTCTCCAATGAGCTTTGCAGCGTGCCGTAAGCCGTGAGTTTGGACTCATAGCTGGTTTGTTTATTCGTTATCGCGGTAAGTTTCTGTTCCTCGACACTTTGCAAAGACTCAAGAATGCCTGACAGGTCCAAGCCAGAGCCAACACCGAGTCCCGATATAGCAGAGCTTGTCGAAGTCGTACTGGTAGTGCTTGATGTCGTAGCCATATCCTCTTACCCCTTAATAAATGTATTCATCCATCTGCATAGATTATCGGCAGTACTTTTTAAAAGTTTATGCGACTGTCAACATTTAGAAGATAAAAATTACAAGGTTGTTGACGCCAGCAGGGGCTGACAGCACGTCAACCTTGAACGGAATAGGTGCCTACCCTGTCTGTCTCAATTGCTTAGGGCAGAGAAAAAGCCCTATGCGTAAAATAAAAAAACGGCCGTATCGCCTGCTATTAACAGGACGATACCGCCTAAACAAATACGCCCGGTTTAAGCGTATTCCAAAATTTGTTGCTAATTAACTATTCATCTCAAACAGCGACATGCCTTTCATCGAAGAAAACGTGCTCTGCGCTGCCTGCAGCGCCACCTGTTGCATGGTGACATTGGAAATCATTTCATACATATCATCGACATCAGACCCTTTCAGGCTGGTCATACGATCCGAATAGATCAGGTCGCGGCTATCGCCAATACTGTCTAATGTCGTTAATTCATTCAGCTTGCTACCGACGGAGGCCTGTACGGTCAATACATTATCCAAAGAGTTGGCCATGCCTCGGTTAGCTTTATCGAACATCGCAACGTAAGCATCGGTGGTCGTGGTGTCGTCACCCGTATCATCCAGCGGAATATCCAGCGCGGTTAACGCGGTATCAATGCTGTTAAACATGTTGCTTTCACTGGCTGAACCGTCTGGCTCAGTTTTGTAACCCGCCGCCAAGCTCAGAAAAACGGTCGTGCCTGTGTCGCCCGTCGTCATGGTACGGCTGGCATCCACCTTTTGACTCACGGAGCTGTCGCTACCGACATAGGACACGTTGCCATCGCTATCTTCGACAAAAGGGGCCGTATCGGTTTTGTAACCGGCAAAAATGTAGTTACCGTTACTATCCGTCGTGTTAGCCAGCGTCAAGAGCTGATCTTTGTAGCCCTGCAGTTCCGTTTTCATGGACTGGCGGTCGGAATCGCTGTAAGTCGTGCTCGCCGCTTTAACCAGCAGAGTCTGCACGTTTTGAATCACGTCAGTGACCTGATCCAGAACCGTGGATTCCAGAGACAGGTTGCTGGTCGCCGTATCACGAGCGGTAGCAAACTGTTCATTCGTTGACTGTGATTGCGCCAATACAACGGCCTGCGCCGAAGCAATAGGATCGTCCGATGGTTTGTTGACCAGCTGTCCATTGGACAAATCTAACGACGCGCTCTGAAATTTAGAGTAGGCGTTCGTAATGCTTTGCATGTTCTGCTGATAAATCATCGATGAACTTAGACGCATAACACAGTCCTTAAATTTAATTTATATATTATTTTCAATGAATTAGCGAGTCAATCAGTTAACCGCAGACAGCAACGCATCGAAAATCGCTCCGGCAGTTGACAATATTTTAGCGTTGGCCGTGTAGTACTGCTGGTAACGCTGTAGATCAACATACTCTTCATCCAGATTAACCCCGGAGATAGACTGCTGCTTCTCTGTCAACTGGTCCACGATGCTTGATTGCGTCGTGCTGTTGGTGTCAGCGCTTTGCGTTTTCACACCGATTTCACCGACCAGCGAGGCGTAAGCTTCACTGAAAGTGGCATTACCGTTCACCTGATTGCTGGTTTGCAGCGCCAACAGTGCGGCCGCATTACGGTTATCGCTCTCACCCGTGCTGGAATCATTGAGCGCTGCCGCGATTTTTGCTGTGTCAGAGATTGCCACAGACATGTTGGTAATCACTTCGCTAACGGTGTTCAGCGTAAATTTGTCGCCGGAAGTCGCTGTACCGCTAACCGCCACTTCCACGCCGTCGAAGCTCAGCGTCGTGTTGCCGCTACTGTCGGTTCCCGAGGTGTAATCGACGCTGGCACCGTCAGAGGTGCGCGTAACGCCCCAAGAGCCGTTGGTGTATTTCAGCGTGTAATCGCTCGCCTTAACCGCCGTCGTGTCGGTATACGTCGCTGTCAGCGCGGCGCTACCTTTATTGTTTGTGTTGCTGATAACGCTGGGCTGAGTGAAGCTGAAGAAATCCGTCCCCACATCACCGTTCAGATCAACACCTTCTTTATGCTGAGTGTTGAAGCTGCTGGCCAGCGATAACGCAAGCTGACCCAGCTGGTTACGGGCGGTATCCAGCGTTTCAGTACGGAACGTAAGCAAACCGCTGACGCTACCGCTTTCAAGCGAATCTGAGCTCAGCTGAATCGGTTTGCTAATACCATTGTCATAGGCCACTTCCGTTCTTGACGGATCGTCCGGAGATGTCATGGTAACTAAGTTATAGGACGCGTTGCCTTGTACCAAGGTCATGCCGTTAGCCAGGCTGACGCTGACCATGCTGTCCTGCGTGGTGGTGGTCACGCCGACGAAGTTGTTCAGTTCGTTAATCAGCTGGTCACGCTGGTCAAGCAGCGCATTCGCCGAGCTGGAGCCGCTGCCGAGCTGAACGATTTTTTCGTTCAGATTCGCTATCTGCTTCGAGTAGGTGTTGATCTGATCTACGCTGCTTTTCAATTCAGCATTGATAGACGAATCCATATCCTGCAGATATTTATCCGTGCTGCTGAACTGGTTTACCATACTTTGCGCGCTGCTGATGACCGTCTGGCGCGCAGAAGCGTCGCTCGCATTGGTGCTGAGCGACTGGATAGAAGAGAAAAACGAAGACATCAGCGTGGACAGGCTGTTATCGCTGTCGGACAACAGATTGTCGATCTGTGAAACCTGCTCGGAATAGGCTTTTGTACCTGCATAGTTACTGGACGCGGCACGCAGCTGATTGGCCACCAGGGAGTCGTAGGCCCGGTCGACGGAAACAATATTTACCCCATTGCCGATGGTGCCATAAGGCTTTTGCGTACCCGCACTTTGCGCCAGAGATACGCTCTGTCGGCTGTAGCCATCAGTGTAAGCGTTACTGATGTTATTGGACGACGTGCTAAGAGCCACATTCGCAGCTTTCAGGCCTGACGACGCAATGTTTATCAATGAACTGGCCATGAAATTTCCTTTAGATTACAAATTCTAACCGGCAATGGTGTCTAATAAAGTTATCGGCTAGGGCCACACAAACTTGAGCAAGAAATTAAAAAATAAAAGCGGTTTAAAATAAGTTACTTATGTCGTGTGTATAGGCCTTCACCGCTTTCTCGGTCGTGTTCTTAATCTGTCCGATAATTTGCACCAGCTTGTCACCATAACGCGGATCGGTCGCATAGCCTGCCCTCTGCAGTTCATATGCCGCCGCCTCCGCGCTATTCGCATTGACGACGCCCTTATAACGGGCGTTGTCGGTCAGCAAAGAGATATAGTCATTGATGGAGTCCAGATAAGTGTCATAAACGCGGAACTTCTCTTTCACCTTATAGGACCGACCATTTTCAAACTCGGTCGTCATGATCTCGGTCACTTTCCCATTCCAGTTACTGCCTGCTTTCACGCCGAACAGGTTGTGGCTGGGCTTACCGTCGCTGGTCGTGATTTCGCGTTTACCCCAACCAGATTCGAGCGCGGCCTGCGCCATAATCAGGTGATGGGGAATGCCGGTTTTCAGGCTGGCAATCATGGAAGGCATTGACAGACGATTCGTGAAATCTTCAGAGGACGGCGGCAATTCCGGCGCGGCCTTCGTTGCGCTCTGCCCATCCTGATTGGTGCGCTTCAGGAACTCGCCCATCAACGCCGGCGGGAAAGCGGACGACGTCATAAAATCATCTTTGCTGACAGGCATCGGCGTGGTACCCACACCGTTGCCGATCTGCTCGTTAGCGTTACGGCTGAGCTGTTTCACCATCATGTCAGCGAGTCCCAGGCCTTTTGCTGACAAATCCTGGGCAACCTGCTGGTCATACATGCTGGTGTACAACCGGGTCTGGTCGCTGCTGAGCAAGCCGTCTTTTGGCAGCGCCGAACGCATGCTTTTCAGCATCATGTTGACGAACAAACCTTCGACCTGCTTCGCCACTTTTTTCAGCGCGGAGGGATCGTTTTTGACCGCATCATTGCGTAGCTTGTTCAGTGACTTGATGTCATAGGCCGCAGAGGCCTGATCAACCGAGCTGTTGCTATCGAGCTTCATCATTAGATGATCTCCACTTCCGCCTTGACGCAGCCCGCACTGTGCATTGCCTGGATGATGGACATCAGATCCATCGGCGTCGCACCCAGTGAGTTCAGCGCACGGACCACGCTGTTCAAATTGGTGCCCGCATTCACACGCTGCAGCGCCCCGCCTTCCTGACGCATATCGATCTGCGTCTGCTGGGTAACCACGGTCTGCCCACCGGCTAACGGCGTATCCGGCTGATTCACGTTCTGCTGATTGTTGACCGTAACGGACAGGTTGCCCTGTGCGATAGCACAAGAGTCGAGCGTCACGTTGCGGTTCATCACCACCGAGCCGGTGCGAGAGTTGATGATGATCTTCGCATCCATTTCGCCGGTGTTAATGTTGATATCCTGAATCTGCGCCAGAAAACGAACCTGAGATGTGCTACCGGACGGTAAAGTCACTTCCACGGTACGACCATCAAGCGGTCTGGCAACGCCGGAGCTATTGAACTGATTAATAGAGTCGCTGATGCGCTGCGCCAGGCTGAAGTTTTCCTGCTTCAGCTGCAGCGTAAGGTTGTTGGACGCGCCGAACGTGGTGGGCAGCTCGCGCTCAATGGTCGCGCCGCCGTTGATTCGGCCGCCGGACAACTGGTTTACCTTGACCTGGCTGCCGCCGGAAGAGGCGCCCGCGCCGCCCACCAACATGTTGCCCTGCGCCAGCGCGTAGACCTGATTATCCACCCCTTTCAGCGGCGTCATGAGCAGCGTACCGCCGCGCAGACTTTTCGCTGAACCCAGAGAGGACACCACGATATCGATTTTCTGACCGGCCCGTGCAAATGCCGGGTAGTTGGCGGTCACCATCACGGCCGCGACGTTTTTCAGCTGCATGTTGGTGCCGCTGGGAACGGTAATCCCCAGCTGCGACAGCATGTTGGTCAAACTCTGCGTCGTAAACGGCGTCTGAGTGGTTTGGTCGCCCGTGCCATCAAGACCGACAACCAGGCCGTATCCAATCAGCGGGTTATCACGTACGCCTTGAATATCAACCAAATCACGTAAACGCTCGGCGTGTGCTGATGACAAGAGCGTCAGTGATAATGTGATAAATGAAAAAATAAGGTGACGAACCCGCATGATTAACCTCTTAAAATGGTGAAACGTTCAGGAAGAAGCGCTGTAACCACCCCATTTCCTGGGCTTCATTGATATAGCCTTTACCGACGTATTCAATTCGGGCGTCAGCAACCTGCGTGGAGACCACGGAGTTCGACCCGGTAATTGTTCTCGGATTCACGATGCCGGAGAAACGGATATATTCCGCCCCTTGGTTGATGGCGATCTGTTTCTCGCCCACCACCTTCAGGTTGCCGTTACTCAACACGTCTTTCACCGTCACCGTTATCGTACCGGTAAAGGTGTTTTTCGCGGTCGCTCCACCGGAACCGTCGAAGTCGTTCTTACCTTCTACGTCGAAGTCGGCGCGCTGATTACCGAACAGACCTTGCAACAGACGAGGCGCCGTAGTGACACCAAGCGATCCAGAGCCATCACGGGATGAGTTCGCGCTCGAACTTTTGCTGGCGCTGACATTCTCCTGCAGGGTGATCGTCAAGATATCGCCGACGTTGCGGGGACGACGGTCCTCGAACAGCGGCTGATAGCCATAGTTCATCGGCTGAACCATCTGAAAGATCGATCCATTGGTAGCAACCAGGTTGGGCGGCGCAGGCTGCGCCGTCGTTTCACCTTCTACCAGCTCTTTGTGCGGAAAATAGGCGCATCCGGCCAATGAAGCGCATACCGATAGCACGAGCGCCGGTACGACGACATTTTTCCACCCGGCGCGGCATAGGCGAACACCGCGCGTGCGCGGTGCGTTCACTTCTTTTCTCATTAACACCATAAATGTGCTTTCTTAAATTTGCGTAAGCCGCTGCAGCATGGCATCGGAAGTCGACACCGCCTTACTGTTTATTTCGTAGGCACGCTGGACCTGGATCATATCGACCAGTTCTTCCGCCACATTGACGTTAGAAGTTTCAACAAAACCCTGATAAAGCACGCCTGCGCCGTTCTGACCCGGAGTCGACTCTGTCGGCGCGCCGGAGCTCTGCGTTTCCTGGTACAGGTTTTCACCCAGGCTCTGCAAGCCGGTCGGGTTGATAAACGTGCTGAGCGTCAACTGACCAATCTGCGTCGCAGCCGCCTGACCCTGTTCAGTCACGCTCACTACACCGTCACGCGCTACCGTCATGGATACCGCGGTATCAGGCACCGTAATCGCCGGCTGAACCTGATAACCACTAGAGGTAACCAGCTGGCCGTTCGCATCCAACTGAAAAGAACCGTCGCGCGTATAGGCGGTCGTACCATCAGGAAGCAGGATCTGGAAAAAGCCCTGACCGTTGACAGCGATGTCTTTGGTGTTTTCCGTCTGTTCCAGGTTACCCTGGCTGTGCAAACGCTCTGTCGAAACCGGACGAACCCCCGTACCCAGCTGCAAACCAGAGGGCAAATTGGTTTGTTCAGAAGACTGAGCCCCCGGCTGGCGAACCGTTTGATACAGCAGATCTTCGAAAACCGCGCGCTGACGCTTAAAGCCGTTGGTGCTGACGTTAGCGAGGTTGTTCGAGATGACATCCATGTTGGTCTGCTGAGCATCAAGCCCGGTTTTTGCAATCCACAGTGAACGAATCATAGTGTTACCCTTAAAATTAATTAACTAACAGACAGCAGCTTGTTCGCGCTCTCGGCGTTTTGATCGACGTTGGTGATCACTTTCATCTGCATTTCAAAGCGCCGGGCGCTGTTGATCATGTCAACCAGCGTTTCCGTCGTGTTCACGTTGCTGCCTTCAAGGACGCCAGGCATCACTTTCACTGTGTCATCCGCCGGCAGTGCGTTGCCGACTTGCTGCTGAGCCTGCGGCGAAATGTGGAACAGGCCGTCATCGCCGCGAACCAGCTGGTTCGGTTCGGACTTGACCAGTTTCAGCGCGCCCGCCGCCCCTACCGTATTCGGCGCATCGCCGTCACCTAAAGCGGAAATCGTTCCGTCTGCGGCGATGGTGACAGTGGACTGCACCGGCACCGTCAGCGGACCATCGTCGCCGACGACCGGATAGCCCTGAATGGTGAGCTGACCGGTTTCATCCAACTGAATAGCACCATTGCGGGTATAAGCTTCTTCGCCGTTGGGGAGCTGTACGGCCAACCAACCGTCGTCCTGCACCGCCACGTCCAGAGGACGGGACGTATAGTTCAGCGGCCCCTGTGACATATCTGCACCCGGAGTCGACGCCACGACCAGCGTACGGGTTGGGAGCGTAGGCCCCTCGACCGGCACCGCGCGCATGGCATTTAACTGCGCCCGAAAACCGGGCGTCGACACATTGGCCAGGTTGTTGGCGATGACCGACTGCTGTTCCATCGTCTGGCTAGCAGCGCCCATCGCTGTATATATGGCATGATCCATATCGTTACCTTGTGTGGCTTAATTAACGCAGGTTGACCAGCGTGTTCAGGATGGAGTCCTGCGTTTTGATGGTCTGGGCGTTGGACTGATAGTTACGCTGGGCAACGATCATACTGACCAATTCCGCCCCGATATCGACGTTGGATGACTCCAGCGCGCCGCTCGTCAGTGAGCCCAACAGACCGGTACCCGCAGAACCCAGTGAAGCTTCACCGGAAGAAGATGTCGCACTCCACACGTTGTCACCTTCAGACTTCAGGCCCTGGTTGTTGGAGAACGTGGCCAGCACGATCTGTCCCAACAATTGGCTCTGGCCGTTGGAGTAAGTCCCGCTGATGGTGCCGTCATCGTTGATGGCGTATTCAACCAGGTTACCGGTGGTGTAACCGTTCTGCGTTTTACTCAGCTCGGAGCTGCTCGCGTTCTGCTGGGTGGAGCCAGTGAAATCGATAGTGAATGCGTTGGCGGCAGAACCATTCAGAGAGTTGGTGTTGATTGTGAAAGACTTCGTATCCGTGGCTGCTGTTGCCCCAGGAAGAGTCGTTCCAGATAGCTGACCGCTGGTGCTGAAGTTCAGCGAGCCAAGATCCTGAGCGGTAGCGTTGCTATCACTGCTGTCCAGCGCGTGCACTTCCCAAGTGTTGTCAGCCGTTTTTGAGAAATACAGGTTCATGACGTGGGTGTTACCCAGACTGTCGTAGGTCGTCATGGACTTGGTCCAGCTATAAGTGCTGGAATTGGTCGCATCGAACGTGGTGCCAGCGGCCAGCGCCGTGGTGCTGGAGTTCAAGTTAGCAACATAGGTAGAAGTCGACGTCTGCTGAGCGGCGATTGAACCAGCCGAGATGTTGAGCGTGGTCGGTTCCGCACCTGCTGCGATGGTCGGCGGCGTACCGGTAGCGGCATAACCCGTCACGTAGTAGCCGGTTTTGGTGGTCAGGTTACGGTCCGCATCCAGCTGGAATTCGCCGTTACGGGTGTAGTAAACCGAACCGGCGTCGTCCGCTACGCGGTAGAAGCCGTTACCGGAAATGGCGACGTCGGTGCCGACGTCGGTATTTTCGATCGTACCGTCGTTAAAGTTCTGCGTAACGGCGGCGACTTTAACGCCCAGACCGACAGCAGAATCAGCAAAGATATCGGCGAAAGAGACGGTTGCGCCTTTAAAGCCTTTGGTCTCTGAGTTGGCGATGTTGTTACCGATGACATCCAGGTTACTGGAGGCAGCATTCAATCCGCTGACCGCTTGTGAAAAACCCATTTGGAGGTGCTCCTAAAAATTAGTAGTTTGCTGTGTGTTGTTTTAGGCGGCTGGTCTGCTTGTCAGCCGCGCCATTCACAATCAAATAATTTGTTTGACGTCGCTCAGCGACGCAGTGCCTGACAGGCCGAGGTTAAGCACGGCTTCCGAAGAGTCCGTGTTAACGCCGTAGACCAGCGCATATTTCAGCGGCGTCGCTGTCACGCTGGCGCCATCGGAACCGGTCGCCGTCACCGAGTAGGTGTAGGTGCCGGCGTCGACGGTGCCGCCGCTGTCGTTAGTGCCATCCCAGCTGTAGGTCTGCACGCCGGCGCTTTGAGCACCGAGATCCACGGTTTTCACCGTATTACCGCTGGAGTCTTTAATGGTGACATTCACGTCCGTAGCCGCGTTAGCCAGTTCAACACCAAATGCGGTGGTGGAGCTGTCGGAGCCGACGACGATGCTGTTGCCCTGAATCAGGACGCCGTTGCCAATCAGAGAACTGGCTTGCAACGTCTCGGAGGTATCCAGCTGGCTGGAAATAGAGCCCAGCGTGGTGTTCATGTTCTCGATGCCGCTCAGCGTACTGATCTGCGCAAGCTGCGTGGTCAGCTGGCTGTTGTCCATCGGATTGGTGGGATCCTGGTTCTGCAACTGCGCAACCAGTAAGGTCATAAATTCGTTTTGCAGGTCCGCACTGCTGCTCGTACTGGACGAGCTGCTGGTTGTGCTGGTCTTGCTGGTATCTGTTGATTCGGTAAGTGAAACTGAGACGCTCATGGCTACTCTCCCACGTTATTATTGGCCTAATGTCAACGTTTTCTGCATCAACGACTTGGCCGTATTCAGCACTTCTACGTTTGCCTGATAGCTGCGTGACGCAGAGATGGAGTTCACCATTTCCGCAGTAACATCCACATTAGGCATACGTACATAGCCACGTTCATCCGCCAGAGGATTTCCCGGTTGATAAACCAGCTTGTCCGGAGAGGTATCTTCCACGACGTCGTCAACCTGCACGCCGCCGATAGCCTGTCCATCTGGAGCAGCCACTTTGAAAACCACTTGCTTGGCGCGGTATGGCTCGCCATCTGGTCCGGTGACACTGTCCGCATTCGCCAAATTACTGGCGCTTACGTTCATGCGCTGGGACTGCGCAGTCAGCGCAGAACCCGAAATTTCGAAGATATTAATTAGCGACATACGCGTTATTTATCCTGTAACACTGACATCATGCTTTTGATTTGGCCGTTTAACAGCGTAAGATCCGTTTGATACCGCAGACTGTTGTCTGCGAAATTTGTCCGTTCTCTGTCCATATCTACGGTATTCCCGTCAAGGGCCGGCTGGTCGGGTACGCGATAAAGCAGATCTAAATCAGGCGTTGACGTCGTAGATGCAGGGATATGACGGGTCGACGTAGTGGCTAACGACATCGTCGTACCGGTCGCGCGACCTTGTTTCAGGGCTTTATTCAGCTCGCTGGAAAAGTCGATATCCCGAGCCTGGTAGCCCGGCGTATCCGCATTCGCGATATTCGCAGAAAGGATTTCCTGGCGCTGAGCCCGTAAATTCAACGCCTCCTGCTGGAAGCGGAACGATGCATCTAATTTGTCAAGCATGCTTTCCCTCAGGAAAAGTAATTAAAGAAGAGTGACGATAGACAGGATAAACTTCGCGCGGCAACTTTATCGCCGGAATAGACGGGAAATGAGTAGCTATTTTCTCGTTTGGCACAGACTGCATCTCTGTAAACTGCACAGGCGATGTTGTGTACTGCTACAGTCGGATCGACTTCATTTCATAAAACGGACAGGGGACTATTTGATGGGATTTTGGCGCAAATTAATCTTATGTAAGATTTTTTTCCTTATCTCACTCACCCCGGCGGCGGCCGCTGATCGCGATCAGATTACCGCGCAAATTAAGACGTTCATTCAGGGACAGCTCGACATCCCCTCGGCTGAAGTTAATGTTATTGTGAAAACGCCGGTCGAAAGGCTTGAATTATGTCCTGAGCCACAGCTGTCGCTGCCCTCCAGAAAGAAAATATGGGGCACCCTCAGCATCCGAGCCATGTGTGGGACCCAACGCCATTTTCTGCAGGCGAATGTTCAGGTGACCGCACCTTACGTTGTCGCCACTCGGCCGATACCGCCCAAACAAAAAATCCTGGCAGAAGATGTGGCTCTTCAACGAGGCCGACTTGACGCATTGAACGTACCACCGCTGGCGGACCCTGCTCTCGCCGTCGGCGCTATAAGCATTCGCATGATTGGCGCAGGGCAACCCCTTGCCGCCAGCATGTTGCGAAATCCCTGGGCGGTGAAAATGGGCGAGACGGTGAAAGTGACGGTATCTGGGGATGGTTTTAGCATTGTCAGCGAAGGCAAAGCCATGGATAACGCCGCGCTTAATGACGCCGTCAGAATACGAATGGAGTCCGGACAGATTATTACTGGAATAGTGGCTGAAATGGGATTGGTAAAAATTGTACAATAAGCGTTAAAGCTTGGGCGGGATCGTCCGATATAAGTATTCAGTCACTATACCGATATCATTTTTGTAAGTAGGGAGGCCACATGAGCATTGATAGTACTCGTCCGGTATCTGGAGTAAAATCAATTCAAAATACGGAAGCGGATTTACTTCACACCACAAAAAGTAAATCTACTTCATCAAGCAGCGCAGCGAGCACGAGCAGCCAGACGCAGGTTAGCCTGAGTGAGACGCAGTCCAGCCTGATGCAGCCAAGCAGTCAGGACATCGATATGGAAAAAGTCGATACCCTGAAGCAGGCTATCAAGGACGGAAAACTGGAAGTCGATGTGGGTAAAATCGCCGATGCCCTGCTGAGCGAAGTTCAGACAACTTTCTGATAAGTTTATTAAAAGGCAACGTTGACCCATGCAAATGAATGAAGTTCTGGAACAAATGCTGAATAGCCTGGTGTCGCTTAAAGATATCCTCTCTCAGGAGCAGGATGAATTAAGCGCACGCCAGGTCAATCCTGCGTTTTTGCACCGGGTGACTGAGAATAAAAACGAGCAGTTGTCTATTCTCAAGCATTTTGATAATCAGCGCCTGGCGCTGGATGAGCAGTTGTCGGTTAAACCTCCCTACCCCCACTCGCCGGAGCTGAATGCTCAGTGGTCTCAGATTCATGAGCTGACGAGCGAGTTAAGCCAATACAACCACCGCAATGGTCTGCTGCTGAACGCACACCTTGAAAATAACCAGCAGTCGCTGGCTTTCCTGGAGCAGAAACAGCGTCAGGGCATTTACGGTCCGAATGGACAGACCGAAAACAAGGGTTCACACCTAGGTCGGAAGTTCAGCGTTTAAGACGCCATTCGAACCAGTAACCTTACTTTTTGGTGTAGTTGACTATCAGCTGGTATTTCGTGACTCGCATAGGCTGGCGCAAAGCGCCTTTGCCTGGGACATGAAATACCAGGTAGAACGGCGTCTCCGCCGACAATCCCGCAAACATCTCCGTACTTCCATTTTGCCCATTCAGACGAACACACTGCCCTGGAATACACAGTGACGCGTGCAGTCCTGTCGAATTACGTGACAGCAGTTCATAGCGCCAAAGGACCGACGTCAAAACGGCCCCTTTGGGGAAGGAGCCGTTTGAATGAAGTAAAACTGAACGTTTGGCGATCCCCTTCTGACTAATCAGCAGATTCGCGCCTTCCCATACGGGTTGAGTATCGGCGGCGGTAGCGCTAGCGATGCCAGCCGCCAATAACAGCATTAAGGCGAAACGTTTCACTGCCCTGACCCACCAATGACTGACGTCATGCGAATCTGACGGCTATCCGTAATCTCCTGATTGGAAAGAACGACCAGCTGCGGCAGGCTGCGGCGCAGGAATCGGGACAGCAGCGGACGAAGCGCATGCGTCACCAAGAGAACCGGCGGCGCGCCCAGCGCTTCCTGATGCTGAACCGCATCCTGAGCCTGGGAAAGCAATCTGTCGGCCAGCCCCGGCTCCAAACCGCCGCCGTTTTGCATTGCCTGCAACAATACGCGCTCCAGCGATGACTCCAGACCAATCACCTGAATATCATCGTTACCCGGGAACCACTGCTGAGTAATGGCGCGGCCCAATGCCACGCGCACCACCACGGTCAGTTCGTTCGGGTCTTTCTGGACCGCCGCATGCTCTGACAACGTTTCCAGAATCGTACACATGTCACGGATGGACACACGCTCAGCCAGAAGATTCTGCAACACTTTATGCAGCACCGTTAGCGTGACGACATTCGGGATAAAATCATCGGCCAATTTAGGCATCTCTTTCGTGACGCGATCCATTAGCTGCTGCGCTTCCTGACGGCCGAACAGGTCGCTGGCGTACACGTTAATCAGATGGTTGAGGTGAGTCGCCACCACGGTACTGGATTCAACGACCGTGAAGCCTTGCGCCTGCGCCTGATCTTTCAGCGCGCTTTCAATCCATACGGCTGGCAGACCAAATGCAGGATCTTTCGTGATGTCGCCCGCCAGTTTGCCGATAGCGCTGCCGGGGTTGATTGCCATCCAGCGGCCCGGATGCGCTTCACCACTGCCGATCTCAACCCCTTTCATCAGAATGCGATAACCCGCAGGCTGCAGCTCCAGGTTATCTCGGATATGAACGACAGGCGGCAGGAAGCCAATTTCCTGTGCGAATTTTTTACGAATACTGCGGATACGTCCGAGCAGTTCGCCGTTTTGTTGAAAGTCCACCATTGGGATCAGTCGATAACCCACTTCCAGGCCCAACTGGTCTTCCAGCTGAACGTCATCCCAGCTGGCTTCAACAATTTGCTGCTGCTGGCTCTCCGCCAATGCAGGTTCCGTCGCCGCCGCCGCCGCTTTTCGTTCGTCCTTGCCGCGCGTCCACCAGGCGACACCGAGCAATATGGCGGTAAACAACAGGAAGACGAAGTTAGGCATGCCCGGAACGAGACCGATCAAGCCGAGAACGCCGGCGCTCAGCACCATCACCTTCGGGTTACTGAACAGCTGGGTCACCATCTGCTCACCCACATCCTGCTCGGTGCTGACGCGGGTAACGATGACACCGGCCGCGGTGGAGATCACCAACGCAGGAATCTGCGCGACCAGACCATCACCGATGGTCAACAACGTATAGCTTTGAGCCGCATGGCCAAGATCCATGTTGTGCTGAATGACCCCAACCAACAGGCCACCGATAATGTTGATGGCCATGATCATCAATCCGGCGATCGCATCGCCGCGCACGAACTTACTGGCACCATCCATTGAGCCGTAGAAGTCGGCTTCCTGCGTCACTTCGGAACGACGCTTTTTCGCTTCGGCTTCACCAATGAGTCCAGCATTCAGGTCGGCGTCAATCGCCATCTGTTTACCTGGCATTCCGTCCAGCACGAAACGTGCGCCCACTTCCGCGATACGCCCGGCACCTTTGGTGATAACCATGAAGTTGATCAGGACCAAGATGATAAACACGACGATACCGATGGCGAAGTTACCGCCTACCAGGAAGTGGCCAAAGGCTTCGACGACCTTCCCTGCCGCCCCGGCCCCCGTATGGCCTTCCATAAGAATGATTCGCGTAGAAGCAACGTTAAGCGAGAGTCGCAACAAAGTGGAAAACAGCAGAATCGTCGGGAACGCGGCGAACTCCAGCGTACGCTGGGTGAACATGGCGACCAGAAGCACCATGACGGAAAGCGCGATATTGAAGGTAAACAGCAGGTCCAGAATAAACGGCGGCAGCGGGAGCACCATCATCGACAGGATCATCAGAATCAGGATCGGTCCTGCCAAAACCTGCCACTGCGTATCTTTTAAGTTGCCTGGCAAGCGTAGCAATGAAGCCAGATTAGCCATCAGTCGTGTTCTCTTTTGCGAAGTCCAGTGAATCTGGCACAGATAAATGGGTTGGTTTCTGCGGCGTCAGGCCGCCTTCACGTTTCCAACGTTTAATTTGGTAAACCCAGACCAACACTTCGGCAACGGCCGCATACAGTGTGGCAGGGATGCTTTTTCCAATTTCAGCGTGCTTATAGAGCGCCCTCGCCAAAGGCGGCGCTTCCAGCGTCGGCACGCGATGTTCAGCGCCGATTTCTCGAATCTTCAGCGCGATATCTCCGGCGCCTTTAGCTAACACTTTGGGTGCGCTCATCTTTTTGTCGTTGTACTGCAGCGCGACCGCATAATGCGTCGGGTTAGTCACAATCACATCGGCTTTCGGAACATCAGCCATCATGCGTCGCTGGGCTATTGCCCGCTGCATCTGACGAATACGCCCCTTGATATGCGGGTCGCCTTCGTTCTGTTTGAACTCATCCCGAATATCCTGCTTACTCATACGCAGTTTTTTCAAGTGGCTCCAGATCTGCCAGAAGACGTCAAAGGCCACCATAGGGATCATGCTGAGCAGGACCAAAAAACCGCAGTAAATTGCCAGCTCAAGTGCATCGCCAAGTGCCGTCACTAGCGGTTCGGAAATCAGCCGCAAAATCTCCGGCCATTTATGCCAGAGAAACAGGCCCGTCACAAAGCCCACAACGACAGCTTTAATGATGGCTTTGAATAACTCAGCCACCATCTGTGATGAGAACAGACGTTTGAGGCCCGCAATCGGATCGAGCTTCTCAAGACTAAACTCGAAGGACTTAGTGCTAAACACCAATCCACCCAGCACAACCGGCGCACCAATGGCGACAAGAACCATGCCCATCATAATCGGGACTAATGCCAACGCGGCCAGCTTCAGCAACGCAAAAACATGCCGGCCCATCTGTTTGTTGTCGTTAATGATGTCGTGGTTGAAATACAGCCCCTGGCTTAGCATGGTGCCAAGCCGGTGATACATCATTTCACCGGTCATCCACAATATCCCCAGCCCGATAATGAGCATGAGAATAGATGTCAATTCTCGGGATCGAGGAACTTGACCTTCCTCGCGGGCTTTTTCCGTTCGGTGGGCTGTGGGGGCCTCTGTTTTTTCCAGATCGCTATCGTCTGCCACGTTAGCTGTTCCTGTTTGTTACTGACCAAAACGAAAAATACACGCGATTAGCATGACAAATAAGAAAAAACTTGATGGGTGGAAAAAAGAAGAAAAGAGGCGGCTATTTGGTGCATAAGCAAATACGGAGGGGGATTTACGGTCGGGAGAAGGCCCGACCGTAAAAATCCACATGCCTTTGCCTGATATCCCCCAATCTACAGACTGTCAGGGGTCGGGCTAATCAGAATCCGAGGCTATCGAGCAGATCGTCGACCTGATCCTGATTTGAGACAATACCTGCAGCGGTTTTGTCGACTTGAGGACCGTTGAGCAGTCCATCGTCAGCACGCTTCGGTTCGGCCTTTTTCTCTGGCATGTTTTCCAGCAAGACCATCAGCAGCTGTTTCTCGATCTCCTGGACAACATCCATCATGCGTTTGATGACCTGTCCCGTCAGATCCTGGAAGTCCTGCGCCATCATGATTTCCAGTAACTGAGCATTGGTGAAAGAGGTATGTTCGGGAACTTCCTGTAGATAACTGCGGGTATCCGTTACCAGCTCACGTGCATCGGCCAACTCAATCGGGTTTTCAAACCACTCGTCCCAACGCGTCGTCAGGGATTTGGCGTCTTCTTCCAGCTTATTCTGACGCGGCTGAGAAGCCTCAACACAGCTCAGAGCGCGCTCTGCCGCCTGTGCGGTCATCTGAACAACATAATCAAGACGATCCCGAGCGTCAGGAATTGCTTCCGCCGCTTCGGCAATAGCATGATCCAAGCCCAGCTCTTTCAGGCTATCACGCAGCATACGAGTCAACTGGCCGATACGGGAAATGATCTCGGTCGCAGACGCGTTATCGTTAACAGGGGGCACCGGATGTGGATTCATGACATCTCCTTACATACCCAGCTTTTCGAAAATTTTACCCAGCTTTTCTTCAAGCGTAGCCGCAGTAAATGGTTTAACCACATAACCGCTGGCGCCAGCCTGCGCTGCTGCAATAATGTTTTCTTTCTTCGCTTCTGCGGTCACCATCAGTACCGGAAGTTTAGAAAGCGTGCCGTCGGCGCGAATGGTTTGCAACAGTTCCAAACCATCCATATTGGGCATATTCCAGTCGGAAATGACGAAGTCAAAACCACCAGTGCGCAGCTTGTTCAGAGCGTCAGCACCGTCTTCTGCTTCTTCCACATTGTTAAAGCCCAGCTCTTTTAGCAGATTCCTTACGATGCGGCGCATCGTTGAGAAATCATCTACCACTAAAAATCTGAGTTCTTTATCAGCCATACCTACTCCTACAGTTATTATTGCTCACTCGGAGCTGCTATATACGTAATGCCTGTCCGGCAGAAATTTGAGCCAGCATTCGCTGACTTACCTGGTGCAAATCCACCACTTCGTCGACACCACCGAGCGCAATAGCTTCTCGAGGCATACCGAAAACTACACAGCTGGCCTCATTTTGCGCCATCGTGTACGCGCCGGCTTGATGCATTTCCAACATGCCCATCGCGCCGTCGTTACCCATCCCGGTCAGAATGACGCCGACCGCGTTACGACCCGCGTATTTCGCCACGGAGCGGAATAACACATCCACGGAAGGACGATGCCGGTTGACCGGCGCCTCGTCATGTAACTTGACCTGATAGTTTGCTCCGCTGCGCGACAGCTCCATGTGACGAGCCCCCGGCGCAATGTACGCGTGGCCCGGCAGAACACGCTCTCCGTCTTCCGCTTCTTTCACCGTGATCTGACACAGTTTGTTCAGACGCTCGGCGAAAGACTTAGTGAAGCCCGGCGGCATGTGCTGCGTGATGATAACCGCAGGGCTGGTCGGCGGCAGCGGCTGGAGTACATGGCGAATGGCCTCTGTACCGCCGGTGGACGCGCCGATGGCGATCAATTTTTCACTACTCAACAACGGCGTGCTGAGCACTTTTACCGGCGCTGATGTGCTCTGGCTCTGTTGCGGCAAACGCGCCTTGGCCGCCGTACGAATCTTGTCCGCGATGAGCTCGCTGTAAGCCAGCATGCCTTCGCGAATCCCCAGCTGAGGTTTGGTCACAAAATCGATCGCGCCGAGTTCCAGCGCTCGCAGCGTGATTTCCGATCCCTTGCCCGTCAGCGATGACACCATGACAACCGGCATCGGTCGCAGCCGCATCAGTTTTTCGAGGAAATCCAATCCGTCCATGCGCGGCATTTCAACATCCAGCGTCAGAACCTGTGGATTGAATTTTTTAATCAGATCGCGCGCCACCAACGGATCCGGCGCGGTCGCCACCACTTCCATATCGGGGTGACTATTGATGATCTCGGTCATGATTTGACGCATGAGCGCTGAGTCGTCAACGCACAATACTTTTATTTTGCTCATTATCTTTCCTTAGCCAGCCCATAGACAGTCTGCCCGCGCAGATAGAATTCCCGACTGATCTGACTGAAATTCTCTGAATGACCAGCAAATAGTAATCCGCCGGGTTTAAGCAGCGGAACAAAGCGACGCAGGATACGTTCCTGAGTTTCTTTGTCGAAATAAATCATAATGTTACGGCAAAAAATGGCGTCAAACGGCGCGGGAACAGCCCACTCCGGCGCCAGGAGATTCAATTGCTGGAAATGAACCATTGAAGCCAGTTCAGGGCGCACGCGAACCAGACCGCTATGTGGACCGGTGCCGCGTAAGAAGAAACGCTGCATCTGCTGAGGAGAGAGCGAGCGCAATTCATCCTGCCGATATATGCCGGCAGACGCTTTTTCCAGCACCTGAGTATCGATATCGCTGGCAATCACCTGACAGTGATTATGTGACTTGTCGCCAAAAACCTCAGCTAACGTCATTGCTAGCGAATAAGGCTCTTCGCCCGTCGAAGCGGCGGTACTCCAGACGGAGTAGTTACCCTGACGCTTGCGAGCGTGTTCAGCCAAAATCGGGAAATGATGCGCCTCACGGAAAAAAGCCGTCAGGTTGGTGGTCAATGCGTTGGTAAACGCCTGCCATTCGGCGCTATTGGGATCGGACTCCAACAGGGCCAGGTATTGACCGAAATCGTTTATGCCCAGTAATCGCAGACGCCGAACCAAGCGGTTGTAAACCATTTCTCGCTTGTGATCGGCCAGCACAATACCGGCGCGTTGATATATCAGCTGACTGATGCGTTTGAAGTGCGTATCAGAGAGCGGTAACCGTTCAACCATCTGCGACAATATTGAGGCAGATCCCGAATGATTTGGCGATGTCGTATTTTTCATTGTCTAACTGCCCGAAAATGGATAGGTTATTTTCTTGTTTTTCAATATGGGCTCATCCCTAACAGCAATTACAGGCATACCATTCCTCAGATATCCATCTTCTGCAGATTTATGGCACAGCCGCTGCGCCTTACTGGTAAACATTCACCTTGCGCCTCTCAACTTCAGAGATGCTGCTGATGTTTGTTATACCAACGCTGAATTAGCTCAGGTGACACGTCCATCTTAGTCACTGCGTTTTACCCACTTCGATACCTCTATACCTGCTGTCAGAGGCTACAGTAGCCATGTCTGCATATCGTCAACTACGGCCATCAATCAAAAAGTTGCGTTTGTCTTTTATAATGTGCTGCCGGTTTCCCGGCAGCATTGCCTTCAAGGCTATAAGTTTTGCTGTGTGACCTACGTCTTTGCCCAACTCATGCAGAGTTGTCAGCCGATATACCGGCTCGACAAGTCCCCTACACTAACTCCATCGGCTGATGCCGACCTTTCTTTAACTCAATACGCGTTTTCAGCGCGTAATAGCCGAAAATATAACCTCTCGGCTCGCTAAAACGATTTTGCCGGCCCTAAATCAGGGCCGGGCAGACGATCGTCGGGACAAATTTAAGCGTAGCGGAAATTCACGCTGAACCTCCCGCAACGCTCAAGGACGCCGTTAGAACTTTTCCCAATTATCACTGGATGAACCCACTGCGACGGCACGGCTCTTACCCGACGATTTCCCTGTCGCCGGGCTCAACAGTGCCGTTTTGGCTACCGCTGGAGCAATGGCAGGACGGTAGGAACTTCTTTCTTCCGGTAAACGGAACAGCGACACCGAATGGTTCAATCCACGAACCTGTTCTTCAAGCGCAACCGCGGCAGAAGCTGATTCTTCTACCAGCGAGGCGTTCTGTTGAGTCACGCGGTCCATTTCTGTTACAGCCTGACCAACCTGATCAATCCCTTTGCTCTGTTCATCGGAAGCAGAAGCGATTTCGCCCATGATGTCAGTCACTCGGGTTACCGCGCCGACGATCTCACCCATGGTTTCACCCGCCGTTTCGACCAGCTTTGAACCTTCATCCACACGCCCGACAGAGTCGTCGATAAGGGTTTTGATCTCTTTAGCAGCCTGAGCGCTGCGCTGCGCCAGATTACGGACTTCACCGGCCACCACCGCAAAACCACGACCTTGTTCGCCTGCACGCGCCGCTTCTACCGCAGCATTCAGCGCAAGAATGTTGGTCTGGAAGGCGATACCGTCGATCACGCTGGTGATATCAGAGATTTTCTGGGAGCTGCCTGCAATATCGTGCATCGTTTTGACCACGTTATCGACAACCTGACCGCCCTTCTGCGCCGTTTCAGAAGCGCTCAGCGCCAGTTGGCTAGCCTGACGCGCATTTTCGGCGTTTTGTTTTACCGTTGCCGTCAGCTGTTCCATGCTCGCCGCCGTTTCTTCAAGGGAAGCCGCTTGCTGCTCGGTTCGGGAAGACAGGTCGTTGTTACCGGCGCTGATTTCTGTTGAGCCGGTATAAATAGCTTCCGCGCCCTGACGGACGGCGCTTACGGTTGTAATGAATTCACTCTGCATATGACGGAGGCTGTCAGCCAGAATGCCCATTTCGTTGGTACCCTGGAATTCGAGACGATGAGTCAGATCGCCTTTCGCCATATAACGGATGTTTTCAACAATCTTGTTAAGCGGTTGGATAAGCGCACGGTTGACACCCAGCCAAACGACACCGGACATCACCAGCACAAAGACCACGATAGCGCCAAGGATCCACAGGGCAGACTTATAGGCAGACTCGTTTTCTTCTATGGCGTCTTTGTAAATAGCGTCATAAGAGTCACGGTACGTCATGTAGGTTTTCTCGAACGTATTCTGATAACTCTGGGTCGGCTGATCGAGGAATGCCTGCAGTTTACCGGTGGTGATAAACACAACCAGTTCACTTAACGCGCCGTTCAACTTATCAAAATCAGATTTGACCGCCGCTTGTATGGCCTTGTCCTGTTTTGGCGAATACGGGATGCTTTCGTAGTTGCTGAAACGATCGTTAGCCATCTGCAGCTGTTTTTTAGCTAATTCGATAAGTTCATTCGCAGCGGAATTGTTTGTAGACTGGCTGTTTTGATTCAGCGCCAAACGTGAGCCGGCACGGTTAAGCGTATTACGGGCCTGTAACAAGTATGTCCAGGTTGCATCCAGCTGCGATTTTTGTTCATTAAGAGTGCGCGTGTCGCGGAAAATATCACGGTCCGTTTTCAACGCATTGAAAAACAGACCGCCAGAGACAAATTGAAGAGCACTAAACAACGCCAAGATAAGAACTAAACTCGTTACCACTTTGATACGATTGAGCATGTGAGCCTTTTCCATAGTTCCATGACCCTGTCACCGGTAATTGATTGGACATTACCTGGACAGATTTCCGTTTAAAGAAAAATTCACTACATATGAAGCGGGCCATCTTATGATGGCCCGCCGTTATGCATGTAGGTAAATCAACCTTTCAGCACGCTATCAACCAGCGCCATTTCTTCGCTGCTCAACAGCTTTTCGATATCGACCAGAATCAGCATCCTTTCACCCAAGGAACCTAAGCCAGTCAAATACTCCGTGGAAAGCGTAACCGCAAATTCCGGAGCCGGACGGATTTGATCCGCCGTCAGGGACAGCACATCAGAGACGCCGTCAACGACGATCCCCACAACGCGCTGTCCCAGATTCAGAACGATAACGACCGTATTGTCATCGTAGTCAACTTCCTGCTGTGCAAATTTGATGCGTAAGTCAACGATCGGAACAATAACGCCGCGCAGGTTGGTTACACCTTTAATAAAGGAAGGCGTGTTAGCAATGCGAGTCACCTGATCGTAACCCCGGATTTCCTGTACCTTCAGAATATCGACGCCGTATTCTTCGTCGCCAAGCGTAAAGATCAGGAACTCCTGCCCTACGGTTTCACCTGCCAGTTTTGTGACGTTTGCAAGTCCAGTCATGTTACTCACCTTATTATCAATAGCCGTTATTTTTTATTAAGCGGTCTCTACCACGCGCTTTTCACGATAAAGCGCCTGCAATGCCGACACATCAACAATCAGCGCAACACTACCATCGCCCAAAATGGTTGCGCCTGAAACGCCCGGCACCTTGCGGTAGTTGCTTTCCAGGTTTTTCACGACAACCTGATGCTGGCCAATCAACTGATCAACCAGCAACGCGTAACGACGTCCCGCACTTTGCAGAATGACGACAATGCCCTGAGTCGCATCCGTCTTCGCATTTTCTACATCAAACACCTGGTAAAGCTCGATCAGCGGCAGATATTCGCCACGAACCTGCAACACCCGCTCGCCGCCAGCCAGCGGATAGAGGTCTTCAGACTGAGGTTGAAGAGATTCCATTACCGCGTTCAACGGCAGAATGAACACTTCACCATCAACCTTGACAGACATGCCATCCAGAATCGCCAGGGTCAGTGGCAGCAGGATACGGATAGTGGTTCCCTTCCCTTTCTGGAAGTAGATTTCCACATGACCGCCCATCTCCTGGATATTTCGTTTAACAACATCCATCCCCACACCACGGCCAGAAACGTCAGTAACTTGTTCCGCCGTAGAGAAGCCAGGGGCGAAGATCAGCATCCCGACTTCTTCATCCGTCATGCTGTCGCTGACAGAAAGCCCTTGAGAAAGCGCTTTGGCGAGAATACGTTCGCGGTTCAGCCCAGCGCCATCATCGATAACTTCAATACAAATGTTGCCGCCCTGATGTTCAGCGGACAGCGTCAGATTACCCACGGCCGTTTTGCCAGCGGCAACGCGATCCTCGGGATGCTCAATACCGTGGTCGAGGCTGTTACGCACCAAGTGAGTCAGCGGGTCGATGATACGTTCGATCAAGCTCTTATCGAGTTCAGTCGAGCTACCTTGCAGCGTCAGTTCAACTTCTTTGCCCAGTTTGGCGGCCAAATCACGAACCAGACGCGGGAAGCGGCTGAACACGTATTCCATCGGCATCATACGGATGGACATGACGGATTCCTGGAGATCACGCGCGTTGCGTTCTAGCTGTCCCATGCTGTTCAGCAGGTCGCCGTGCACGACAGGATCCAGCGCACTGGAGCGCTGCGCCAGCATGGACTGTGTGATAACCAGTTCACCAACCAGGTTGATTAGCTGATCCACTTTTTCCACGGCCACTCGAATGCTGGTATCGCCGGTTTTAGGTCGTGCTTTTGCTGCTTCAGCAGGTTTCGCGACCGGTGCCGCCGGTTTAGCCGGTGCCGCGGCCACAGCCGGGGCTGGTTCTGCCGCTACAGGCTTAGGTGCCTCTTGTGGCGCTGCCGCCGGAGCCTCGTCGACAGTTTTGAAGTTGATCTGCTCGGGTTCAAGGACGAAACACAGCACCGCCGTGATATCGTCCTGACTTTCCGTCGTCACCAGCGTGGCTTCAACGCTGTTCGCCGTCTGGTGAGAATCTTTTACCGTACCCAGGTTTGCCAGTTCTTCCAGCAGCTGCGGAATTTCCGGTTCTTTCAGGTTGGTGAGGGCAATACGCAGTTCATTGTGCCCGGCAGGCGTCGATGGCGCAGCCGACGTCGTAGCAGCACTTTCGTTGGTCGCAGCAGCAGGAGCAGCTCCGCCCTGAGCTTCTTTAGACTCAAGCGCAAGCTGACGAAGGGCCTTGCAGATGTACTCGAAGCTCTCGGCGTTCGGTTCCTGCGCTGTTTTATAAGCGTCCAACTGATCCTGCATAATGTCTTTTGTTTCCAGAAACAGGTTGATAATGTCAGTGCTCAGTCGCATTTCGCCGCGTCTGGCACCATCTAACAGGTTCTCCAGCAAATGCGTGGTTTCCTGCAATACCTTGAAACCAAACGTCCCGGCGCCCCCTTTGATCGAGTGAGCCGCTCGGAAGATCGCATTCATCTGTTCGGTATCAGGGCTTGACGGGTCGAGCAGCAATAAATGCTGCTCCATATCCGCCAACAATTCGTCTGCTTCATCAAAAAACGTTTGATAGAAAGCACTCATGTCCATGCTCACGTGGGTCACCTCTGCTGTGAATCGTGGCTTGTTGAAGAAGGCGTCACCTGACTATCAGGAGAAGCGGGCAAAGCGGTAGTCGGCTGTGAGCGTCCGGCAGCGGATACGCCATCCGTTACTGTGACGGATGCGGAACCCGGCGTTCCCGCCGCGCCTTGTGCCGGTGCCGGTGCCGGTGCCGGTGTTCCATTTTCGGCCCCAGGCGCAGCGCCGCTACTACTGTTATTGTCGGCAGGTGCCGAGGTAGGTTTAGCGTTATCCGGATTGATATTTTGTAAATTCTCAGCTTTATCAATATCAACGGCGTTGCTTTCAGCGTTCTCACGCTCAATGCTTTCCTGCGTCTGCTTGTTCAGCACCACCAGGCTAATACGTCGATTGATCGCATCATCGCCGCTCTGTGCCTGCTTCAGTCCCATGGTGGCGGCCATGCCGACCACGCGCAGCACTTTACCCTCGGACAGACCTCCAGCGATAAGCTCTCGGCGGGATGCATTGGCACGGTCCGCAGACAACTCCCAGTTACTGTAACGTCGCTCGCCTGTCACGTAGGGCGCATCATCCGTATGACCGGATAAGCTGATTTTGTTGGGGATATCATTCAAGATGGGCGCAATAGCACGCAGGATATCGCTCATATACGGTTCGACCTGAGCGCTACCTCGTTTGAACATCGGTCGCTTTTGGCTATCGATGATCTGAATTCGCAGACCTTCTTCAACCATCTCAATCAGCAGGTGCGGACGCAAGGCACGAAGACGTGGATCGGCTTCAATCAGCTGATCGAGCTTATCCCGCAGTTTGTTTAACTTGGCTTCTTCACGCTGACGCTGATCTTTGGAAACATCGATCTGCTTCCTGACTTCACCGTCCTGCTGTGTCGGGTCTTGCCCGCCGCCGGGGATCGGGCTGGACGCATCACTAATGCGTGTACCATTCGTCATGGCGACTTTTAAAGGAGTACGGAAATACTCCGCAATCTGCGCCAACTGGGAGGGTGATGAAATGGCAATGAGCCACATCACCAGGAATAGTGCCATCATGGCGGTCATGAAGTCGGCATAAGCAATCTTCCAAGCCCCGCCGTGGTGGCCTCCATGACCTGATTTACGCTTTTTACGAATAATGGGGTGCTGATGTTTCATGCGTCATTTTCCGCTGACTGCGCCGCCGGTGCCTTCACATTGCGAATGTGCTCCTCCATTTCGGTGAATGAAGGACGAATCGTGGAGTACAGCGTCTTACGCCCAAATTCGACGGCAATCTGCGGCGCATAGCCGTTCAGGCTGGACAGCAATGTGACTTTGATGCATTGCAGCACTTTGATCTTTTCGGCGTTTTTCTGACGCAGCAATGAAGCGAGGGGAGATACGAATCCGTAGGCCATAAGAATACCCAGGAAGGTCCCCACCATCGCATGCGCGATCATCATCCCGAGCTCTGCGGCAGGTCGGTCAACGTAAGCCAAAGAATGCACCACGCCCATAACCGCGGCGACGATACCAAAGGCGGGTAGACCATCCCCGATCTGAGTCAAACTGGATGCAGGTACTTCACATTCATGTTCGACGGTCTCGATTTCCTCATCCATCAGCGTTTCTATCTCGAACGCGTTCATGTTGCCACTCACCATAAGCCGCAGATAATCCGTCACAAATTCAACAACATAGTTGTCTGATAATATGCGGGGATAGCTGGAGAAGATTTCGCTTTCTTTGGGATTGTCGATGTCGAACTCGAGAGAAAGCATACCTTGTTGGCGAGATTTGGCCATGAGTCGGAAGAGCACAGCCATGAGATCCATATATACAGCTTTGGTATATTTCGAACCTTTGAACAGCAGCGGTAACGCCTTGATTGTGCCTTTAATTGCCTTACCGTTGTTTCCCACGATAAACGCACCGATGGCAGCACCACCGATAATCAGCAACTCGGAAGGCTGATAAAGTGCACCTAGCTCTCCACCGACGATAAGATAACCGCCCAGAATGGAGCCTATAATGACGATATAACCCAATATAACCAGCACAAGCATTCCTTATAGTAACAAGGGGTAGTGGAGTGAGGTTAAAACGCAGTCTTATCGCGTACGACTTTAGGAGGAAAGAGCCCTGCCATTTGCCCAAAACGCTCAATGGCAGGTTCACTAGCGCTACCAAGCTCAGACTGCGTGCTTAACCTGTTCGTCCAGCAGTTGAGGTAGGATATCGGCAACGTTCGGAGAAAGTTTACGTCTTTTTACTGCCCGGGAAGGCGGTTGGCATAAACTACAGACGAAAACGTTTTTAGGTTGGTGCGCGTGGGTGATAAACATCCCGTTACAGCAGTTGCAAGCCGATAACTGCAACATGCCGCTGTCGACAAAACGCACTAGAGTCCAAGCTCGCGTCAGCGCCAGCAAGGGAGTTTCGTTGTGTGGGGAGCATTGTTCAATATATAGGCGATACGCTTTGATGACGGCTTCCACTCCGCTGCATTTACTAATTTTCAGCAAATACAGATAAGCGTTATAAAACATGGAAGAATGAATATTTTGTTCCCACGTCATAAACCAGTCGGTGGAAAACGGCAGCATACCTTTGGGCGGAGGACTGCCTCGCAATTCTTTATATAATTTGATGAGGCGTCCGCGGCTCAGCTGCGTTTCACTTTCCAGCATTTGCAAACGTGCGCCAAGCGTGATCAGTTCCATAGCTAACTGAATATCTTTAGCTTCCTGAACAATACTTTTCTCAACCATTTTTATGCCCTTTTCTTAGGCACGTTCTCTTCTTTTGAAGACAACTGTTGAAGTAAATGACTCGACAGAAGAATACCGGTATGGATCTGCTGCAAATCATCCACACGAGATTCTTGAGTCAGTTGCTTAATAGTCGTGTGATCGTTGAATCGGAAATGGCAAATCAACTGATTTGTTTCAGCCAATTTTACCATTTGAGGCAATGTAAGCTGCATCAACGCATCAGCCATTTCATCATCAATGCCTAAACGAAACATCGCAGAAGCTTTTTCGTCATTAATCAAACGTTGTGCCAATAACAAATAAGACAGGTTTATGTCATAAATGTGCTTGAGTAGTTCAGAGGTACCCATAATCCATCCCAACAGGCTATGTTTCAAACATAAATCAGGTGATATTCGCTATCGCCCAGTTCAATAATCACTCTCCATAGGTGGCATGAAAACTATCGGTGCCAGATGTGCCTACTACTGTATGCAATTTTGTTTCGACTTGTTTTACCACGCCGATTTCAACATCTTTTAGGCTCCCATTATCCATCACCTCACCAGCTCCCTTCCGTCAATTATCGTCCTTAAACGAGGTATAGGATTAATCCTAAACGGTTGTCACTCTACCGCCTATGCCCCAACACATACAACGCAACTGCACGTGAATTTTGACAATTATGTGATGTATATCACAAAAATGAAAGTTTTTGCTTTCATCCGCGCGGCCTTTTTTTCTCCACACTGAAAGTTTTTTATACGCAAAACAGGTGGAAACAAAAATATTCCGCATTTTGTAAAGATTTTACAGGTTGCTACGATAACCCCAACCACCTGTTTTTAAAAGAAAAAGAAATTAACCTTATAATTCAGATCATCTCGAGAACAAAAAAACATCAAAATTCCATTAAAAAAATCAAATTAATAACTAACGTTATTAGTGTTCCGATAACTATTTATTAGGACAAGATATAAGCCAAAGCCATGTATCTTCACCTGGAACCTCGTAAAATAAGAAACATAATTTCCCAAAACCCCTACAGAAATTGAGGTAATCATTCATCCCCGAAGCATGATGAAACTAAAAGATAAATTGCTTTTGGCCATCACCGACGGACTTTTCAATAGCGCCAAAAAGAACTAAGTCTGCGGTGAGCCCTAATATCTGAGCAAGTACCAACATTTGTTGAAATATAAATATTTTTATAGCGGCACTACTGATATAGACCTCAAAAAATAATTTTAGGCGATCTGATAAGTTCGTCATTATTCAGCGCTGAATATTTATAACCATCTCGGTAAAGTTAACCATTTTTCACCACATACAGACACGATTTGTTAGCAGGCTTATAAAAATATCAGAAACCGTTTCAATATTTTATACATTCGTTTTTTATTCCCCTGTTTATTACAGAGGTATTAAACTATTAGCCCTTGCGCATTTATTGCCTCAGATCTAGTGTTATTAAAATGCGGGCGGATGATTAGCATCATTATTATGTAAATTTGATTGAGCCAGCACAGTGCGTCAAAGATTAGACTTGGATAATGCTCTGCGGTTGGCTGACCCGCCTCTTTTCGTGGTACTGCCACGGCCACACCTACCATCCAGAAGAAAATCTTCTACTACCTAATATAAGTAGACCATCTAGCGACCATCGCTACTTTTTTTGTTGCTTTTTATCTAAAAAATCAAATTGAACATCGATACAGTCACATTTCTCACGCAGTGGTCTCAGTTCCTAACTCATTTATTCAGGATAGCAGACGTTCTGAAACCGTTATGTTTAATGCCGTTTCTCTTACCTATCACTGGGATAGCCCAGCACAGTTTGCATACCGGATACGTCAACTTCATTCGGTGCAGTTGCTAGCCAAGATTTCGAATATTCGCCCCTACACTGCGTTTTTGCTTTTCTTACCCGTCACCACTATCTGCCGTCGCGCTCTTTCTCTTAGGTGGCTCGATATTGAGATCGCGTACAATGACAAGAGCTCTGATTATTTATCGAAGATTTACAGGCGGAGAGCCCAGGATGAAAAAGACCATGGGTAAATTGAGGTTAAAGAGCCTATACATTTCAAGCTAGACCTCAGAATTGCGACTGAAATTCTCTTTTTCGTTTTTCGAGTGTTGAGTCGTACTGCTTAACCTGATTATTAAGTACCAGGAAGCAGCCGTCGCCGTCCTAAATACGAATACGTGTAATAAAGGTTAGAAAGACCCGTCAAACTTAGACAACGAGGTCGGAGAAAAAACGTTATAGCTTTACCACGGTAGTTTCCCATTTATGGTCAAGTCCCGGTCGTTTGCTACTCAGCCAATTTCTAACGATTCGTTCATCCCTCTATTTTGCAGGAAGGCTGAACCTGCCAGCTCCAGGCCGGAAACCGGTGTGGATGTGGCTGATGAGGTTTGCAAAACCTTTTCCGCAATTTCCGCAGGGAAAAACTGCGGATGCCTGGGGCTCTGTGCGGTTCAGAATCTGCGCTCAAGTAAAGATGCAAAAATGCTGAAATGCTGAGATGCTGAGATGCTGAGATGCTGAGATGCTGAGATGCTGAGATGCTGAACAGCATAGCACTCAGGCGACCTTTGCCACCGTTGCTGGAAACCGACAATGGTTTTGAATTTGCAGGGAAATACTGGATAAATGGGTTTACGAACGGGGTATAAGGATTGACTTTTCCCGCCCCGGGACACCCACGGATAATGCCACGGTGGAGTCTTTTAACGGCAGGCTGCGGCAGGAGTGCCTGAATGAGAACGGGTTCATGTCTCTGGAGGATGCACGGTGCACAATCGAGGCCTGGCGCATACACTATAACCAGAGTCGTCCCCATTCCGCGCTGGGCTGGATGACCCCCGCTGAATTCGCCGAAAAATCTGCCGGTTGCCAGAATATGCAGCCAACCTGAAGCCGGTTATTTCTGATTATGGGTGGATCATTTTTGGGGTCAGGGTCACCTTACCGCATCAAAACGCGACAAGAACTTGCACTGAGACATGAAAAACAAAAATCCCGCTTAAGTTTCCTTAAGCGGGATTTTCTAAATATGGCTCCTCTGACTGGACTCGAACCAGTGACATACGGATTAACAGTCCGCCGTTCTACCGACTGAACTACAGAGGAATCGTGTGAACGGGGCGCATATTATCTGGGTCACTCAGGGCTGTCAACGCCAAAATCGCGTTTAGATCCCAACTGCTTAGCCTCTGTTCGATTATGCGTTTTTATGCTCAAGAGTTGTACGATATTGGGGCTTCGGCCTTTTTTTGCCAGCGCTGTAAACGCTCTAGCGGCGACTGACGGTAAAATCGCGTGAACACCTCATAGACCACGGGGAAACGCTCGTAGAGCAATTCGGGCGCACTAAAGAAGTACTCGGACAGCACGGCAAAACACTCTGCGGGGTCGGACGCGGCATAGGGATCCATACTGGCCCCCTCTTCTCCCACCAGGTCGATTTCATCCTGCAGTTCGCACATCGCCCTGTGGATCGCCTGCTCCCATTGCGCCATTTCCCGCAGAGGAAGCGGTGGAACACCACTCACTTCACGTCCTCCGCGGAGGTCTAGCTTATGCGCCACTTCGTGGATCACCAGATTGAATCCCGACAGGTCGAAGGAATCCTGGATGTCCTGCCAGTTAAGCACGATCGGTCCCTGCTCCCAACTTTGCCCTGACTGGACAACCTCTCCCGAATGGACAAGGCCGATGTCATCGACCCATTCGTCCGTGACAATAAACGGAGAGGGATAGATCAGGACGTCATGAAAGCTATCGAGCCAGCTGATGCCAAGCTCCAACACCGGCAGACAAAACAGCAACGCGATACGCTGCTGCATCAGTGCATCCAGTTCCAGATGATCCAAGGGCACCAGGTGCTTTTGCCGCAGAAAGTGTTGCGCAAGGTCGACGAGCCTCCGCCGCTCACGTTCATCCAGCGGTGCCAACAATGGGATAGACAGCGCAGACTGCCAAGCGGTCCCCTCTTCAGACGAAGACGGTGAGGTTTTCCATTGCCACTTCATGCATGATTGCTCGCTATGTCGTCACTCAGGTCTTGAGACAGGGATAGGGCTGTTAAAATGCCATGAAAACGGGCATTATAGTCGCCCTTCCGTGGAGAGATGCCGGAGCGGCTGAACGGGACGGTCTCGAAAACCGTTGAGGGAGTCATCCCTCCGAGGGTTCAAATCCCTCTCTCTCCGCCATTATTCAAGCAGTTATCCCAACGCACGTCTGTGATAAAAGTCCCGCTGAGTCAATCCAATAAGAAAACCGGCGTGTCGTCTCACAATAACTCAATCTCTTCTGTGAAACTACGCCGGCTGATTTTGTTCATCAAGGCTTAGTGAAGCACGGTTAGCGCGTGCGCCAAAGCCGGTACTGTCCCCCAAAGCCTACTTCTGCCGCATACTCTTGCTCGCTACCATCAGCAAGAACATCCACGGTCCGTCGCATGCCCAGCGACAGCGCGACACACTCGTTGCTGACTCTCAGTTTATGCAGTCCGTTATTCAAATAAGCTGTGATGTATTGGTTTTGTTTAACAGCGCGATATCACTATCATCAACCGTCACGACAAATTTGCACATACCACCGCTCCCGGCGCCAATAAACTGCTTATTTCGGGTCACGGTGACTTTTGTCTGTTTGACCTGAGTATTCGGCGTGATGATGGCACGATCTATTATATATTCTGCCGGGCGGTGCGGTCTGGAACACCCACTTAAAACCAATACGACAAACAGAAAGAATGGTCTTTTCATTATCATTTACCCAATATAAATGGAGAGCAGATCTTCCGCTGCTCTCAACAAATATTGATGATTGAAGTCCACCGTAAGAATGCAAACAGACGTTATTGCGCTTGAGGGGTTAACATTGCGTTGGCGGATTTGGGGTGAAGCGTATACATACCACCGTTGAAAGGATCCACCAGTAAGTAGCCGATAAGACCGCCGAAGACCAGGTTCCCGCCGATATACCATCCGTTTGCAGATGATCGAACAGGCAAGGTCAGTGGCTGATAAGTTTCTTTTGTGAACGTAATCAGGTAGTCTTTTCCACCAAAATAATGCCCGCTAGATTTATCCAGAACCACGTTTTGAGGCGTATTACCGGTGACTATGACTCGCCCGGTTTCATCCTGTATCGAGAATTTTGCGCCAGTGGGATGACTTTCAACGTTGACTACCTGAGATCCTTCTCCAACAATAGTTGCGCATCCCGAAAGTAATATTGCTGCAGATAAAGCAAAGGCTGCTAATTTTTTCATTTGCGAATGACTCTTTAACGGTTTTATATTTAGCCTGATTTGGCGAAAAAATATTACCAAATATTGCAAAATGAGTCATCCTAAAGCGTCATTTATATTTCCCTGTTGGGACCTGCGGGGGTAGAGAATAAATGAGACGTTACCCAAAAGCCTATTATCTTATTTCACTGAAGAGTTCAATCTATTATTTTCACAACTTATCGCCATTATTTTTCATTTCAGCGACAGGAAATTCGTTTTCTTTTGCATTACTCGTTTTACGTTTTGCACATTAACATTTCACCGTGTTTTCTCTATTAAGTTCATTTCGTCGATAGCTTAGGACAACAACGCTTTCAGGCGTGTCGCGCTCATCGGTCGGCCAAAGTGCCAACCTTGGCCCACAGCGTCGGTACAATGTTCTTTGACGTAGGCGGCCTGAGCGGCCGTTTCAATCCCTTCGACAATGACGCAGGTATTCAGCATGGCCGTCATCGTGAACAACAAATCCACCATGCGGGCGTTAACAGAGTCGGTGCCGATGGCCTCAGTAAACATTCGGTCAATCTTGATGGCATCAAACGGCAGGCTGGAGAGGTACGAGAAGTTGGAGTACCCCGTCCCGAAATCGTCGATGGCAATACGATATCCCTGCGCGCGCAGCTCGGATAAGCGTTTCGCCAGCATCGTGTAATTAGCCGTCGAACGCTCCGTGATCTCCAAAATAATTTGTTTCGGCGTCACGCCAAAATTCGCCACCTGTTCATTCAGGTACGTCTGATAATCGGCATCCAACACGTCGGAGATATCCAGATTAATGCTGAGGTAAAACTCCGGGTGATTTAATAACAGACTTTGCATCTCCGCGATCGACTGGTGAGTAATATGCCGCGTAATATCGCCGATCATTCCCTGTTTCTCCGCGATAGGGATAAACACATCGGGAGGGATGATCTGACCGTGCTTATTCGTCCAGCGAGCCAATGCTTCAACACCGATGATTTTTTCATCATTCAGGTGAATGATCGGCTGATAATTCACGTGAAGTTTTTTATGGCTGACCGCCAAGCGCAGCTGTTTAGGAATTGAACGATTAATATCGAGCAAAAGAAAAATAACCAACGTCAGCGAGCCGCCTAATATCGCGCCCAACAAGGAGATGGCGGAAATCATATAGGCAGGCATCTGTAACACGCCGGAGGCGCTTAGCCGCGCATGAATGCAGATCTCATACAGCTTGCTGCATAAATAAGATTGGCGATATTGAGCGAGCCAAGAGCTTTCATAGCGAGATGGCGTCACGCTTTTGCTGCCGAAAGTCTGGAAAACGTGGCTATCGTCCGCCGACGTCAATACCGCGCCGTAGCCATGTAACGGATAAGTAAAGCTGCGAAAGGCATCGGGCGACGTAAATACCACCACGTTTTTGCGGCTGACGATATCCGTTTGGATCCGGGGATCGAAGAGGCCTCTGACGGCGGTCCAAAGCTGGGTGCCGTCTGCTTTTTGAATATCGGTTTCCGGCAGCGGAATAGGCGATGCCAACACGCCACGCCCGGCAGTGCACAATAACTGACCATCCTGAATGCGTCCGACGTCAATAAGATAACGATACTTATAAACCATGTAACGAAGCTGGAATAAATCGTCTTCAGAGCAGAGGGGATACTTCAGTGCGTAAGCTTCATTGATCGCGGTGTTGGATTCCGTGACGACGTCATCGGAACGCTTCATTATGGCTTCAGCATAATCCTGCAATTTCTTTTGATCGTTCTTAGCGATCACTCGCTGGCTCAGGAGCAACAAAATCAATATTCCTCCCATAATGCCAGCGACCACCATCGCTAGTATCATTTTATTTATTGACTTCATATTGACTTCCCCGGCCTTGATAAATCCCAACTAGTAGCCCATTCATCGGCATCACTTCATGCAAGTTTATTGATTTATCTTTGAATCAATCCCGCGAATATCACTGTTGATGTCACGTATTTACCGGAAGTTTTCAATTTCGCCGCATATCTTCACAACAAACTGACCTTGCATGATCAAACGTCAAGACCGGGTTTTCGGGGGGAGCGCCGAGCGTATTCTTGCCGAGGCATGGCTCATGCGCGACGAGATTACCGAAGCCCGGCGCGCGACAGGAGACTAAATATACAGCGAGGGTTCGCCCGCCGGGCGAGTTTTAAAACGTCGATGTAGCCAAAGATATTGGCCTGGCGCCTTCATAATTTCACGCTCTATAGCCCGATTGATGTAGGCTGCGGCGGCCAGGCTATCGTCATAGGGATAGTGTTCAAGCGCTGGGGAAATCATTAGCTGATACCCCTGCCCCGCCGGTTTACGGATGACGACGGCTGTCACCAGTTTGGGTTGGGCTAGGCGGGCGATAGTGAAAGTTCCGTTTGAGGTCGCAGCTTTCTCTACGCCAAAAAAAGGAACGAAGACGCTGCCCTTAGGCCCGTTGTCTTGATCCGGCGCGAACCACACCGTGCCGCCGCGTTTGAGCGTGTGTACCATGCTAATTAAATTTCTTCGGTTAACCAGCACGTTACCCGAACGGGAGCGGCCCCACTTCTGTACCCGCTCCAAAATAGGGCTATTGTGCGGCCGATACATGACCACCATCGGTTTACAGTGGCCGAGAATACGAAAATGCAGTTCCAGCGTCATGAAATGCACGCCGATCACCATGACGCCGTTCTGCTTATCCTGTGCGTTGTGCAGGTGTTCCAGCCCGACGATATCGATCCATCGTTTTATGCGTTTGTCCGGCCAGAACCAGGCCATCCCCGTTTCCAACAGCGCAATGCCGAGCGACGAAAAATGCTCAGTCAATTTGAGCTGTTTCTGGCGATCATCAATCTCAGGAAAACACAGTTCGAGGTTACGCCGGGCAATGCCGACCCGTCGTTTCAAAAAACGCATAGAACGCCGCCCCAACCAGCCGCCCAAACGTACCTGAATGGGATAAGGCAATTGAACCAGCAGATACAAGAGCGCCAAACCGCACCAGAGTGGCCAATGCCTGGGGTGTGCGTCACGGGCAAAGAAAAGAGGTCGCGAGCGGGTCACCATAAACGCTTTATCCTTCACTGTCAGATCATGACAGCATCAATGAATAACGGGGGCTCCAACTGCTCGAGCCGTTTCTGTACAAAACCATTGCAGCAACGGCGAGTGTTTAGACATTGCTGAGAGACGTTAATTCCGGGCGAAATACGGGCAACCGCAGATTTCACACAACGGTCAAATAGACTGGGGCGGCACAGGGAGACAAAGCGCAGCAGAACAAGAAAAGAGAAGCTAGCGCATTACAGTGGCAATCTGTGGAACGTGACGGCAGGAAGAAAATGAAGGCCGCAGTGAGTCCGCGGCCCGAGAAGGTATTTCAAGCGACTAGGGTTTCAGGATGGATTCTATTTCCGCCATTTTTGGCCCATACGGAGCACGCATCCGGAGGTTGGACTCGCCGCCGGGACTTTGCACCACCACCGCTTTGGCATGACTGAAACGACGGAAGCCGTAAATACCGTGATACGCCCCCATCCCGGACGCGCCTACGCCGCCGAATGGCACGCTTTCAATCGTGGCCTGCGTCATGACGTCGTTCACCACCAACGCGCCGGACGTCGTCTGCTCGCTGAAATCACGCTGACGCACCGGATCCTGACCAAAGTAGTAAGCCGCCAGCGGACGCGGATGCGCATTGATATAGGCGATAGCCTCCTCCGGTTTTGCGTAGGTTTTCAACGGCAGAATCGGCCCAAAAATTTCTTCCTGCATCACCAGCATGTCGTCGGTCACATTCAACACCACCGTCGGCGACAGTTTGCGCTGCGATAGCGAGACGCCCGCTTCGCCTTCGGCGGAAAGCTCAATCACCGTCGCGCCTTTCTCACGCGCATCGGTCAACAGCTGCTGCAGCCGCTGGAAGTGACGATCGCTGATAATGCCGGTGTAGTCGGGGTTTTCCGACAATGTTGGAAACGCTTCGGCAACAAACGCGCGCGCATGCGAGACAAAGTCATCGCACGCCGACTCAGGAAGAAGCACGTAATCCGGCGACATACAAATCTGTCCGGCGTTAAACGTTTTGACCGTCATCACGCGCTCGGCCACCGTTTGGATATCCGCATCGGTATCCACCATCACCGGTGATTTCCCCCCCAACTCCAGCGTCACAGGGACCAGATTCTCCGCCGCCGCTCGCATGACGTGGCGGCCCACGCTGGTGCTGCCGGTAAAGATCAGGTGGTCAAAAGCCTGTGCGCTAAACGCTTTACCCACATCCGCATCGCCCAGCACGGTCGTCACTTCCAGCGGGTCGAAATAACGCGCGACCAAATCCGCCAGTCGTTCTGCCGTCCGCGGCGTGAGCTCGGAGGGTTTGATTATCGCGCGATTGCCCGCGGCGAGGACGCCGGCCAGCGGACAAAAGGCCAGATTCAGCGGGAAATTCCACGGGCTGATAATCCCAACGACACCGAGCGGCTGGTATTGCACCCGCGCGTGCATGCCCGGCCCCGGCGCAGGCTGTTCGTCGGGCTGCATCCACTGCGCCAGATTTTCCCGGGCATAATTCAACGCGTTCACAGATCCCAGAATATCCGCCATGATGGTCTGATAAGGACTCCGATGACCGTAGTCGGCGCGAACCGCTGCTTCCAGTTCCTGATGATGGCGAGTCAGTAGCTGGATGGCGCGCTCAATGCGGTCGCGGCGCAATTCGCTGCTGGCTGGGCCGTCCTGCACGTGCGCACGTTTCATGTCGGCGACGGCGGCGGCCATTGAGGCCGCGGTAACTGAAGAACTCATGATTCACTCCGAAATAAAAAACACATTAGGCCAGCTGCTTGAGCAGAGCCTGAGCGACCCCTTCTGAACTCGCCGGGTTTTGGCCCGTAGTAAGAAGGCCATCGGTCACAATATGGGGCTGCCAGTCGGCGCCTTTTTCGTAGCGTCCGCCCAGCTGCGTAAATTCATCTTCGATCAGGAACGGAACCACGTCCGTCAACTGGACCGCCGCCTCTTCGCTGTTTGAGAAACCGGTCACTTTGCGTCCTTTGATTAGCGGCTCGCCGTCGGCGGCGCGAACATGACGCAGCGCCCCTGGCGCATGGCAAACCAGACCCAGAGGTTTACCGGCGCGGTCAAAGGTTTCAAGCAAGGCGATGGAGTCGGCGCTTTCCGCCAGATCCCACAGCGGCCCGTGTCCGCCGGGATAAAACACCGCGTCAAAGTCCGCCACGTTCACCTCAGCCAGTTTTGCCGTATGGCTCAGCGCGTTCTGAGCATGCGCATCTTGTCGGAAACGTTCGGTCGCGGCAGTCTGCGCTTCCGGCGCATCGCTCACCGGATCCAACGGCGGCTGTCCGCCCAACGGCGACACCAGCGTGATAGCGGCTCCCGCATCTTTAAATACGTAGTAAGGGGCCGCAAACTCTTCCAGCCAGAAACCCGTTTTCTTGCCGGTATTGCCAAGACGATCGTGCGACGTTAATACCATCAGAATGTTCATACAAGACTCCTAAAAAGAGGATGAAGGCACGCCGAGAACCGTTCCGACGTCCCTAAGGCCCCCGCGGGGGGTAACAATAACTCGGTAGTGATCAATGCCTGGTGCAACGGCGTTTTGTCCTTGCCCAGCTTGGATAGTAGCGCCGCCCCCAGCCACAGCTGATACAGCGTTTGCGCGGTTTCCGTCGGCGACAGCGTTAAGCGTAACGAACCATCGGCTTGCCCATGGGCTATCGTCTCAGCGATACGCGCCACCAGATGCGACACGCCGTCGCATAAAATCAGCCGCATATCTTCGGAAAGGTCGGCGACCTCCGCAGCCAGTTTGACCACCAGGCAGTGTTCAGCCCAGCCGCCCAGTAAGGGATCGTCAATCCACGCGGTCCAGTAACGCATTAACCGCTCGCGGCCGCTGCCCAGCTCTGCGTTGAATAGCGCATCCAGACGTTGTTGATATTCGTTGACGTAATCAGCCAGCAGCGCGCAGCCAAACTGCTCTTTGGAAGCAAAGTAGTGGTAGAACGACCCCTTAGGCACCTGACTGGCGTCCAGAATCGCTTTGAGTCCTACGCCGACAAAACCTCGCCGCAGCACCAACAGGCGACCGGTATCAAGGATTTGCTGACGGGTCTGTTTTGTTTTGTTTATCGAAGTCATAACATCACGCTAACATTAAATAGACCGGTCGTCTAGTAACGAATCCACAATAAGGATCGCGCCATGACAAGCCCCTCTTCATATGAACGTTGCGAACGCTAATTTACAGGAGGTGAGTAGAGAGCTTGAGCTGCGAGCAAAAGAAAGGAACCAGGAGGCAGCGATTGAGGCCGGAGACGGGCAGGCAGTAAAGCTAGAAGCTAGAAGCTAGAAGCTAGAAGCTAGAAGCTAGAAGCTAGAAGCAGAATTTATCACCAGCGCCAAAAGCGACATAACGGCGCACGATAATATGGAAGCCGCCGTTAAGCCATTGAAAGAGGACGCTACCGCTCAATCAGGGCGATATCGGTCCCGAGAAAATAGGATCGCCGCACCAGCATATTTTCATCAAACTCATACACCAAGGGAACGCCGGTGGGGATCTGCGCGCGGATGATCTCTTCGTCCGAGAGGTGATTCAACTGCTTAACCAGCGCCCGAATCGAATTGCGGTGGGCGATGACCAGCAACCGTTCACCCGCACGGATGCGCGGAGCCAGCGACGTCTGCCAGTAGTGCATGACCCGATCGCCGGTCATGCGCAGGCTCTCCCCTAGCGGAAACTCGCCCGGCGCCAGATGCGCATAGCGAGGATCGTAGCCGGAAAAACGATCGTGAATTGACGTTAACGGCGGCGGCGGAACGTCGTAACTTTTTCTCCACTGATGCACCAGCGCTTTGCCGAGCCGTTCGGCCGTTTCCGCCTTGTTAAGGCCTTGCAGCGCGCCGTAGTGTCGTTCGTTCAGACGCCAGTTTTTCTCCACCGGCAGCCATTGCAGCCCCAGTTCATCGAGCGCAATTTGCAGCGAATGCAGGGTACGTTTAAGCACCGATGTACACGCCGCGTCAAACGTAAACCCTTGCTGTCTGAGCAACTGCGCCGCCAGCCGCGCTTCTTCTTTTCCCTTGTCGGTCAGCGGCACATCCACCCAACCGGTAAATCGATTTTGATCATTCCATTCACTTTCACCATGCCGCAACAATACCAACTTAAACACAGCCATATTTTTTCCTTCACACCCTTCAACTTTTACATTCATTCGCAGCCTATACCATCGCTTGTTATGATTATCGTGGCTGATTCAGCATCGTCCGCATTGTGTCTTTCTACCGCTTTCATCGGCGTTTCCGGCTTCTTTCCCACCGGCTCACTGGCCCAACTTGAACACGTCTACCATCAGATTATCCAGCGTCCATACATCATGCAATTATTAATTCCCCAAATGATAGGTATCGAATTAGATATTTATGCTCAAGTGGCGCCCCAATAAAAATAAGCCAAACCATCTAATTAATTTTCTTCACTTAATTAAAATCAGTGTTATTTTCCATTATTTAACATGTTAAAAACACACCTTACGAATGCATTCATTTATTTACCCTTTTCCCGTTCAATTTTCACATTATTTATTCTTTTTTCAAACCAATATATTGATATAACTACATAATATGACATTTAACTTTTCTTTAAAGTCGTTACGGTTTTATTGCCAATCCGGAGAAAAATAGCAGAAGAGAAATAGTTGTAGCGGTAATAGCGATTTCATTAATGGCCAATTAGCGTAGCCTATAAGTAATAAGGAATCGTAACTTATGCGAAAACATGACTCGGCGCCCTCATTGGGGCCTTCGGCATTTGCTGCAAAACCGCAGGGGAAAGACCCTGAGAATTATGTATGTCGGCGCGCCGCTGCCGGAAGGTCGGGAATCCGTTTACTGGATGAATCTGGAAGCCATTACCGCCGTCGACAAGGATTCGATTCAAAACAAAAGCGTGCTTCAGTTAGCCGTGTTGTCACGTATCAAAATGCTTGTCCGCCCCGGCGGCGCTGCGTTTAAATCATCAAGTCGATTCGCTGACGATCACGAATCCCACGCCCTATTTCGTCACGCTGGTCAGTTTCACGATGGGTGCGAAAAAACTGCCTAACACCATGGTGTCCCCGAAAGGAACCACGGCGGTTGAACTGCCGAGCGGCAGCAACGGCGAAGTCGCCTTCCAGACCATTAACGACTACGGCGCCGTCACCCCTAAAGCGACCGCCACCCTTCAGTAATTCCTGATTCGAGACGTTTAACCAGGATTATTTTATCAGGAAACGGCTCGGCGTCGCCCTGCTGATGACTGCGATCTGCAGCCTCTGCGAGACGGCGAACAGCAGCGACAGTACGCTGCCGGCATTGAACAGCGCCAGCAGTGCAACGAACCTGAGCATTGCCATTCTGGATAAGGACCGCAATCGCATCCCGCTTGGCCAAAACAGTGAGCTGTATGCGCTCACCAGTAATACCAACGTATTTTACGGTCAATATGTGGCGACAGGCGGCGTCACGCCAGGATCAGCTAACGGCGACGCCACGTATACTCTTAACTACCCGTAGCATTATCGCTTGAAACCGTTGCGCCGGGCGCTACCCGTCTCAGCGGTTCTGACAGGGAAAAACTTTTTAGGCGTCCGTGCGACATGGTGAGGGTGCCTTCCTCCTGCAGCTTCTTAATCACGCGCAGGATCGTACTTTTCGATAGGGAAGTTCGTTGACTGATAAAAGAAAGCACGGTGAAACGTTTTCTCACGTCAGGAGGCAAACGTTCCAACGACGACAACATCTTTGTGACGATAGAAACGGAATCACCACCGCTATCAACGCAATAATTAAGCAGCGAATGAAAATGGTAATTCACGATATTAAGGACATCATCGAATCGTTGATAGGCCGTCACCACTCGCAACGCGGTATCAAAAGATAAACAGTAGATTTTGCCATAATCGATCCTTTCAATATAAACCTCGTTCGCGCCATAAATTGCGTTAGACCAACCGACAATACAAGGTGCCAAAAGTACACAAAGCACTCGGTTGTCTTTGGCGCTTTTCATAAGAAACTCACCCTCCTCGATAAAATAAATCAGTCGAGTCTCTGCAACATGGAAATGATATCTTCTTTTCCCTTTCACCACTTCGGTGGGCTGGGCAAGTTGCCTGTGGGGAGAAAGTATTTTTGTCAGACGAGATATGGATTGCAGCAGACTAATCATTCAAATAACCTTTTAAATAAAAAACAAAAAACACCTCTACCGCCCGCATGTAGCGGTCGACGGCAAGATATTTAACTTTTTACATCTGTGGAAAAAACAACCAGGAAAATAAGCATTTTCTTAATGAGTTTAAAGCTCAGAATTTTCCCTCAGCGACTACCGCTTCTGTATTATCTTTATGGTCAGTCACACATAATGCGTAAACTCATCAATGCTTTTCACCGGCCTTATTTTGGGCCTAACCTAAGTGAAATCGAAAATCAACGATATTTAACTCACCTCAACAAACGAATATCTCCTCTAAAAAATAATATAAAAAAAACTTATAGTGATGACATGGAAATACACATGAATAACGCCAACAACCAAAGAGTTTAGATATAAATTAACGGGTAAATATAACTTAAAAGGGAAAAAACCATCATCAAAAGATTCAAATGGAACCCTATGTTAAATTATTGTTCATTCTCTTTGTCACCGCGCATGCTCTGTGTTAATTGTTTGCTTTGCAATCAACACGAGAGGATCTCCTGCGGAAAAAGCGATATTGCCGCGAGAAAAATTATAAAAATATCGCATTGAAATAAATATCCAGAATAATATATCGCCTTCTTTGGGTATATCGCGCCAATCACTCAACTCCATCGCCTTTGTATAGTTTCAATTGATACCTTTTGTTTCTACTTGCGAAAATAGCAATATGCCAGCAATCAGCTCTGACGTATTCTCGCCACTCTGGCTTCATTGCCATTTCTTTACGTTGAGAGAGATGATAAAGCCTTATTCCCCTATTCAGAAAAAACAAAACTCAACTATCATACAGTGTAAAAAGTCACTCTAAGAGGAAAAATAATTATTTAAACTGAAAAACGGCCTATCATGATATAATTTCAAGAGTGGTTAAAAGAATTTAATCCCTCGTTATTTTTTAGGCGGAAAGATACCGATACAGCAAAGCTAACAGAAATCATCAACACATAAAGCAATAACCGCCTTACTCAAAAAAAGACAAAACTGTAAACAATAAAATATTCACTTACAGTGATTTAACTGTTCCCGAAAATGCTAAATTTATGTTTGCGCAAAATATAACGCTGCGACAAAATAGAGAAAATCACCTCCTCCCGAGAAGATGCTCACCAATAACTCCCCCCCTCCCAGTGTTAATCAATACTCTAAAATAACACCACCCAAGCGCTCCCCTAAAAATAATAGATACCGTAATAGGATAACCTCATTAATTTATCAACTATAGAACGGTATCTATTTAGGGTTCCACCTTCTCGAAAACAGGTCCGTGCATTATTTTCTCATTAAAGATGACTGCGTGATTCACCAAGCGCTTAGCATCGCTAAATAGATGTTGGGGGTCTCCACGTGTTTAAAAATACGGTGTTCGACACAAGATACATGGAAAGATAATGGTCTTGAGACTGAGCAGGCAGGGAAAGAGGATGTTCGGGAAATTCAACGCCTGCGAGTGCAGGAGCAGAGAGGAACTTGATGATAGGGCCTGATGATAAACTGTTAGCGACGGCAGAGTGCACGATAATGGCTGTCAACGCTGTTGCTCATCGCGTTGCAGCCTCCGCCCCGCAGATGAGCAAGCACGACAGCGAACGATATAAATCGGCTATCTCACCGCACCTCACTGGCGATTAGAAGGATACCCGATTGATGTTCATCGTCTTATCGCATATCGGCCCCCTTTTACTCTTGCTGCAGGCAAAAAAACGCCGGCAAAAAAAACGCTGCCGGCGGCCGACAACTGGCGGCTCGAGTCATGCCCTGCGACATAGGGCTGCCGCGACCGACATCACCAATGCAATCATCCGCTCAGACAGGTACGGATGACATTCTGACGAGCCTAACTATGTTTAATAAACACCATATTTGAAAAAACGATGTTTGAACAAACTATGTCTTAAAAAGACTGTGTTTAAACACCCATTTCAAAACAAGGTTTAATAATAATCACTCGATAAAAACGTCCAATGCGAGACTATCTACTCCAGAATTCAGGGGGAGCTGGAGGATTCATCACTCATTTCGCGAATTTATTATTGCTCACGGAGTTAACTACCACTTGATGACAGAACCATGACTAGCGCGGCTCATTACGTCGGGAACATCATAGAATAAATAAAAAGAAAAGTGATAGTTAAATTTTCAATTCCTATATAAAACCTTAGCCTGACGAATTTAGCCGCATCCCATAACTTCAGAAACAACAGCATAAAAAACAATAACTATCATGAAGTTAAAAATAATCATCATTTTAAAAGGCGCCCATTCATTTATAAATGTAGTCCGCTAATATATAAAACATAAGTTTTAACCGAGATTTGTTAATGACCCAATAATTTATTCCCTCTAACATCATTATTATTACTGAGTAGCGACAGAGACTGAATTGAAAAGCAGATAAAGACTAAATACGCACTTTGTTTATCCTTTGTTTAAATACCATCTTATAACCACAAATAAAGAGTAAAATATCAACAAAAACGCATCGCAAATAAAAAAGAATAACTCAGCAGCGGCTTTATTCATTCGCATGGCATCAGTCTTAAATAAGCTCGACAAAGTCGATTCATCACTGACTCACACGGTAAACGCTTACTGAAGCCCCGCGTGGAGACACCGCAACACCGTCTCTGCGTTCATCGTCACCGCCCTAATTTTTTCCCTTGGTTATCAACCGCGAATGCGGTAGGTGAAACGGCAATCTCAATGGCACCCTGCTAAATTGTGTCTAAACTTTACTGTCGAAAAGACACCATTTTTATCGAAGAGAGGACTTTTTGACTCAGATGTTGAAGTTGTTGAATGCGCTGGTGCCGCAGGTCGCGGATCTCTCGCGGGAGATGCCGTGTGAAGTCCGTTATCAACGTTTGCTTGATTCGCTGAATCTCCTGATCCCGGCGGACGCAACCGCGCTGCTGCAGCTGAAAGGCGAAGAATTAACGCCCGTAGCCATCAAAGGTCTTCATGCCGAGGCGCTAAAACGGCGCTTCATTTTGGACGATTATCCACGCTTCGCCGCCATACTGGCTACCGCCAACGTGATGCGCTTCCCGCCGGATAGCGAGGTGCCAGACCCCTTCGAAAATCTGTTCGAAAGTGAAGGAAGTCGCGCAGGCGAAAATGACGCTATCGGCTGCGTCCTCCGTCTGGATCATCATCTCTGGGGGTTGCTGACGCTGCATGCATTTGATGGACACACATTCTCCGCCGACGCGCTCAAAACGTTGGAGATATTCGGCGGCATCGCCGCCGCGACCGTCTCGGCCAGCACCCACGTCGACCAGCTCAAGTCCACGCTGGAAAGCGAGAATCTGCGCGCCGAGGCCTTCCGCCTGACGGCAGTACACGGCCACGACGAACTGACTGGCAGCAGCGAACCGTATCAGTTACTGATGGATGATATTGAACTGGTTGCGTCCAGCGACATGACGGTACTGATTACCGGTGAAACCGGGGTAGGTAAGGATTTGGTCGCTCGTCGGCTGCACGCGCGGTCGCGACGTGCCAATGCCCCTCTCATCGTCATTAACTGCGCCGCCCTGCCCGACCATCTGGTGGAAAGCGTCCTCTTCGGCCACGTGCGCGGCGCATTTTCGGGAGCCACGACAGACCGTTACGGCAAATTCCAGCTCGCCAACGGCGGGACCTTGTTTCTTGATGAAATCGGCGAACTGTCACCGGAGACTCAGGCCAAACTGCTCCGTGTATTGCAAGACGGGCAATTGCAGCGCGTCGGCTCGTCTAACCCGCATCATGTCGATATCCGGCTGATTGCCGCCACCAATCGCAATCTGTTCGCTGAAGTTCAGTCCGGGGAGTTTCGCGCCGATCTGTATCACCGACTGTGCGCGTTCCCAATTCACGTTCCGGCGCTACGGGAACGTCAGCAGGACATCCAGCTTCTGGCGGGCGCATTCCTCGAACAAAACCGTAACCGGATGGGGCTGAAAGGTCTACGCCTGTCGCCCACCGCGCAAACAGCGCTCTCGAGCTATCAGTGGCCCGGTAATGTGCGCGAGCTGGAACAGGCCATCAGCCGCGCAACGCTACGCGCCACGGGCAGACTGGCGTCGTATCCGGCCAAACGCGCCTCGTTTGTCACGATTAGCGAGCGCGATTTGGGGTTGGATACAAATGAAAAGCTACAGCATGACGTTGCGGCCAATGAGCCTCAACAATTCGGCCTGCGCGAAGCGCCGCAGCAGGATCTGCGTACGGCGGTTAACGAATTTCAAAAACAGCTCATCGAGCGGACGCTTCAACACCATCAGGGCGATATTTCGTCGGCGGCCCACGAACTGGGTCTCGACCCCACCAACTTGACGCAGCTGGCGCATCGGTTAGGCGTTATGAGTCAGCCTGAAAAGTCCGTTCTAACCCGTCATTCCAACCGCTAATCCTCGACTCAGCCGCCCCGTTTATTCTGGGCGGCCTCCTCAATCTCACAGGGTGTTTAGCGAACCTCCGGCAGCGCGTACGCAATAATGTAATCCCCCAGTTTGGTGCCGAACGAGCCGTGTCCCCCTGCGGCAATCAACACATATTGCTTGCCGTTGACGGCATAGGTCATCGGCGTCGCTTGCCCTCCGGCAGGCAGGCGCGCCTGCCAAAGCGGCTCACCGTTGGTGATATTAAACGCGCGCAGATAGTTGTCCGCCGTCGCGGCGATAAACAGCACATTGCCCGCGGTGGAGATCGGCGCGCCTAGCATCGGCATTCCGACTTCGAACGGCAAGGGCAGCGGCGAACTATCGCGCACGGTCCCGATCCGTTTTTTCCAGACGATGACATTGGTTTTCAAATCAATGGCGGAGATATAGCCCCATGACGGCTGTTTACACGGGATACCAAGCGGCGACAGAAACGCCTTCAGCGTCACGCCGTAAGGAACCCCGTACTGCGGCTGTACGCCGGACTCCGTCCCCGAGCCCCCTTTACCCGCCGTGTTCGGCTCGATCGGGTTTTGAGTACCTCGCGGGATTAGCCGCGAGACAAACGGCAATGCCATCGGGTTGGCTATCGCAATCTGGCGATCCGTGTCGACGGAAATACCGCCCCACTCAAACATGCCGAGATTGCCGGGGAACACCAGCGTGCCTTGCTCAGACGGCGGCGTAAACGGCCCTTCATAACGGAGCTGGTGGAACATGACGCGGCAGACCAGCTGATCAAACATCGTCGCCCCCCACATATCCTTACCGGCCAGATTTTCTCGGGGACGGTAGCTCAGCTGCGAGAACGGCTGCGTCAGCGAAACGCGATCGCCCTTCGCCGCGCCCTGCGGCACCGGCGTTTCCGGCGCGGGTACGACCGCTTTGCCGTCTCGGCGATCCAGTACAAAGACATTGCCGGTTTTCGCGGGCACATAAACCACCGGCACCGTCTTGCCGTCCTGATTCGTGATGTCCGCGAGCGTTGGCTGCGCGGGCACGTCCATATCCCAGAGATCGTGATGCACGGTCTGATAAAACCAGACCAGCTTGCCGGTGGTCGCATTCAGGGCCAATAAGCCGCTGGCGAAACGTTCCATTTCCGGCGTGCGATAGCCGCCCCAGATATCCGGCGTGGCGACACCGGTAGGCAGATACACGATATCCAGCTTGGCGTCGTAGGCGGCTGGCGCCCACGAGTTGGGGGAGTTCGGGGTATAGAACTGCTTGCCGTCGGGGATCTTGTTAGGATTTTTGCTGCCGGTATCGAACGCCCACAACAGTTTGCCGGTGTTGACGTCAAAGCCGCGAATGACGCCAGACGGTTCACGCGTCGAGCCGTTATCGGTGACCGCGCCTGCGATAACGATGACCTTGTCGGTGACCACAGGCGGCGACGTTGGCTCATACGCGCCCGCCAGCGGGTACGGCATGTTGGTTTGCAGATTCAGCTTGCCGCGTTCGGCAAAATCCGGGCACGGCTGGCCGCTCTGCGCGTCCAACGCGTACAGAGAACCATCGTTGACCGGCAAGAACACGCGGCGCGCACACAGGGCTGGCGGTGTATTCTGAGACCCGGACTGCGCCGTCGTCGGCGTTTCGTGGTACGACACCCCACGGCAGGTCACGTGCTGAAAGGTCGGGTTAGTCTTGAGATGCGGATCAAACCGCCACTTTTCCTTCCCCGTCGCCGCATCGAGCGCAAACAACTTCTGGTGAGGCGTACAGAGATAGAGCGTATCGCGGATTTTGATGGGCGTGACTTCGTTAGTGATTTCTATCGGATCGTTCGGTCCTTTCAGATCGCCGGTGCGAAAGCGCCAGACTTCCTTGAGGCCGCCGACGTTTTTGTCATTAATCTGGCTCAGCGGAGAGTAACGCGTGCCAGCCTGAGTCCGGCCATAAGCGGGCCAGTCGGCGTCCGGGATCGTGCTCCCGAACTGCGGCGAGGCGGTGGTTCCCGCCGCACGCAGCGTCCCGTTAATCTCCTGGGGATCGTTAAACATCGCGTAGCCTAAAACCCCGACGGTTACCGCCAGCGACAGGATCTGCGCAACCCACGGCAGCTTGGTGCGGAACGCCAGTTGGTTGTAGATAAACGGCAGCACCAGCCAGAGCCCAAAGAAAAAGACAACGTCCAGCCGCGGCGTCAGTGCCCAGAAATCCGTCCCGACTTCCCACACACCCCACAGCGTCGTCCCCAGCAAAAAAAGCGCATACAACAGCACCCCGGCCGCCCGACGACGATACAGCAACCCCGCCGTCGCCAGCATGATCGCCCCGGCGATGAGGTAGTACCAGGAGCCGTTAAGGCGAACCAGCCAGATACCGCCGATCAACAGATACAGGCCGCTCAGTACGGCGAACAGCACAGTAAGGAGGAGTAGGACACGAGCGGTCCCCGTGCTTTTTTGCATAGTCTTGCCTCTGTCAATGTATTGCCCCGGTTAAATCGACGCGTTGCTCGCGCTGAACGGAGAACGGGCAGCGAACGGACGTCCGACATCACCTTTACAGGTTAGCGTCGTCATGCCTCTGTTTTATGGTGTCACCGCGTAGCTCATCGGCCCGGCGACGGGAGGAGTTATTCCGCCCGGCCTGCCCATGCTTATCCCGTCACTTAAAGATAGGTCATCCCTCACGATATGGGCGAGCCAGCCCCGTTTTTCAGCACGTTATGCGGTTGCAGATGGCCACGGAGATGGCAATGCAGGAGGAATCGTTAACGGCAGATTCAAGACGCACATTGTGATGTTCTCGACGCACTGGCGCGAGACAACGCGTGATAACGTGACACAGGGATGACCGTTCGAGATAAAAACTCTGGTCGGGGAAACCCAGGTGGCATCAGATTGCCAAACCCCAATCAGGCGCAGATGCTGGCAAGAGGGAATACGGGCAAGGAGATCGAAAAGACAGCGGCATCGCGTTGAAACGCGCAAACGCGGCGCCGCTGTAGAGATGACGACCCGTCAGACACCGGCCGTCAGGGGGAGATTACTCTTTGACCGTATCTTCAAGGAAGAAGCGGCCCAGCGGGTTCTGATAGAAGCCCTTGATATTTTTACGGCTGACGTTGCGGTACGGGCTGTAGTACAGATCGATCCAGTTCACGTCGGCTTTCGCCATTTTCTGCAGGTCGATGTACATCTGCTCACGTTTTTTAGGATCCACTTCCAAACGTGCTGCCGCGACCAACGCTTTCACTTTCTCGTTATGGTAGCGCGTCATGTAGTTCATGTTCGCGTCGTGACCCAGCACGAACGTGGTTTTCTGATCCGGGTCGAGCACATCGTTGGTCCAGTACATAACGGAAATATCATAGTCGCCGGAGACCAGCATGCCCCAGCTCTGGCTCGGGTCGACTTTTTGCAGCGTGACGGTCACGCCCGCTTTGGCCAGCTGCTGCTGCAACAGAATGGCGATTTGTTCGTCCACTTCATCGCCCGCATTCACGACATAGTTCAGCTTCAGATTAGAAGCGCCTGCGTCCGCCAGCATTTTCTTGGCTTTTTCCACGTCGTAAGGACGTTTCAAATTGTTGGCGTAGTGGTACACCGCGCCGGCCGGAATGTAGGAGTTCGCAACCTGACCGTAGCCGAAGGTGACGGTTTTCACGATGGCATCTTTGTCGATCGCATAGTCCAGCGCCTGACGCACTTCAACCTTCGACAACAGGCCGTGTTCGTGGTTGATCAGCAGGTGATCTTCACGCGTTGACGGGTCCAGATGGATGGACAGGTTCGGATCTTTTTGCAGAGAGACGATGCGTGAGAACGGCACGTTGATCGCCGCATCCAGTTCACCCGCCTGCACTTTCAGCATACGCGTGTTGTCGTCCGGGATGGTCTGCCACTCGACGCCATCCAGAGAAACCTTGTCCGCACGCCAATAATGCGGGTTTTTGACCAGCACAACGCGGTCGCCGCGCAGCCACTCTTTGACGCTGAACGCGCCGGAGCCGACCGGTTTTTCCGCAAACGCTTCTTCACCCATCGCTTTCATCGCCTTTTCAGAGATGATGGAGGCATTCGGCAGGGCCAGCTGAGACAGGAACGGAACGGACGGCGCTTTCAGGGTGATGACCAAGGTACGCGCATCCGGCGCTTCCACTTTATCCATCACCATGAACGGGTCGCGCCACAGTGAATTTTCATCGTCGCGCAGGCGCAGCAGGCTAAAGGCCGCGTCGTTGGCGGTGACCGGCGTACCGTCGGAGAACACCGTGTTACGGATCTTCAGCGTATAGACTTTGCCGTCCGGAGAAATGGTCCAGCTTTCCGCCAGCGCAGGCTCCAGCTTGGTGCCGGTCTTGTCCACCCAAATCAGGCGGTCAAGCACATTGGAGAACACCCAGTTGTCTTCGTTTTGCGTCGTTCTAATCGGGTCGAAACTGGTGCTGTCTTCGCGTCGTCCAATCGTCAGCACACCGGCCGCTTGCGCCATTTCACTTGCCACGCAGGCCGCCAGCAAAAGCCCGGCGGCTGCAACCTTTAAGTATTTACGCTTCATCAAACATTCCCTCATTTAACGGATTAATGGCTTGTTCGCCCTTGTCGTCCAACACGCAGGCGAAGGTATGACCGACAATGTGTCGGGTCTCTGGCGGCGCGCCATGTTGGCAGCGCGACAACGCATAGGGGCAACGCGGGTGAAACGCGCAGCCGTCCGGCAAGGCCAGCGGGCTGGGCGGTTCGCCCGAAAGAGGATGGGCGGGCAGCGGCCGGTCGGGATCGATTTCCGGAATGGCCGCTATGAGCGCCGCGGTATAAGGATGGCGCGGCTGGGTAAACACCGCTTCAACCGGGCCAGATTCCACGATACGCCCTAGATACATCACGGCGACGCGGTCGCACAGGCGTCGCACTATCGCCAAATCGTGGGCGATGAACAAAATGGCGAGTCCCATTTTGTCCCGCAGATCCATCAGCAGATTGATGATCTGTCCTTGAATGGACACATCCAACGCCGCCACGCACTCATCGGCGACGATCAGCCGCGGCTCCAATGCCAGCGCCCGGGCAATACCGGCGCGCTGGCACTGTCCGCCGCTCAGCGCATCGGGCCGACGCAGGCCGTGCTCAGGGGTCAAGCCCACCAGAATCAGCAGCTCCCTCACCCGCTCCCGGATCGCGGATTTCGGCACTTTGTGATGCACGCGCAGCACCTCGGCGATGCTGTCGCCGATGGTCTGACGCGGATTCAGCGAAGAGAACGGGTCTTGAAAGATCATCGCCGTCTGCTGACGCAGCTGAGCGATTTCCTGCTGGCTTCCCGGCGTGATCGGCACTCCGTCGAAATACACCCGGCCGCCGACGGTCGGCTCCAGCTGAAGCAACGCGCGGCCCAGAGTACTTTTACCGCTGCCGGACTCCCCGACCAGACCGAGCACTTCCCCGGCGTGAATGTGCAGACTGACGCCATTGACGGCGTGCAGGCTTCGTTTGTTGAAGAGGAAGCCGCCGACCGGAAAACTGACCTGCAGATTGTCCGCCGCCAGCAACGGCGCCGTAGATTGGACCGGACTCACTATAGACTCTCCTCGTGATTCAGCATGGCGAACGGATGGTGACAGGCCGCAGCGTGCGCGAGATTGCGCATTTCACCGTACATATCGGGCCGTACCGCCTTGCAAATCTCCGTGGCGTAACGACAACGGGGATGGAATCGGCAGCCGCCGGGAAAATGTTCCGCCACCGGCGGCTGACCTTTAATGGTCGCCATCTGTCCGGTGCCGCCGGCGCTGACCGGTTGGCAGTCAATCAGTCCCTGCGTGTAAGGATGCAGGGCATCGCCCAGCACCTCGCGTTTTCCGCCCAGCTCACACAGACGCCCGGCATACATCACCGCGATACGGTCACAGGTCTGCGCCACGACGCCAAGATCGTGCGTGATCAGGATAATCGCCACGCCGAGGCGGTCGCGCAGATCGCTCAGCAACCGCAGAATTTGCATCTGCACAGTGACGTCCAACGCCGTCGTCGGTTCATCGGCAATCAGGATTTTAGGCTCGGACGCCAGCGCCACGGCGATCATCGCCCGCTGACGCATCCCACCGGAGAATTCATGAGGATAGTTGTGTATCCGTCGTTCGGGATCGGGAATGCCCACCTGCCGCAATAGCTCCACCGCATGGGCTTTCGCCTCGCGGCGGCTGGCGCCGAAGTGCAGACGTCGACTTTCGGCAATCTGTGCGCCGACGGTCATCACCGGATTCAGGTGGCTGGTCGGGTTCTGGAAGATCATACCGATCTCCCGGCCGCGCACGGCGGAAAGCGCGCGTTCCGGCAGCGCGAGGATATCGCGCCCGTTGAGATTGATGCTGCCGGAAACCACGCGTAGCGCTTCTCCGGGAAGCAGCCGCATCATCGCGCGGCAGGTTACGGTCTTACCGGAACCGCTCTCGCCGACCAGTCCGAGGATCTCGCCCTCACGCAGCTCAAGCGAGACATCATCGACCAGCGCAATACCTTGCCGGTTCACGACCGTCAGCTGTGATAACGCCAGTAACGTCATGGTCGTTCTCCCAATAGGTCGCCCAGTCCGTCCGCCAGCAGGCTAAAGCCCATCGCCAGCAGCACTATCGCCAATCCGGGGAACGTGGTGATCCACCAGGCGGTGGTAATAAAACTTTGCCCTTCGGCCACCATCACGCCCCACTCTGCTGTAGGCGGCTGTACGCCTAATCCCAAATAACTGATGGCGGCGCCGTTAAGCAGTACCAGCACGCAGTCGGACATGGCGAACACCACCGAGCCGGTTAGCGCGTTGGGCAGCAGATGGACGAAGAGAATGCGAGGATGGCTGAATCCGAGGCTGCGTACCGCCAACATAAAATCCCGGTGTTTCAACGACAGTACCTGTGCTCGCACCAGACGGGCGTAAGTGACCCAGCCCACCATCGCCATCGCGATATAAAAGCTGGCTAATCCTGGTCCCAGGACCGCGATAATCGACAGCATCAGCACCAAAAACGGAAACGCCAGGATGATGTCGATACAGCGCATCAGCAGCGTATCCACGATGCCGCCGACGTAGCCGGACAGCGCGCCAATCGAGGTGCCGATCATAAAGGGAAAGATGACCCCCAGCAGGCAGATCTGCAGGTCGACGCGTGCGCCCCAGATGACGCGGGAGAAAATGTCGCGGCCGAAGTTGTCGGTGCCGAACAGATGGTTGAGTCCCGGCGGCATCAAGCTGGCGGTGGAATCCTGCGCAATCGGATCGAACGGGGCGATCCACGGCGCGAACACGGCCAACAGCGTCCATAGCCCAACAATCGTCAGGCCGCCGCTCAACGCAAGGCGGCGAGGAAATGCCAGCCACGGCAGCCGCCGTACAACAGGTGTCTGACTCATAGCTTGATCCTCGGGTCCAGCGCCACCGTGAGCAGGTCGGCAACTAGGTTAACCGTCACGGTTCCCAGCGCAAAAACCAGCACGACGCCCTGCACCACCATATAGTCCCGGCTGAAAATCGCTTTGATTAACAGTTGCCCCATCCCGGGGATGGCAAAAACGCTTTCAATAACCACGGTGCTGCCAATTAGCCAGCCGATATTGACCGCCAGCAGATTAATGGTCGGCACCAGCGAGTTCGGCAAAATATGCCGCCAGAAAATGCGCGACTCCGGTTGTCCGCGCGCGCGCGCGGCCGTCACATAGTCGCTTTTCATTTCCATCAGCAGGCTGGCGCGCAAATTGCGGGTCAGCACCGCAGACAGCGCCAGCGCCACCGTCAGACACGGCAACACCATGTGATGCAGGCGATCCAGCAAATCACGGCCATAGCCGGACACCGGGAACCACCCCAGCTCAATGCTGAACAACAAAATCATCATGATGCCGAGCCAAAAAGCGGGGAACCCCAGTCCGGCGGTTGAGAACAGACGAATCACCTGATCGGCGAGTTTACCGCGCCGCCGCGCCGCCCAGGACGCCAACGGGATGGTCAGCAGTAGCGCTAAAACCACGCTGCCTGCAATCAGCCAAATCGTTGGTTCAACACGCGAACCGATGACTTTCAGGGTATCCACTTTATAAACGATGGATTTACCCAGTTCGCCGTGAAATAGATTACGAAGAAAATAGAAATACTGTAACCACACCGGCTGATCGAGTCCGTACTGTTCACGTACCCGCGCCAGCGCGCCTGGGGTGGCCCGCACGCCGAGAAGAATTCGGGCCGGGTCGCCAGGGATCGCGCGCACCATGGCAAAGGTGATAATGCTGATGCCAAAGAGCACCGGCAACAGTTGGAGTGGCCGAAATAATATAAACCGATAACGATGCATACTAATTCCCTGTGTTTATGCTGGCGTATCTATTAATGGCACCATTTAGTTAGGTACGGTTTGGCACAAACGGGTTGAGCCAGAAATTAAGCATCGCGACGCGTGACCGGAATAATCAAAACCGGCCGCCATAAACGCGATTTGCTAGGGAACATACCAGGTCGTTTTTATTGAATAACGACTCACCAGAATGAAGGTCTGGTCGGTAAAAGGCATCATTTTTCGAACAAACGTGTATTCCTATTCGAAAAATGGCCATTTACTTCAATAGTATGCCTTTTCTGTCTTTATATTTCATTCAACATAAGGACTACTAATGAAATAAAAACACAATAAATCACAAAAGGCCCTGACAGGCGGGAATCTACCCAATCATACCGGTCGTGAATAGTTAGCAAAAATGCTAGTTTTGCCTTAGCAAAAATGCTAGGTTACGCTTGGTTATTGACCGGGTTGAGGCCGAACATGCGCTCTGGCATCTGTACCGACCATCGTCCTCTTTTTAACGGGCTACATTTTCCGGAGGGTAATCATGGATAAGACTACTCAGCTTACCTCGTTGACACGTTCAGCCACTTCACTGGACGAAGCTTTTGATCACATGTTCGCGCAAACGTTACACCTGGGATTCGACCGGGTGATTTATGACTACGCTCCGGTTCCCCGGACAATGGAAGGGAAACTGATCAACCCTTCTCTGTTGCGTGTTAATAACGTGCCGGAAGACATGCCACTGCAGTGGTTCGAAAATGGTTTTTTTCAGATGGATGTTGTTCAACATCATGCTCTGGAAACCTGCGCGCCATTTGTGTGGTCATATCAACGCCCTGAACGGACGCCGCTTCGCTCACGCATTGGCGAAGAGCATCAGTGCGTTACGCATTACATGCAGGAAAATGGGATGCCCTGCGGCGCGACGGTCCCCCTGCACCTGCCTCGCGGAGGCTTCGCCACCGTAACGGCTATTCTTAACAGCTCGCACGAAGAACAGGATATCAGCAGTACATTATCAGATCTGACGTTTATTGCTCATCGTTTCCAGGAATCGGCGTTCCCCCTGTTCAGCGAAGATCTCATGACCTGCCAATACGTCCATCTGACCAAACGCGAGCGTGAGTGTCTGACATGGTCTGCGGAAGGTCTGACGGCGAAAGAGATCGCCCGTAAACTGAACCGTTCCGTCGCAACCGTCACGCTGCATTTGAACAACGCCACCAAAAAGCTGGGGGCGAATAATCGTGTGCAGGCTGTCGTTCGCGCCATGTACTACCACCTCCTCGATAGCTAAAACTATCTATTTTACTAGCTTTCCGCTTTCGCTGACGCGCCTTACTCTTAAGCCAGACTTAACAGACATAAGAGTGACCGTCATTTATGAACACTGTCAGCGAAGGCTTTGCCCCTTTTCTCCAGTATCAAACCTGGTATCGAATCAGCGGTGATTTACATAATGGTATGACACCGTTGGTCGTTGTCCACGGCGGTCCCGGCTGCACCCACGATTACGTTGATTCATTTAAAGATATCGCCAACACAGGTCGTCCTGTGGTTCATTACGATCAGTTAGGTAATGGCCGTTCGACGCACCTACGGGAAAAACCGGCCGATTTCTGGCAAATCTCGTTGTTTCTTGATGAGCTGGATAACCTGTTAAAACATCTTAACATTCAGGACGACTATGCACTGCTCGGTCAGTCCTGGGGCGGCATTTTGATTTCAGAACATGCCGTAAGATGTCCAACCGGTTTGAAAGCTATCGTTATCGCCAACTCTCCGGCGTCGATTCCGTCATGGCTGCAGGCCGCGGCGAAGCTGCGCGCCGAATTGCCAGAAGCGGTTCAAGCGACTTTGCTTGAGCACGAAGAGGCAGGGACGGTGGATAGCGAAGCCTATCGCGAAGCATCACAGGTGTTCTATCAGCGTCACGTCTGCCGTCTGGACCCGTGGCCCGCTGAGGTGAAACGCACCTTTGATTATATCGATGAAGACCCCACGGTTTATCACGCAATGAATGGACCGACAGAGTTCCATGTCATCGGCAGCATGAAAAACTGGAGCATCATCGATCGCGTCAAAGCCATCAACGTCCCTACCCTTTTGATTTCAGGACGTTACGACGAGGCTTCACCAGAAACGATCCAACCTTTTGCAGACGGTATTGCTGATGTTGAGTGGGTTATTTTTGAACACTCCAGCCATATGCCGCATGTCGAAGAGCGCGAAGAATGCATGAAAACCGTCGGTGATTTTCTGCAAAGAAAGATTCGATAACATAAGAAGAAAGACCAATACCAGGGAAAGCGACATTTTAGTCGCGATTGTAAAACGCGCCGGCTAAAAACGGCCGGCGCGTTTCTTTTTTAGAGCGCTATTAAAGCGCCGGGCTTTACCACTCAGCCCAGAGGTAACCGCCTGTTGCCTAAGCTCGTCAGTTAGGACAAGAGACTGGTTCCTCATTCGTTCCTCGCAAGACCGCCAGGGAATGGCGCGGCCTTGTTTATATTTTCATTCCTCTATTTCCAATCACACGCCCGGTTTATTTTTACCCTGCGACTGTCGCTAAGACGGCAGGGTATTCGCGCATCTTGCCAACGCCCAAGAACCCACCTGGATTCCCTTTGCCCGACCGACTCGCCGGCAGGGCCGCCCCGGCGCGGCACGAGATATCCACGTCGATTCGGCATTCAGTCGGGCGTTACATTAGGTCGCTGACCCTGAAACGGTCTGGCGGCTTTGGTGGCGATACCGAAACGCGACGGCAAAAACGCACCCCAGCACCAGCGTATAACCTGAAAATGTCAGCCAAATCGCCTGCCAATCCTTGACGCCGGCCGTCGTGAACAGATCCACTACCCCTCCGCTGGCCAGCGCCCCAAGATAAGCGCCCAGTCCATTCACCATACTCATGAACATGCCCTGCGCGCTGGCTCTGAAACGAGAGTCGACCTCCGTATCCACAAAGATCGCGCCGGAGATATTGAAAAAGTCGAACGCGCAGCCGTAAATAATCATCGAGAGCACCAGCAGCAAGAACCCCATGCCAAGCGGGTCGCCGTAGGCGAAAAACAGAAAGCGCAGCGTCCAGGCGAACATGCTAATGAGCATGACGCGTTTGATGCCGTAGCGGCGCAGAAAAAACGGAATGGTGAGAATGAAAAACACTTCCGAAATCTGCGAGAGCGATAACAGCACTGACGGATAAGTCGCCGCCAGACTCGACTGATAGAGCGGATTACGCGCGAAGTCGTGGAGAAACGGGTTGCTGAAGGTATTGGAAACCTGCAATGCGGCGCCCAATAACATGGCGAAAATGAAGAACACCGCCATACGCGGCGTTTTGAACAGGGACAAGGCCCCCAGCCCCAGCGCGTTGAACAGACGGGTGCTACCGCCTTCGCGATACAGCGAGCATCGCGGCAATGTCAGGGAGTACAACGCCAACAGTAGCGAGGCGCTTGAAGCCAGATAAAGCTGATTATTGCTCAGTTCAATCTGCCCAAAGCTGACCGTCCACATCGCCAGAATGAACCCGACCGTGCCGTAGACGCGGGCAGAAGGAAAATCCTTCACCCGGTCCAGCCCGTGCTGTTCCAACGCGAAATACGCGATACTGTTGGACAGCGACATGCTGGGCATATAGGCGACGGCATTCAGCAGCATGACCCAGAACATCATCATGGGGTCCGTCGCCTGCGCCGCGAGGTAAAGCGCGATCGCGCCTAGTAAATGGCACAGTCCATAAAGGCGATTAGCCCGGATCCAACGGTCGGCGATAATCCCCGCCAAACCGGGGACGACCAATGAGGCCAGCCCTTTAGCGCTATAGGCCATTCCGACCTGCACGCCGGTAAAGTGCAGCGTGTTGATCATGTAAGAGCCCAATGTGACCAACCAACAACCCCAAATAAAGTACTGCAAAAAGAACATCGTCTTTAGACGCAGCGAGATTGAAAATACGTTCGACATGATGACTTTTCCTATTTCCCTGTCAGCGTTCGCGTTGATTACCCGACAAGATGATGAGGTGACCCGCCCTATCGTCAGACTACACGTGTCTATCAATGCGGGCGCTGCGCCGGCCTCAGGCGGCGCGCGTTTTGAAAAATTCGCGGATCAGCCGCATGAAATCTCCGGAAGCCAGCGCCGCACACCGTAACGTCTGCTCGTGCGACAGCACCGTATCGGACATCCCCTCGGCATAGTTTGTCATTGCGGACACCGCGAGAACTTTTAGTCCGCAGTGGCGCGCGGCCAATACCTCGGGCACGACCGACATCCCCACCACGTCGCATCCCACCAGCTTCATCATGCGAATTTCCGCCGGAGTTTCGAAATTGGGGCCGGTGTACCCGGCAAACACGCCCTCGGCAAGATCGATACCCAGATGGGTGGCCACCTTGTGCAGATCGCCTCGCAGCTCGCTGTCATAGGCATTGGCGAGGCTAAAGAAACGCGGTCCGAAACGCTCGTCATTCTCTCCGACCAACGGCGATTCCGGCATAAAGTTGATATGGTCGGTCAGCGCCACTAGCCGACCGGGGGCGACCGACTGACGCAGCGATCCCGCCGCGCTGGTCACCAGTAGAAACTCGCAGCCCAATAGCCGAAACGTCCGCACTGCGGTCGTCATCACCGTCATTCCCCGGCCTTCGTAGTAATGACCTCGGCCCTTCATGCACAGCGCCGGGACGCCTTCCAGATAGCCCGCCACCAGCTTGCCCGCATGGCCTTCCACGCGGCTGACCGGAAATCCCGGCAGTTCGGCATAGTCGAATTCGGTGATGTCGGTCATGGAGTCGGCCAGTTCGCCGAGCCCGGAGCCAAGGATCAGCGCCGCTTCCGGCTGAAAATCAGGGAGTTTTTGACGAATAAGGGTCGCGCAGGTGATGGCATCTTCGGGGTTGAACATAGCAGTTCCTTGTCTGGGAAAGGCCGCGGGATCGGGCCTGATGTCGAAAACCCAATCGCGCCCGTCCCTATAGGCAGGCCGTTTGGCTTAACGACGAAAAGAGATTTTCATATTAAGAGCTTTTTCTACGGACACTAATAGCAAAAGCTTATTAATATACGGAGAGACGGTTTACCAACTTTCGCACAGGACTGGCGGGCGACAGCGCGCCACCCTATGAGGTTCCACCGTCTGCCAACGACGTTTCCCGCCTCGTCGGGATGCGCGTTGGACGCTCACGGCGATACTCGCCGCGGCGTGAAGTTCCCCCCACACAACGCATTTATCGTGATAAGGATGACACAACATGCAGTCCCCCAGCACTTCATTGGACGAAGCTACCGCTGGCAATCACGCCAGTCTCGATCTTACCGCCCGGATTAACCGGCTGCCTTCCACCGCCGGGCTTTGGCGTTTTATCGCCTTGCTCTCGCTCGGGGGATTTTTCGAGCTGTACGATCTCTTTCAGACGGCGTACATCAGCAGCGGACTGGTCGCCGAGCATATTTTTCATGTAGGCAAAGAGGGCCTGTTCCATATCACCGATCAGGCCAGCTTCGCGTCGGCGACGTTTTTGGGCCTGTTCGTCGGCGCCAGCCTCCTGGCGCCGTGGGCCGACAGGCTGGGCCGCAAAATGACCTTCATGTACGCGCTGGCCTGGTACGGCGCGCTGTCTTTCGTGATGGCGATGCAGAGCACCGCAGAAGGCGTCATTCTGTGCCGCTTTCTGGTCGGTATCGGGCTGGGCATAGAACTGGTGACCATCGACGCCTATCTCAGCGAATGGATGCCGACGTCTCTGCGTAGCAAGGCCTTTGCCTTTGCCTTCTTCATTCAATTTCTTTCGGTGCCGACGGTGGCGCTGATGTCCTGGTGGCTGGTGCCTCACACCTTTTTCGGGATCGGCGGCTGGCGCTGGGTAGTCATCGCGGGCGCGGCCTGTTCAGTATTGATCTGGGTGCTGCGCAAAAATCTACCCGAGTCCGCCCGTTGGCTGGCGCAGCAAGGCCGTCATGACGAGGCCCATCAGGTGTTGTGCGATATGGAGCGACGGTGCGGCATGACTGCGCAGAGCCAGTATATGCCTACGGAGAATGCGTCGCAGGAAGCCGCACCACGCGCTAGATTCCGCGATATCTGGGCTCCGGAATATCGCCAGCGTACGCTGATGTTGGTCGCCATGAATTTCTTCCAATCCATTGGGTTCTTTGGTTTTGGCAACTGGCTGCCGTCGCTGCTGTCCGGACAGGGCGCAGGGATCACCCAGAGCTTGTTCTACGCTTTTTTCATCACGCTGGCGTATCCAATCGGCTGCCTGTTGTGCAGCCTGTATGTCGGCCGCTTCGAGCATAAGTGGCAGATCGTCGGCTCGTGTCTGATGACCGTGGTCTTCGGTCTGCTGTTCACCCAGCAGACGCACCCGCTGCTGCTCATCGCCTGCGGCTTCCTCGTCACCTACTCCAATGCCTGGCTGACGATTGGCTATCACGCTTATCAGGCCGAGATTTTCCCGACGCGCATTCGCGCCCGGGCGGTCGGTTTTTGCTACTCGTTCAGCCGCCTGTCCACCGCCTTCACCAGCATCCTGATCGGCCTGTTATTGCAGCATGTGGGAAGCGTCAGCGTCGTGATCTTCATCGTATTCAGTATGTTGATGGTGATGCTGTCGGTGGGAGTCTGGGGACCGAAAACGCGCGGCATTAATCTGGATAACATCTAAAAAATATTGGCGGGCGTCCTCGGTTGAGGCGCCCGCCTTTGCATCAGTGTTTAATCATGATGTGACGTACGATCGTGTAATCCTCCAACCCGTACATCGACATGTCCTTGCCGTAACCGGATTGTTTCTGACCTCCGTGCGGCATTTCGCTGACCAGCATGAAATGCGTATTCACCCAGGTGCAACCATACTGCAGTCGCGCGCTCAGACGATGCGCCCGGCCAAGATCCTGCGTCCAGACGGAGGACGCCAGCCCATACGTTGAGCTATTGGCCCATGCCAGCACCTCAGCCTCGTCGTCAAACTCCGTCACGCTGACCACCGGCCCGAACACCTCTTTCTGGACGATTTCGTCGTCCTGCATCGCCCCGGCCAGCAGCGTCGGCTGGAAATAGTAGCCCGGCCCTTCGACTTTCGCGCCGCCGGTCACCACTGAAATATGCGGCAGCGCCTTCGCCCGTTCGACGAACCCGGCAACGCGGTCGCGATGCGCAGCGGTGATCAGCGGACCCAATTCGGTGGTTTCATCCTCCGGCGACCCTATGTTGAGAGTGGCAATCGCCTCGCCCAACGCCGCCACCAATCGATCATAGATGCCTTTCTGGGCATAGACGCGACAGGCGGCAGTGCAGTCCTGCCCGGCGTTATAGAAACCGAAGTTGCGGATCGCTTCGACCGCCGCCGGTATATCGGCGTCGTCAAAGACGATCACCGGGGCTTTGCCGCCCAGTTCCATATGCGTACGTTTTACCGAGGACGACGTATGGCGAATGATGTGCTGTCCGGTCGGAATCGAGCCGGTCAGCGACACCATGCGCACCTTCTCATGGCCCGTCAGGACATCGCCGACGGTAGGCCCGTCGCCGAACACCACGTTTATCACCCCGTCGGGCAGAAGACCGACCGCCAGTTCAGCCAGTTTCAGCGTCGTCAGCGGCGTCTGCTCCGAGGGTTTGATGACGACGCAGTTGCCTGCCGCCAGCGCGGGGCCTAGCTTCCAGGCCGCCATCATCAACGGATAGTTCCAGGGTGCAATCGAGGCGACGACGCCCAGCGGATCGCGGCGGATCATCGACGTGTGCTCCTCCAGATACTCCCCACTGGCCATTCCGCTCATACAGCGACAGGCGCCCGCGAAGAAGCGGAAGACGTCCGCTACCGCCGGGATCTCATCGTTCAGCACGGCATGATATGGCTTGCCGCAGTTAAGCGATTCCAGACGAGAGAACGTCTCCGCGTTCTGTTCAATACAGTCCGCTATCTTCAGCAGGCATTCCGCACGCGTTTTCGGCGTGGTCTGTCCCCAGGAAGCAAAAGCCCGATCGGCACTCTCCACCGCCAACGCAACCTGCGCAGGGGATGCCTGAGCGATGTGCGCGATTTCCTCTCCGGTCGCCGGATTATAGACAGGCAGCGTATTGCCTTCACCCGCGACTAAACGTCCGTTGATCACCATGTTTGTCTGCATCATTGGGTCCTCAGTCATTGTTTCGCATCACAGCACGCACGCCATGACGTTCATTTTCAGCGGCCTGCGGGCTATTTGCCGTCGCCGGACACATCCGTTGTTTCTTTTGTGAGATACCAAGCCCCGAGGATCGGGATCATGGTCAATATCATCAGGCATAGCGCCACCACGTTGGTGACCGGCACATCGCGCGGTCGCCCCAGCTGGTTCAATAGCCAGATGGGCAAAGTGCGCTCATGCCCGGCGGTGAACGTCGTGACGATGATTTCGTCGAACGACAGCGCGAAGGCCAGCATCCCGCCAGCCAGCAGCGCCGTCGCCAGATTGGGGAGAATCACGTAGCGAAAAGTCTGCCAACCGTCGGCGCCCAGATCCATCGACGCCTCAATCAGCGAGTGAGAGATACGCCGGAACCGAGCGATGGCATTGTTGAACACAATCACGATACAAAACGTGGCGTGGCCGATCACGATCGTCATCATGCCGGGCTCGATGTCCGCCGCGTGGAAAGCGGCCAGCAGCGCCAGTCCGGTGATAATGCCCGGCAACGCCAGCGGCAGCATCAACATCAGCGTGATGCTGTTCTTACCGAAGAAGTCCCGCCGATAAAGCGCGGCGGCGGCCAGGGTGCCCAGCACCAGCGCAATCAGCGTGGAGAAACAGGCGATCTGTAGCGACAGGCTAATGGATTCGAAAATATCCCGTCGCTCCGCCGCCAACTGGAACCAACGCAGCGTGAAGCCTTTCGGCGGGAAGCTGAACGCGGCCTCTTCGGTATTGAACGCGTAAACGGCGATGATCAGCAGCGGAATATGCAGAAACAGCAGTCCGCCCCAGGCCGCTAGCCGGAGCGGTAGCGGCGCGCGTTTAGAGTGCATCGAAGGCCCCCAATCGTTTTACCAGGGAGAGATAGATGGCAATCAAGACAATCGGCACCAACGTGAACGCCGCCGCCATAGGCAGATTGCCGATGGCTCCCTGCTGGGAATAGACCATGTTGCCGATGAAATAGCCCGGCGGTCCCACCAGCTGCGGCACGATAAAGTCGCCCAACGTGAGTGAAAAGGTGAAGATGGAACCCGCGGCAATGCCCGGCACCGCCAGCGGCAAGATGACATAACGGAAGGTCTGCTGCGGCTGAGCGCCTAAATCTTCCGAGGCTTGAATGAGCGATACCGGCAGGCGTTCCAGCGCCGCCTGTATCGGCAGGATCATGAACGGCAGCCAGATATAGACGAACACCAGAAAGCGCCCCAGTCCGGAGGTCGACAGCGTGTTTCCGCCGATGCCCGGCAGCAACAGCAGGCTGTGCAAGCCCCCTTCCAGCCCGAGGTGGCGCAGAAACCACTGAATGACCCCATCCCGCGACAACAGCAGCGTCCAGGCATAGGCTTTGACGATGTAGCTGGCCCACATCGGCATCATCACCGCGACATAAAAAAAGGCTTTCTGCTTGCCACGGGTGTAACGCGCCATGTAATACGCGATCGGGAACGCCAGCACGGCGCTGAACAGCGTGACGCACACCGCCATCACTACCGTGCGCGCGATAATGTCGTAATTCGTCGGGCTGAACAGCGCCGCGATGTTCGCCAGCGTCAGCGTCGGCGATACCGTCATCGTGAAATCGTCAAAGGTATAAAAACCCTGCCATAGCAGCGTCAGTAACGATCCCAGATAAACCGCGCCGAACCACAACAGCGGTGGCGCCAGCAGCAGCGCCAGATAAAAGCCCGGCCGACGATAGAAGAAGTCGAACAGTCGATGACATGAGCTCCGGGGCATGGCGGGAGCCAGAATGGCTGCGGTCGTCATCTCACCCTACCTCCTGCAGCGCGACCATTGCGCTACGCGCCCAACAGGCGGTCAATGGCTGGCCGATGGTCCAGGGGGGCTGGACAGCGATGCGCTGATGGTTGGTTTCGCTCGCCAGCAGACGCTCGCCCGTTTTCAGCACCAGCTCGTAGCGGGTCGCCGCGCCCTGATAGTGGATATCCTTAATCTGGGCGGCAACGCGAATATCCCCGGCGATATCGTCCGGCGCGGAGGACGCCAGGCGAATGTGTTCTGGACGAACAGCGAAACATCCTGCCGCTCCGGTCAGCCTCAGCGCCTGCTCTGACGACAGCACGTTGGACGTGCCGACAAACTCCGCCACAAACGGCGTCTTAGGGTTCATGTACAGCTCACGGGGCGTATCCACCTGCTCGATGCGGCCGTTATTGAAGACCGCCACCCGGTCGGACATCGACAAGGCTTCGCTCTGATCGTGCGTCACGAAGATGAAGGTGATCCCGAGCCGCCGCTGGAGCGTTTTGAGTTCGCCCTGCATTTGTTCGCGCAGTTTGAGATCCAGCGCGCCGAGCGGTTCATCGAGCAGCAACACGCTGGGCTGATTGACTAACGCGCGAGCCAGCGCCACGCGCTGCCGCTGCCCGCCGGACAGCTGCGCCGGTTTACGCGCCGCGACAAAGCCGAGCGCCACCCGCTCCAGCGCCTCCTGCGCCCGGACGCGGCGTTCATTTTTTCCGACGCCCTTCACACGCAGCCCATAGGCCACGTTGTCCAACACGGTCATATGTGGAAACAGCGCATAATCCTGAAAAACGGTGTTCACATCACGCTGATAAGGCGGCAGTCCGCTGGCTTCGCGCCCGTGAATCCGGATGGACCCCGAGGAGAGCTGTTCGAAACCGGCGATCAGTCTCAGACAGGTGGTTTTTCCTGACCCGGACGGACCGAGCATGGAAAAAAACTCGCCGTCTTTGATGTCGATGGAGACGCGATCCACAGCGCGGACATCCCCAAAGAGTCGGGAAACATTAATAAATTCCACAGCGTTGGACATAATCAACTCCTAGTGGATGGGTTTTTATCGTGAGCCTTAAAATCCATCGGAAAAATAAAACAAAAAACGGCAAAAATAACGGGACCCATTGGAATAAAAAGCCTGAACGGTTAAATCATCAACCGCGAAATAATGAATTCTGTTTCGTCGATTGAAAGCCTCGTTTTATTTTTTTATCCCTCGTTTTATTCAACGCCCGCCCATAATGGCAATATAATCTTGCGTCCAGCGGCTATAGGGGACATATTTTCCGCCTTCGGACTGCGGCGTTTTCCAGAATGCGATTTTATCGAACTGCGTCGCGCCATTATTCTCACACCCTTCAGCCCCCAACAGCGCATTGCCTTTACAGGCGGCCGGCACCGCCGGTACTGAGCCGAACCAGGCGGCGATATCACCCTGCACTTTGGGCTGCAACGACCAGTTCATCCATTTGTAGGCGCAGACCGGATGTTTGGCATCCGACGCCAGCATGGTGGTGTCCGCCCAGCCGGTGACGCCCTCTTTAGGCAACACGGTGGCAATCGGCTGACCTTCGGTTTTGAGCGCATTCGCCTGATACGGCCAGGCGCTGGAAGCCGCGATGCCTTCATTTTTGAAGTCGCTCATCTGCACAGAGGTGTCATGCCAATAGCGATGAATCAGCGCATGCTGGCTGCGTAACAGCGTCAGCGCCGCCTGATACTGGGGTTCCGTCAGTTGATATGGGTCGGTAATCCCCAACTCCGGCTGCGTGTTTTTCAGGTACAGCGCGGCATCGGCGATGTAGATCGGTCCGTCGTAAGCCTGCACCCGTCCCTGATTGGTCTTGCCGTCCGGCAATGTCTGCGCAGTGAACACCACAGACCAGCTTTCCGGCGGCGTCGGGAACACCGTCGTGTTGTACATCAGGAGGTTAGGCCCCCACTGATACGGGGTGCCGTAGATTTGGCCGCCGACCGTGTACCACGGTGCGTTGATCAGCCGCGGATCGAGATTTTTCCAGTTGGGAATGGCGACAGTGTCAATCGGTTGAACACGCTTGCCATAGATCAGTCGCAGCGAGGCGTCGCCGGAGGCTGTCACCAGATCGTAGCCGCCCTTCGCCATCAGGCTGACCATTTCGTCCGAGGTCGCGGCGGTTTTGACGTTGACCTGGCAACGGGTTTCCTGTTCGAACTGCGTGACCCAATCGTAGTTTTTATCGCTTTGGCCCCGCTCGATATAACCGGGCCAGGCCACAATATCGAGACGACCTTCCCCTTGAGCGGATAATTGCGGCGCGGTCGCGTGAGCCATATTCAAACCACACAAGACACTCAGGCAAATAGCGGATAATGACATCCTGGCATGATATTTTTCCATACTGATTCCCCGTCAAGATTGGCTTATTTGCGGCACAATAACGCCACACGTTTTTTATTATCTGTGTCTGCCTTTTTATAATAAAAAAATACTATTGTTCGAGCGCGGTCTTAAAATTGTCGTTTGAATTTGGCCATGATGTGCCGAACCACGCTGTAATTTTGTAATGAATAACTGGATAAATCATTGCCATAGCCGGAACGCTTTAATCCCCCGTGCGGCATTTCGCTAATCAGCGAAAAATGACTGTTAATCCACGTCGTCCCGTATTGCAAACTGGCCGCCACCTGCATGGCGGTATCGATATTTTGCGTCCAGACCGACGACGCCAGCCCATACTCCGACTCGTTTGACCACTGGACCACCTGCTCCAGCGACGTGAAACGGGTGACGCTGACCACCGGGCCGAAAACCTCACGCTGCACGATTTCGTCGCTTTGCAGGCAACCGGCCAACAGCGTCGGCGGGTAGTAAAAACCGGGGCCATCCCACCGGCCTGCGCCCGTAATGCGCTCGATGTGCGGCTGACTCAGCGCGCGTTCGACGAAGCTGGAAACCCGGTCGCGCTGGCGGGCGCTGATCAGCGGTCCCAAATGGTTGTCTTCGTCTCGCGGCTGCGCCATCCGCAGTCGGGACACCGCACCGCCTAACGCGTCAACCAGCTGTGCATAAATGCCCGACTGCGCATACACCCGACAGGCGGAGGTGCAGTCCTGCCCCGCGTTGTAGTAGCCCCAGGTGGCGATCGCCTCGACGGCATCATCGATATCCGCATCGTTGCAGACGATCACCGGGGCTTTGCCCCCCAGCTCCAAATGGGTGCGCTTCACGTTGCTGACGGCGGCGTTCAAAATTCGCTGACCGGTCACAAGATCTCCGGTCACGGACACCATACGCACCCGCGGATGATTGACCAGCGCGCTGCCCGCGCTCTCGCCGCGGCCGGTGATAATATTCAGCACGCCCGGCGGCAGTAGCGTATTCAAGGTGGGCGCCAGCGCCAGTATGGTCAGCGGCGTGTGCTCGGAAGGCTTGAATACGACGGTGTTGCCCGCCGCCAGCGCCGGCGCGATTTTCCAGGCCGCCATCATCAACGGGTAATTCCACGGCGCGATGGAGGCGACGACGCCGAGGGGGTCCCGGCGGATCATGGACGTATGTCCGTCCAGATACTCTCCCGCTAACTGCCCTTGCTGGCAGCGCACCGCGCCGGCGAAAAAGCGAAAGACATCGGCGGCGGCGGGAAGATCGTCATTGAGCGCCTGATACAGCGGCTTGCCGCAGTTAATGGCTTCCAGCTGCGCCAGCGACGCAGCCTCGCGTTCTATCGCATCTGCGATCCGCAACAGCACAATAGCGCGTTGCGACGGCGTGGTTCTGGCCCACGCGGGGAAGGCTCGCTGAGCTGCGTCTACCGCCTCGGCGACCTGCGTGGCGGAGGTTTCCCTCATCCTGGCGACGACTTCTCCATTGGCAGGATTAACGATGTCCTGCAATGTGCCATCGCCGTCAATCAACTGCCCATCAATCAAATGCCTGCTGGAAAAGCGGGCGATAAAATCCTCATCCGACATCGCGTTTCCCTGTTTCTACTGTCGCGCCCCGGAGGGGGATATCCACATAAAACCAACGCCAACGAGAGGTGTGATAGTGCGTTGAAAACACAATAGGGAAAGTCGACGGGCATCAACCACTATTAAATATTGAAGGCAGCATTCGAATAAATCGAATGCTGTTTTATTTCCATGCAGGCTGGATTACGAACTCTTGCGCAGCCCGCTGTTTTCGCGGGCGACGCTGAGGAAGGGGGAAACCAGTTTGGGCCGTGTACTGCCCCGACGCCAGGCCATACCGATTTCTAATGGCTCGATAGGATCGGTCAATTTGCTCGCTTCAATCATATTTCCCTCAAGCGACCAAGCGCGATAAGTCATGTCAGGAAGGATAGACAGCCCCATCCCGGCGGCGACGAGACTCCGTACGGCTTCGGTCGAGGTGGTCTTCATGGCAATGTCCGGCGTCAGGTTGGCTTTGCTCCAGATACGCCGGGCGTGAATATCCATCTCATCCACGTTGAGCTGAACCAGCGGCTCCGTCACCACATCGGCCAGACTGATGCTCTCGCGTTCCAGGAGCGGATGAAGCGGCGGCAACCAAAGACGGTACGGCGAATGACACAGCACTTCGGTCTGTAAGGCATCGCGATCTTCCAGGTTGGAGAGGATTAATACGCCGATGTCGATCTCGCCGCTCACCAACAGATGTTCGATGTATCTGCGCTCATCCTCCACCACCTGCACCACCACATTGGGATAGGCGTCTTTGAAATGTTTGAGCAGGTCGACGAGAAAGTAGCCCGCCACCAGGCTCGTCACGCCCACCGTCAGGGAGCCGGTAATGCTTTCAGTCCCGGTTCTCAGGCTGCGGGTCGCATTTTCCACCGTCGCCAAAATCAGATAGGACTGACGTAAAAACTGATGTCCCTGATGGGTCAGCGTCATGCCTTTGGCGTGACGTTCAAATAAGCGCACGCCGGTCTCGGTTTCCAATTGTTGAATGGCCAGCGTGAGCGATGACTGAGAAACGAAGGCGGTTTGTGCGGCGGCGGAAATGGAACCGGTCTCGGCAACCGCAATAAAGTGCCGGATTTGACGTAGCGTTAACATAGCCGTCAGGCGCCTCTTCAAAGTGAGTCAATGGTCAATAGATATCACGCCATTCGTTTTATCGAAAGCACCGTCATTTTATGAATGCCTTTGCCGCCATCGTTTCATCATCAGCCATGAATCCGTGATTTAACCGGTTGTCTACGGTCGGTTCGATCTACCGCCCTGTTTCAAACACGACGTTCGGCTCACGTTTGCACGGCTGATATGTGGCGAAAACGGCGTAACACTGCGAAAAACGGCGCTTGGTTTTTCTCATCGCCACGGCGGCTGTCGCAGTGACTTCCTCACCCGAGTGTTATGTCTTTTTGAAGTAATGCATTGCCAGATTCGTGCTTTTGATTCGCGCGTCGGCATTGTTATAAGGGAGCTATCTCTATGACCGCCCGCGAGACTCTGCTTATGATTGCTATCCAGGCACCGCAAACCTACCTCAACCGCGACGGACTGATCGGCGAAGTGGGCGACTTTATCGAACCGCTGGCCTCACGCATTCTGATTATCACCAGCCCCCGGGCTTGGCAGGCGACGTCCCAGGCTATCGAATCCAGTCTTCATCAACACGATATCCTGTACGACGTCGTCTTCCAGCAAGGCCCGTGTACGCATCAGGCCATAGATCAACTGGCGACGGCGGCCAGAACCTGGGACGCCGAACTGATTTTGGGCGTCGGCGGCGGTCGGGCGCTGGACTGCGCCAAGGCTGTAGGCGATCTCCTCGGACAGTTGCCGGTGATCGCCGTGCCGACTATCGCCGCCACCTGCGCCGCGTGGTCGCCGATTAGCGTGATCTATGACGGACGCGGCGCACATGTCGCTCCCCTGCCGTTGAAACGGCTCCCCGTCTGGGTCCTGGTCGATAGCGAGGTGATTGCGCACAGCCCGGCGCGCTATCTCAAAGCCGGGATCGTGGATGCGCTTGCCAAATGGTATGAATTCCAACCCTATCTACAAGTGGAAACGACCTCGCTGGCGCTGGTGTTGAAGGCGCAGGCCGCAGGTCTGGCGCTGGAAACCTTCAAGCGTCACGGCGCTCAGGCGGTGACGGATAGTGAAGATCACCGCGTCACGCCCGCGCTGCGGCAGGTCATCGACGCCAATATCGCGCTGGCGGGCTTGGCCAATAGCATGAAGGACAACGTGGCGCGCGTCGGCGTCGCGCATGCCATTCATAACAGCATGACCCGTCTGCCTGGACTTCATCACTGGCTGCATGGCGAGAAGGTCGGCTTCGGGCTGGCGGTACAGGCGCTGTTAAATACCGAGCGGGAAGAGGAACGGCAGCCGCTGCTCGCGCTGCTGTCGCGCTTCGGCAGTCCGCTAACGCTGACCCAGTTAGGATTGGCGGACAAACCGGATCAGGTCGAACGTATCGCGCGCCATGTCCGTATCCGCTCCGCCGCGCTTCTACCTTTCGCGGTGGACAGCGACACTATCCTGAAAGCGCTGTGGGAAACAGAGCATCTGGCGGCCGTCGCTGCCTGACGGTGCTTTTCTTACTCTCGGCCGTGGCGCCAGACCGTCGCCGCGGCCCTGCCGCGTCCTCGACGAACCGAAAAGGCGCCTGTCCACAGGACAGAAACAGCGTTGAACTCGGTGGGAGTGACCACATTAATAAAAGCATCGCGCCTCCATCCCTCCGCCACGTCAGATCTTAACCGACGCACATCTATCTCCTAATTGATCCGACCGGTTGAGCACGGGCTAACGTTCAGAGGCGGGGCCACCGACATGCAGGCCGAATCATCGGGTATTTGAGCAACGCTAACGCAGGCGTTTCGTCCGTGTCGCACTCTGAAAACGGTGTGCATGAATGCCCGGCTGCCTCCACTTATCCTGACGCTGACGCCGGATACTCATGTTTTCGCCGTGTAACTCCGCTATATTATCTGTGGTTCCGGACCCGACAAGGTGTAAAATTTCGGTTCAGAATCAGGTTCTATCCACCATGTAACCGTTATCACTCTCGGCGACGAGGATGGGATACAACCTGGTTTTCATCCGGAACCCATCGTTCAATTATGCAGGAGGCGTAATACATGCAGAGGAAACAGAAGATAAGGTATGCGACAGCTGCCGTCATCGTTGTACTGGTGCTGGTCGGGTTCTTCCTGTTCAGAGACAGCAGCGATGCGCTGTGGAATACGGTCACGGAAAAGTGCGTTCCCAGTCAGCAGCAAGGCTCTCCCGCGCCTTGTCTTGCGGTTGATAGCCATACCCAGTCCGCGCTTATCAAAGACAGAAACGGGCCTCATCACGACCTGCTGATCCCAACCGAGAGAATCTCGGGAATCGAAAGCCCCGTGTTGCAAGAGCATCAGGTCCCCGCCTTTTTCGCCGCGGCCTGGGAGGCGCGTAAGCATCTGTCCAACGAAGCAGGCAAAACGCTGCCGGACGACATTCTGGTGCTAGCCGTCAACTCACGCTATGCGCGCACGCAAGATCAACTGCACATCCACATCTCTTGCCTGCGCCCCGAGGCTTACCAAACGCTGCGCGAACAGGGAAATACCTTAACGACCGACTGGCAGCCGTTGGGCGAAGAACTGCGTGGACATCGCTATCTGGCGAAAAAGCTGACTTCGCAGGATCTGACGCGAGATGACCCGTTCAAAGAGCTCTCTGCCTATGTGCAGCGTCAAGGCGACAGCATTGACAACTATGGACTGGCACTCACCGTCACCCCCGATGGCGAAAAACTGCTGCTAGCTAACCGAGGCGTCCGCTTCGGCTTCAACCGTGGCTCAACCTCGGAGTTGATCGATACTCAGTGTACGCTGGCGCGTTAATCGATAGCGGGACCGGTTGATGGGTCCCGCTTGTTTTATCAGGCCATCGCCTGCGACATAAGCGCAAACGCGCGAGGCCCTTCGAGGGCGTTTCTCCACGGTTCGCCGCGCACCATGACTACCGGCGCATCCACCTGCATCAGACCGCACCGGGATAACCATTCCCCCAGTCCCTGCGACGCATGCGTATCAATACGCACAAAATCGTTTACTCTGGCCTGCATGAGCCGCGCGATGATCCGCTGCGCCTCCGGCACGCCGTGGGCGATGACCGGACCGATCGTCCAGCCGCGGCCGAAACGACGACTCGCGCCCCAACCGACGATGCGCTCGCCTTCTTCCAACACCCAGAGTTCCGCATGGCGAAACAGATCGGACACCAGCGCCGAACGCACCAGACCGTTGGCCTGCCAGTCCTGTTCCGTTAAGTCGGGGAGATCCTCTTCGCGCGCAAGACGAAGCCGCTGCCCAGCTTTATCTTCCACGCGCGGAACAGCCGTCAGACAGGCGGTCTGAAACTGCTGAGTTTCGCCGACCGCCGTGAAGCCCAACGACTGATACAGCGGAAGCCCGGCGACGGTGGCATGCAGCCTGAGCTGTCGCTCGCCCAACGCCGCGACTCGCTGTTCCAAGAGGCGACGACCTATGCCCTGCCCCTGAAATTCCGCATCGACCACAACCAAACCTAGCGTGGCCCACTCGGCTCCCCAGCGCCAGCTCAGCGCCGTGCCCACTATCTGCCCCTCGCACTCGGCAACCGTCCCATCGCCCAGTCGCAACGCCTCCTGCCAATCCTCCACCCGATGCGGCCAGTTCAACTGCTGGGCAAGCCGATAACCAGCCAGGCAGTCGGCCTGCGTCATCGGACGCAATATGATCCCCATCACCTTTCCCCTCTTGTTCTGTTAACGTCCGCGGTGCCATGCATAACGTTAACGAGTCAAACCCGCTTCGACCCCGCGACTTTCGCCCTGCGCGCGCCGAGACCTTATTGTGCGAACCTATCTGAAGCCCCTTTCCAACGCAATGCTCTCACACTCCGGCTCAATCGCGGCCAGCCACTGCTTGCCAAGCCTACCAAGACTGACATAACGTGAGTTCTATCGCGCCTATCAGTGGGTGCCGCTGCCTGCAATCGCGTTCATATCAAACCAATGGGGAATATCATGGCCGAAAAACAGCATACTTACCGGGTAAACGTACGTTGGACGGGAAATCAGGGCAGCGGAACCGAAAGCTATCGCGGCTATAGCCGCAGCCATGAAATCAGCGCCCAGGGTAAAGCCTCCACCCTCGCGGGCTCGTCAGATCCCAGCTTTCGCGGCGACGAGACGCGGTGGAATCCGGAGGAGCTGCTGTTGGCCTCCCTTTCCGCCTGTCATAAGCTGTGGTATCTGGGCCTTTGCGCCGGGGCAGGCGTGAGTGTGCTGGAGTACGAGGACGCCGCTGAGGGCGTTATGGTCGAGGAGCAAAATGGCGCGGGACAATTTCTGTCGGTCACGCTGCGGCCACGGCTGATCGTGACGGCAGAATCAAATCTGCAAACAGCACGTGAATTGCACCATCAGGCTCACGAAATGTGTTTCATCGCCCGTTCGGTCAATTTCGAGGTGCGCTGCGAACCGGTCATCACGCCATCCGCTGCATAAGCCTACGCCATATCTATCGCCACTCCTCCTGAGCAGCCGTCGAGTCCCTCCCTCCGGGGGGACGGCGCTCACACACGGTTCCACACTCACCTTAGCGAAGCGGCATTTTGCCCGCATGGACCCCGGCACTGAGGCTTCAGTATTGTTAGCGTCTAAAACATCTTCGAAGACAGTCGAAATCAAACTGACGTACTTCCATCAGATGGACTTGGCGCATATGACCCCCTCAATAAATCAACAGCGCATGCAAGACGCAACCCGCTAATGCTCACTCATGGCAAGCCATTTCACTTAACAGACTTATTTTATCTTACCGGCCATAACTTCCCCTTTTTAATAAAAACGGATATTATCACGAGAATTAAATCATTATGTGATGACGTATTTTCTGACATAAGAATCAATAAAAAACCTTAATATATCCAAGCCTAACGCTACAAGGAGTGTTATATCGTGGCTAGAAGAATGGTAGCGCGCTACCCTTATTTAAATATGATATACAGGATGCTAAATATAGTCCCACCCAGTGATATATTTTGCGCAAAGGTAACCCCAGACAGGCAGAGCCCCCGAATGAAGGCCAAATATATCAGAGACATCTCACGTGGCCACCCAGAAAAAAAACAGTTAGACGTCAATCACTTCATCACACCTCTCTTTACTCCAGCGACAAAACTCCCGAAACCGCCTTTCTTGTAAACGATTCCACCGCTCACTTCTCATTTATTTTATTGCCCAGAATAGTGACCTATTTATTTAACCCTTTGGTTCCTATAAGGCGTTATTTCCCTGCCCCAAAAAGTCTCCACCATCACACTTTATTTTCACTTTAACGACGCGATACTTATGAAAAATACTTATTTTTTACACAATAAGACTCAACGTCATTTTACCCTATCGCCTGACCCCGTTTGGCTGGCGATAATTAAACCGGTTGCAGTATTGAAGACAACGCTGAAATGGGCGTGCGACGATCGTACGCGGCATCGAGAGAGAAAAACGGGTCACAGCGGACCGCTGATCATGCGTTCTCGTCGCTGGAAATATTTCTCCAACGGCGAATTCTATTGGTTGTACAGCCGACGTCAGCAGCAGGGCGCTCACAGTCTGGCTCCGGGCGGAAAAGCCAGCATAACGGACGCACTCAAAAAATGGGCGCAGGGTCACCTGCTGCCGAGCAAACTGTCTATCAGACAAACAGAGGGACTCCATGGCTGACTTTAACTGGACCCTATTTCTTATCGCCTCGTTCACCTTTTGCGCCATCCCCGGCAAGGACGTGCTGTGCATCACCGGTAACTTTCACCGGTTTGGCCAGCGAGCCGCGCTGAGCGGGATCGTCGGACTCGCGCTCGGCGACTATTGCTATGTGATTTTATCCTGGCTGATTATCAGCTTCACGCTGGCGGCATCGCCCGCCCTGCTGACCCTCGTCAAACTGCTGGGCGCGCTATTTTTAATCTGGGAAGGCTGCCGCATATACCGCCGGCCCCCGGCGGCGCGGTATTTGTCTAAAAGTATGACGATAGCGCCAGTACATCCCTCCTCGTTTTTTCTACAGGGAACCCTCCGCAGCCTGCGGAACCTCCGGACGGGCATTTTTTTCCTCGCCTTCTTTTCCCAGTTCGTCTCGCCAAACAGCTCCGGCGATATGTTTATCCTGATGGGAACGCTGTTTTGCCTGGGAACGTCCGGTTTCCATTTGGCGTATTGCTACCTGTCTCCCTGGCTTAAAAAACGGAGCGTCAACGATATCGATTTCTTCCTTTCGCAAGTGCCGGCCATGTTGCTGTTAGCCATTGGTAGCTGGATGACATGTGAAATTGCCTGGGGGGTGATGCCGTCGTAGAGAGAAAATGACAAGCGCCGCGCGATGCGCCAGCCGCTAAATAGCACGGCGCATCGCGCAGCGTTCGTTAAAACAGATCTTAGGTGCAGGCCGCCGTGGGATACGGGCCCGGAATAGGGCCCGCTCGCTCGGATGTTTTATGCCCGAGAGTCACCGGAAGGCGTCGTCTGACGCAGGCGCCATGAACTCCAGACAAAGGCGAGCAACATAATGACGACGGCATACATCATGTTGTCACCGATGACTCCGGCGACGCCAAGACAAAACAGGCTCGCCAACAGCGCCATCACTCGTTGATGACCGTGAAGCAAGCGACATGCCGACAGAGAAGCCGCCAGATAGATCATCACAAAGACGCCGTTAGCACAGGCGATCAGGCTATCCAGACCGATAGACCAACCGTACTTGAGGGCGACGGTGATGGCGACGGGAAGTACCGCAAACAGCGTCGCCACGACCGGCGCATGAAAACGGTTACGGTACGCCAGACAACGACTTATCGCGTCCTCTCCCTTCATCGAAACAATCAATCGGGTAAAACTGATGATGTAAAGATTGACTGCGGCAAGACAGGTCAAAAAACCCATCAGGCCGATGACTATTGCCCCAGTTCGACCAAAGGCTTGTCCAATTAGCCGGGGCAACGAGGAGATATTTTCGACTTCGTTGCCGAAGGCGGAAAAACGCAGCACGGTATAGCTCAACAAGCAATACAGGCTGAGCGCGATAGTCAGAGAGATGACAATTGTGCGGGGAAAGTCTCTTTCAGGAGACGCGAATTCTGGCGCGAGATGCGCTACAGCCTCAATGCCCACGAAGCACCAAAAAATAATGCCCATCGCCTTGAAGAACGACAACAGGCCATCGCCGCCAGTCGGTATGACCTTAGGAGCGGCGAGCGGTGCTTCCATGAAGCCCACCACAATGACGCTGATCAAGACCAGCGCCGTCAGCACCGTGATGCCGAACTGCACATTGCCCGAGAGCGTGACGTTGAAGGCATTAACGATCAGAATCAGCGACAGCATGAGCAGCGCGAAATAACCGCAGTAGACCGGGGAAAGCCCGAGGCAATACGCCAGGTAGTTGGCGCCGGTGATCACCACCACCGGCGGACCGATGGGGATGACGGAAAGGTACAACCAGGAGATGCTCTGCCGCAGGCGATGCCCGTAGGCCAGTTCAACAAAGTGTGCTGTACCCGCGCTGTGGGGAAAATGACGCCCCAGCAGCGCGAAGGTGAAGACCACGGGCAGCACCAGCATCGTCATTCCCAACCACGCCAACCACGCCCACGGTCCGGCAAGTCCGGCCACCATGGCCGGAACAATAAAAACACCTGAACCTAACAGCGTAGAAACCAGAAAACCCACTCCTTGATGTAGACTTAACTTACCGCACTGCTCAGACATGCCATTTCTCCCTTTATCGAACTCCTGTCATCCAAATGACGACAATGGCACAAACCATGAACACGTAACGCTTTATCGTCGGGACGGTCCGCATTCCATATATCGATCAGCGAGCGCTCACGAATATTGCCGTAAGTGGGCTGGCTCATATTGAAACAATCGTAAACGTCCCCGATGGAATTCACGTTCAGATTCGTACCGATACGATGACAATCTCCGGCCAGTTCGCCGACGATAATTCCGCGATCGTTTTCACGCTTAATGATTTTAATTGGCCATTCGAAGCCCATCTCCCGATCATATTGCCGGATGCGGCTAACCTCTTCAACCAGACGCGTATAGGGCACAAGAAAATCGTCATAACGGTGCTGTTTGGCGCTGCCTTCATACAGCACGGTATCAACCAACGGAAAAATAGTGTGACTGCGGCAATAACTCCAAATATCGTAAATCTCGTCGATATTCTCCGGTAAAACTGACGTTTCAATCGCCAGTCGGGTATTTCCTTTTTCCAAACGGTTGAAGCCAACGTCCATGAGGTTTTTCAACCCACGTCGCATTTTAGACGCGGCATTATGAATGCCACCGACGATTTCATTTTGGACATCGTCTTTGAAACTATTAATTTTTCCGATAATAGAAACGTCGCGCGCATAAAGTTTCTCTGCGGTATCACTGTTAATCGCCGTCATATTAGAGAACACGATACAGTGCAGACCTTTATCGCCAATATAATCGATCACTTCCCAGAAATTACGCGCCAGCAGCGGCTCTCCCGCCCCCGCGACCAACACGGTTTTAATGCCTAGCGCCAATCCATCGTCCACCATTTTTTTGATCTCTTCTGTAGACAGTTCGTTGTCGAACTTTTGCGTCTGGGTATAGCAGAAGGGACATTTAAAATTACAAATGTTTTCCAGCATAATGGTGAGCGTTAATAACTGACGATCTCTTAACGCGAAATAAACATCCTGTTTGGTAAAGGCATTTCCATGAAGTGAATACATTGATTCTGTTTCCTTAATTAAAAAATCGCAAAATGCCCAGCCACACTATATCTATGTCATTTATTTAAATTTGACCAAGGTCAATCTAAAAAACTGTCAATTTTAATTATTATTGAGAATATAAAAATAAAATAAACAATATTCACTAAAAGCACTTCGTTACAGGTAATAATAGCGGACCGTCAAAGGGATGGTTCTCTGACTTATCGATATAAGAAAAGCCCGACTCCTGCGTACTGTAAAAACACTGCATTCCTAGCAGATAAACATGCGTCATTAAAATCTAAATACGAATCAATTAAGGAAATAATAACACCATTAAACCACCGCCACGATGAAATGAATCACACGATTGGACGTCTTATTTTAATACCCCTATATCATGCGATCGTCTGTTACCATCTTCCTTGCTGGCGCGACTATAATTTCTTGTCTCGATAATCAGCCATCAAACCATTGTTCCATATTGGTGCCTGACCGGAGTCTCATGCTGAGAAAGAGTGCAATGACGTCGTCGCAAAAAGGCACAGCCCCTCCCGGGTTATTCGGCGCCAACTTACCTTTTCCCTCATGGCATAGTCGATAACAGCGGGAACGTGTATTATCCCGGCCGGATTATTCCGTTTAACACGCGGGCGCTGGCACATTAATTGCTGCCTTTAGTCCAGAGCAATCATAAATTCTTGGATGACAACGGGATAATGTTATGGCGAAAGAGAACGCAGAGAGCAAAGGAAAGCTGGGATTATGGCAGGTCGTGATCATCGGGGTGGCGTACATGACGCCCATGACGGTGTTCGACACCTTCGGCATTGTATCCGGCCTGACCGAAGGCCGTGTGCCGCTCGCTTATTTGCTGGCGTTGGTCGCCGTTTTGCTCACAGCGCTCAGCTATGGCCGCATGGTAAAAGCCTTTCCGGAAGCGGGCTCGGCGTATACCTACACCCGTAAGACCTGCGGTAATCAGGCCGGATTTATGGTCGGCTGGGCCTCGCTGCTGGACTACATGCTGCTGCCGATGATCAACGCGCTGCTCGCGGGTATTTACCTGAGATCGCTGTTTCCTCAGCTACCGCCGTGGATCTGGATTGCCACCTTTACGCTGCTGGTGACCTGGATTAACAGCCGCAATATTAAATTGTTGGCCAACCTGAACTTCCTGTTTGTCGGCGCTCCCGTCGTGCTGATGGGCGTGTTCATCTATCTGGTGATACAGGGCGTCAGCCATCAGGGCGGCCCCCATGCCGTCTGGACTCTGCGCCCCCTGCTTAACGGCGACACCAGCATAATCCCGCTCATTGGCGGCGCGGCGGTGCTGTGCTTCTCTTTTCTAGGGTTCGATGCCGTGACGACCTTGTCCAACGAGACGCATGCGCCGAAGCACACGATCCCCCGCGCTGTCTTTCTCACCGCCCTGATCGGCGGCGCCATCTTCTTTACCGCGTCCTGGTTCATTCAACTGTATTATCCGACCAACGCGCAGTTCAAGAACCCCTCAGAGGCAATGCCGGAAATCGTTCTGTACGTGGGCGGCGCGCTGTTTCAGTCACTGTTTCTGGTGGCGATTCTCGTCAATACGTTCGCCTCCGCGCTGGCCTCTCACGCCAGCGCCGCGCGCCTGCTTCACATCATGGGCCGCGACGGGATTTTCCCCGGTTCCTTTTTCAGCTACGTCCACCCGCGACTCGGCAGCCCGTTGTACTGCGTACTGTTTATCGGCGGACTGTCGATGAGCGCCATGTTCTTCGGGTTGGATACCGCCGTGTCGCTGATCAGCTTTGGTGCGCTGGTGGCGTTTACCGCGGTCAATGCGTCGGTCATCGCCCTGCATGTCATTCGTCACAAACGACTGTCCTCTGCCCGTGAGTGGCTTTTCAACCTGATTCTGCCCCTGCTCGGTATCGGCACAATTGGCGTCATGTGGGCACATTTGGAAAAGGATTCGATGATTCTGGGTCTGGTCTGGTCGGCCATTGGGCTCGGCTGGATCATTTGGTTCCGGGTCACCAAACGGGAACTGGTCTTTTCTTGACGGCTGGCGCGGTTCCTGAACCGCGCAGCCTCATCCGTTGATCGTTAGCCGCGACGTCGCATCAGGTCGTCACGGCGGTCGGCGTCGGCGCGCGACTTCTCTCTCACCGGTTCCAGCCAGTGCTCCGCGCGCGCCGGGCTTAGAATAAACACGCCGTCGTCATCGCCGAACGCCATATCGCCGGGATGAATTGTTACCCCGCTGACGACAATGGGCTGGTTGACCTCGCCGCCGGTGCCCAGCGCACGCGTGGTGATCGCGCTGATGCCGCGACAGAACACGGGCCACCCCAGCGCCCGCAACTCACGGACATCCGTCACCGCGCCGGACACGATCACGCCCGCCAGCCGTTTAACCTGCGCCGCGAGTGTCCGTAGCTCGCCCCAGCAGGCGCGTTCCGCGTCCTCCATCGCATCGATCACCAGCACATCGCCCGGCTGACTGAGCAACAGCGCCTCGCGCAGTGCGCCGCCGTCCGGCATCCGCAGGCTGACGGTCACCACATTCCCCGCCACACTGACGCCCGGAGACAACGCTCGAATGCCGCGCAGATAGCCCTCCTCCGTCAGATGGCCCAGCGCGGAGGTCGACATTCCTCTCCATTGCGCCAGCACATCGTCACTCGTCCGCTGCTGACGGGGCGATACGTGATAGTTCATCGTCGCGTTCATCTCCATTAGAAGTAGAAGGCCGCTCGCGGCCAAAGGGAATACACAGCGGGGTCTGGAAAAAGGGATCGGGGATGATACGGCAGTCCAGATTAAACACCGTTTTCACCATAGCTTCCGTCAGAATGTCGGCAGGTCGCCCCTGCGCGAATGCAGTTCGGTTGTGGACTGCCACCATGTGATCGGCATAGCGGCAGGCCAGATTCAGGTCATGCAGCACCATCACAATCGTCTTACCGGCCTGACGATTTAGATCGCGCAGCAGATCTAAGACCTCAATCTGATGCGCCAGATCGAGATAGGTCGTCGGCTCATCCAGCAGCAATACCTCCGTATCTTGCGCCAGCGTCATTGCGATCCACACCCGCTGCCGCTGACCGCCGGACAATGCGTCGACCGGCCGTTCGGCCAGCGCCGTGGTGCCGGTCTGCTGCAACGCCTGAGAGACAAGGGCTTCATCCTCCTTCGACCACTGTTGAAACCAGTTCTGATACGGATAGCGCCCCAGACTGACTAACTGCCGGACGGTAATCCCCTCCGGCGCATCCGGCCGCTGCGGCAAGATCGCCAGTTGCCGGGCCACCGCGACCGTAGACTGGCGATGAATGTCCTCGCCGTTCAGCAGCACCGCACCGGCCTGCGGCGCCAGCAGCCGGGCAAATGATTTTAACAACGTACTTTTCCCACAGCCGTTGCTGCCGATCAGCACCGATATTTTGCCGCGCGGCAGCTGGATGTTCAGCCGATCGATGATGATCTGATGCGGGTAGCCGAGCGTCAGATCGCGGCTGGTGATAGCAGTCATTTCCATTACCTCAATGACGTTGTTTCAACAACAGATACAGGAAAAACGGCGTGCCCAACGCCGAAACAAAAATGCCCGCCGGCAGGTCCAGCGGCAGGAACAGCGTACGTCCGCACAGGTCGGCCAGCAGTACCAGACCCGCGCCGCACAGGGCGGTCATGGCGGCCTGCCCGCCGAATGCGGGCCCCACCAGTCGCTTGGCGATATGCGGCGCAATGAGGCCGACAAAGGCCATGGCGCCGCCCCAGGCGATCGCCGCGCCGGCCAGCGCCACGCTAACCGCCAGCAGAGATAGCCTGATCCACTGGACCCGAACGCCGATCCCCTGAGCCAGATCGTCATCGAGCTGTTGCGCCGTCACATGCCGCGCAATGCCGATCCACAACGGAATAATCGCCAACAGCCAACCGGCGAGCGTCCGGGTTTCCTGCCAGCTGGCGGCGTAAACGCTGCCGGTCAGCCACACATAGGCGGATAATGTGGTGGTCAACGGGCTGAAAACGAGCAGGAAGGTCGTGACAGCCGTCAGAAGCGCCGAGATCCCCACGCCGGTCAGCACCAGTCGCTGCGGCGAGACGCCCCCCCGCCAGGCCAGCAGGTATACCGCCAACGCCGCGACGGCCGCACCCAACATGGCCGCGAGCGGCAGATAGCCCGCCCCCAGCGCCACCGTGGGAAACGAGAGGTAACAGACCGTCGCCGCGCTGGCTCCGCTGGTGATGCCCAGAATATCGGGCGAGGCCAGCGGGTTGCGGATCATCGCCTGCAACAGCAGGCCGGAGAGCGCCAGCGCGCCACCCACCAGCATCGCCAGCAGGCTTCGCGGCAGTCTCAGTTCCATGACGATAAAGGCCAGGCCGTCCTGCCGCCCGTCGGCCAACGACTGTAGCACCGCCCAGGGCGACAGCGGGATTTTGCCCATACATAGCGACAACAGCAGCAGTGCCAGCAACACCCCACCGGCGATCAACAGACGAACCACCGTTGAGACATTTAGCTGGCGGGAAATAGCGCGGCTCCGCAGGAGCACGATCTTATCCATGTCGACCTCCGCGACGCAGCAAATACAGGAAGCACGGCGCGCCGAGTAGCGCGGTCATCACGCCGACCGGCACCTCCTGCGGCAGAATGACAATACGCGCCAAAATATCCGCCAGCAGCAGCAAGGCAGCGCCCAACAGCGCACATCCCGGCAGCCGCCAGCGCTGGTCGACCGGAAACAGGCGACGGGCGATATGCGGGACGACCAAACCGATAAAGCCAATATTGCCCGCCATCGCCACCGTGCTGCCCGCCAGCACCACCACCAGAATGCACATCATGAGTCGTATCCGGCCGGTACGCTGCCCCAATCCACGGGCTATTGCCTCACCCGCGCCCAATACATTCACCTGCCCCGCCAGCAGCAGCGTCGCCGCCAGCGCCATCAGGCATCCCGCTAACAGCGGCTGCACCATCGTCAAATCGCGCCCCGCGACCGATCCTGCGAGCCAGAACAGCACGGTATCCAGCCCCTCCTGACTGACCACCAGTATCGCCTGGCTGAATGCCGCGAACATGGCCGTGATCGCCGCACCGGCCAGCACCATACGCAGCGGGTTCAATCGCCCTTGGCCTATCGTACCGGTTAACCATACCAGCCCGCCCGCCAACGCGGCGCCCGCAAAGGCCGACCACTGCCCGAACTGCGGCGACGCCGACGGCAGCAATGCTGCGCAGACGATCAGGAAAAACATCGCCCCGGCATTCACGCCGAACAACCCCGGCGACGCCAGCGGATTGCGGGTCAAAGCCTGCATCAGCGCCCCCGCGACGGCCAGACTGCCGCCGACCACCACGGCGATCGCCGTCCGCGTCAGCCGCGTTGAGGTCACGATGCTGTGACTCACGTTCATGGCGTCGGGGTGGAACAGCGCCGACAGCACCTGCGCGGGCGGAATAAACACCGGCCCCACGGTCAAACTGCACAGAGCCAGCAGGACGACGAGCGCCAGACAGCCCACCAGTGTGATGACGCGATAACGCTCCCTGATGTTTCCCGGCCTCATGTTGCGCCGCCTTGCGTGACCCGCTCAACGTCTTCCAAAATGCGCTGGGCCCCAAGAACACCGCCCGACAGGCTCCAGGTGACGCCGTCCACGAGCCATACCTGCCCGCGCTTGGGCGCGCGCATCTGCCGCCATAACGGATGGGCGATAACACGTTCGTAATGACGCAAGGCAGCAGCGCGTTCCGTGCGCAAAAACACGAAGAAAATATCGGCATCAACGACCGGAAGACTTTCAAGGTTAGTGAGTTTGATCGAGACGCCGGGCTGCGCCCGACTGGACTCACTCCAGCCAAAACCCAGCTCGGTCAGCACCGATCCCGGAAAGCTGGCGGGTAAATAGCTGCGAATATGATCCTCTCGAATATCCAGCACCGCGACCGTCGGCGGCCACTGACCGCCGAACCGGTGTCGCAGATGGCCTTGCAGCTGCGCTACCCGCGTTCGCCAGTCCGCCAGCAACGCCTGCGCAGCCGCCTGTCGCTGCAAAGCCTCTCCCATCGCCTGCACCGTTTGCTTGAACTGATAGATCTCCTCCAGCATCACCACCGGCGCAATCCGCGATAGCAGCGCGGCCAGCCGCTGATGCCGAAACCGGGACGCCACAATCGCCTGCGGACGCAACATCACGATGTCCTCCAGACTGGGCTGCGTCTCCAGCCCGACAATCGGCACGCCTGTCAGCGCCGAACGCAGGTAGCGATAAGTCGGTTTTTCGCTCCAGGATTCGACCACGCCGACGGGGGTGATCCCCAACGCCACCGCGGTATCCGTCGCCCCCTGAAACAAGGTCACGACTCGAGGTTCCGCCATCTCGGCCAATGCCAGGCGCGGCCAGTTCAGCCCCAGCGGCAGCAGGCCCAACGACAGCCGCAGTACGCTGCGGCGCGAAAAGTGTCGACGATGCACGTTAGCGGAAACCTCGTTCTAGCTGGATAAACGGGTTCACCACTTCGCCTTTGCCGAACGGCATGCTGCCCGGCCCGCCCGCGCGGGCGATGGTCGGGGTAATCAGCAGTTTCTGCGGCCAGGTTTCGCGCTCGAACAGCTCCCGTTGCAACATTTCCCGCATATCGGCTTCCACGATCACCGCTGAGATAGCCTGTTCGATCTCAGCCCGCAAGGTGCGCCACAGCGTGGCGGGCGCGATGGCATAGACGGCGGCCAGCGTGTCGATAATCGCGCGCAGGTTGACCTGAATGCCCAGCGTTTGCAGCCAGAACAGCAGGTCTTGCGGACGTTCGTGATAAAGCGTGTTGGCGGTGTTGCCCGGTTTGAGGCGATAGACCGGGTCCTGCATACCATGCTGATTCAGCGTCGGGACATGAATACGCAGCGAATCGTGGTCGCGCAGCAGCAGGCCATGCGCCCGCCCCGCTTTCCAAACCAGCACCGCGTTTTGCCCGTGAATTTCCCCCAGCATCCCCAGACGGAACAGGCGGAAATTCAGCGTGAAGAAACAGCGGCATAGCTCGGCGAATAGCGTCAATACGCTCTCTTTGGTGACGGGCAGCGCTCGGTAAGCTAACCAGTCGTCGAAGAAGTGCCGACGGCTGTCCGGTAACAAGGTGCCCAACGCCGCCATCGGCAACAGCCGACACGTCGGATCCTGCAACAGCTGCGGCGGATAGCGACGCACCATCGCGGACAGGTGACGCGGCGCTTCGTCGAACAGCGTCGCCTGCGGCGGCATAAACGCCCACCAGCGTCGTTCGCCGCAGAGAAATAACCGCGCTTTCAACTCGTCATCCCGCGCCAGCGCCTCATGCAGCAGCGTCTCGCTCAGATTGCCGTTAATCATTTTAACGGCGGGCAAATAGCGCGACGCGCCCAGCGAATAGACCGCCATCGGCAATTTCAGATAATCCGCGCTGGCGAAACTGGGGGTCATGGAGCGCAGCGAAGACGTCGGCAACGCCCCGTCAGACCGAAATGCCAGCCGACGGCAGCGCCCATCATGCAGCGCATCGCCCAAGAGCGGGTCCAAGACATGCGCGTCCTGCCAGGGGTGTACCGGCAGCGCCACATGACTTTCGTCCAGTCCGCGATCCGTCAGCTCGTCGGCCAGCCGGAGGCGATCGTCCGCCGTTAACAGATAGTCCGCCGGGGTCTGTCGGGAGAGATCTTCAATCCCTTCCCCGCACAGCAGGCAGTCGCGGGCGACGGCCACCCAACACAGCGTAACCGGGCGGGCGAACTCCGCCACATAGTGCTGATAGTCATGTGAATTCAGTCCCTGTTTCGCCTTGGCAGTCGGGTGATAGGGCCGATCGCGCAGCGAGGCCCACTGCTCCATGATATGAAAGAAATCTGCATTATCGCGCGTCAGCAATCCCTCAGGGTCGATACAGTGAGACTGCGACAGCGCCGTTTGCTGCACGCTGGTGCCCAGCGCATCAAGAAACAGCTGCTGTCCTTGCGCGTTCTGCTCCGACTGACCCTGCGCGGCGAACACCCAGCGCATCACATCTTCCGGCGACAGCGCCTGCCACTCCGCCGTATCAGGATCGCCGACATAGACTGCCGACAGCGGCGCTTTTTCCCACGCCTGCGTGATGCCCGGCCTCAGCGCCACCAGCAGCGTCATCGCCGCCTGCGCGGGTCCGCGCCATCGCCACAGCCGCGCCTGTGCCGAGGCCGACAGACAGGCGCTGAGCGGGCTGGGATGACCGTACTGCTGTCGCCACTCGGTTTCCGACACCAGCGTAAGCGCCTCTTCCCCAAAAAACTGTTCCGCCAGCAGGCAGTCGATCAGATCCTGCATGACGATCTGTTCTGCACGCAGACGATGAAAGGACAGTGACGTTTCCATACCCTAGACTCCCTTATCCGAAGACAGTGTGGTGGCCAATTTGGCCTGTAAGGCGCGAAAGGCAATCCCGCGCTCATCCCCCAAAACGAACGTATTCACGCCGCGCGCCCGCCAGCGTCCGAGGTCTTCCGGCTGGCGTGGAATGGCGCAGTACGGCACCCCTTGCTGTTGCGCCGCCCGGCATACCGTCGTGAGCGCATTCTGAACCGCCGGTTCGTCGATGCGCCACGGCATGCCCAGCGACTGGGACAGATCCGCCGCGCCCTCCAGCATCATGTCCAGCCCGTCGACGGCGGCGATAGACTCGGCCTGCGCCACGCCCGCCGCGCTTTCAATCATCGCGACCAACAGAATTTCATCGTTGGCCCGGCGCACGTACTCCGCCAGACTTTCCTTGCCGAACGCGCCGGGACGCCCGGCATTCAGGCTCCGGACGCCGCGCGGATGATAGAAACAGGCGGCCACGGCTTCCCGCACCTGCTCCGCTTGCTCCACCATTGGCAGCACGATCCCCTGCGCGCCGCCGTCCAGCAGGCGCAAAAGCGTTTTCGGGTTGCCGTCGGCGACACGCACCAGCGGCGTCAAGCCATAGGATTCCGCAGTGCGGATCATGTTCTCTACCGTTTCCGGGTTGATCAGCACATGTTCGGTGTCAATAATCACAAAGTCGAAGCCCGCTTCCGCGATCAGCTCTATCGAGGCCGGTGACGGAATGGAGGCAAACAGGCCATAGGCTGGCGTTCCCGCCGCCAGCTTGCGTTTCAACGCGTTGACTCTCAGCATGATGACGGCCTAAAGGGATAGAGCGGATTCGGCACGGCTTTGAAGCGGCGTTCGCCGTCGCCAAACAGACGGCGCTGAGTGAGCGCTTCCACCTCATACGTCGGGGCGAAGACGTCGAACAGGGCATAGCGCGTGCGATGCTGCGGATGGGCGGCCTGATAGTCGAGAATGACGTCGGCGGTCATCCGCCAGAAGCGCGATTCGTCCATGCCATAGTGCTGGCGCAGGAAGATGGCCATTTCCGCCAGACAGATAAAGAAGAAGGCGTCGCAGGTGAAGTCGCGCACCGCGTTGACATCATCCGTCAAAATGAACGAGTTGCGGTTGATTTTGGCGTGACTGGGGGGTAATGGCGCCAGCTCAGGACAGCGATCCGGCCGGGCCAGATGCTGCGGCGAGTAACGCACGCCGTCGTGAAAATCTTTGAGCGCGATGCGCTGCGGCCAGCCGTCGCGGGCGATCAGCACGATGTTCTGGCCGTGCGACTCCATGCCAATCCCTTCGGCAAACAGCATATGGATGATGGGCGAGACCGTGACGCTCAGCAGTTGCCGCGTCCAGTTTTCCAGCCCGTACTGCCGTATCCAGGCGTCGATAAACGGAACCGTCTCCCCTTCGCCGTAGCGATTTTCGACATGGCTTAATCCGTTGAACGGGATCGCCTGTTCGCCCGGCTGCAAATAGGCGTGAATGCTTTCGCGCCACAGCGCGCCGAGCACGCCATAGGTCTGCGCGCTCCGGCTGGCGGAGTGCTGGCGAGTATCCAGACTCACTCCGGCGATCTCGCCGAGGATCACGCATTTCATGTCCCGCGCCGCCTGATCGGTTTCAATTAACTGTTGCAGCCAGTCGGTGATAATCGGCCCGTTCATCACCGTGTGGCGGGCCAGAATGCGGGTGCTGGAGGTGTTAGTGATGCTCAGCGCCAGCTTGACATAGGGCCGGGTTTTGACCGATGCGTTCGCCAGCGTGCGGATAGACTGCTGCGCCTGCCAGCGGTCCGGCGTGGTTCCCAGACAGATTATTTCGCCGCTAACCAGCTCGGTGTGGCAGGCTGGCAGGATCACGTTGCGCCACTGCCAGGGATGCGCCGGGATTAGCCAGTAATCCTCCAGCCGTTTTCCCTGCTGTTCCAACCGTTCGGCCCACGCTCGCCGACAGACCTCGCCGACCTCCTCATCCAGAAAGCGCTCAAAATCCAGACGCGACGAATGATTGACGGACGCCAGCCGCTTTTCCACGGCCAGCCAGACCAGCGAAATCGGCGCGGCGAATTCCGGCCCCCATTGCGCGTTGTCGTCCAGCGTGAAGCCGATGCGGGATTTGTAGCAGGGATGGTAGCTGTGGGCGTCCATGAAATGGCGCTCCAGCGCATCGAAGTCGAGCCGATGCGGGTGGGTGACGGGCGGATAAGACTGCGCACGAGACTGTAAATCTTTCAGCTGCGTCTGCTCCAACTCCTGCACGAAACGCGCCAGACAGGCCGGATCTTCGCTTTCGTTTAATAGTTCAGACAACAGCTGATGCAGCGACGGCTTCGCGACCACGCCGTCCCGATCGCGGCGGCGCAGGCTGGCGTAATCCAGCCGAATCAGGTTGAAGCTGTCGCTGAACAGGCCAGTGCAACGGTACTCTACCGGCGCTCCCTGCGCATCACGCCCCTGGATGACGAACTGCGACCGCCCTTCATCCAGCGGCGTCCGTTGGTAAGTCAGTACGTCTTCATATAACAGCGTTTGCAGCAGTTGGCCGACCACGCGCTGCACCACACGCTGATAACGCGTCTTATCCATCTGCAATAGCCATTGACAGTCGGCGGCATCCGCACGCTGTCCGGCGGGTAACGATGTCTCCATGAGGTTTACCTTTATCCGTTGACGGTGAACAAAATCATTCGCTTTAGTGCGGCTCCCGACGCGGTGCCAGTAGAGCGGCCGCCTCCTCCGCCGACGTCTCTGCGCGCGGAAAACGCAGGGCGCACGGCAGCGCCAAAAAAATCAACAGGCCGGTGGCCATAAATGTTTCGCCGATGGCTGATGCACGCAGGGACGCCAACGCCCCCCCGGCGCCGGTCATGCGCCACTCCAGATAGAGCGCGGCCATTACCATCGCCAGCGACGCCGCCAGCCTGCGCGCGATGTTGTTCATCGCTGCTCCCTGGGTCACCAGCGTATCCGGCAGCACATTCAATCCAGCGGTGGTCACCGGCATGTAAGACAAGCCCAGTCCCGCGCCGCGCAGCACCATCAGCACGAACACCATGCCAAGCGAACTCTGCGGCCCCAGCAGACCCAGCCCGCAGGTCGCCAGCCCCGTCAGCAGCAGGCCGGTCGCGACCACGCGCGACGGTCCGTGACGATCCAACAGGCCGCCGCCGATCCGGCCAAACAGACTGGCGCTCAGCGCGGTGCACAGCAGCGCCAGACCGGTGTCGATGGCGCTATGGCCCAGCACCAGCTGTACCAACAGCGGCAACAGCACTAAGCACTCAAACATGCCGACGGACTGGATGACAGTGATCGCCACGCTCAGGCGATAGCCGCGCAGCCGAAACATGCGTAAATTCAGCAGCGGCTCAGCCTTGCGCCAGGCGCGGCGAACAAACAGCGTCAGGCAGAGCGCCGCCAGCAGGAGCAGCGTAAGATTCATCGGGTTGGACAGCCCCGAAAGCTGGTGTACGCGGCTGGTCGCCAGCAGCAACAGACCAATACCAGCGGCGATCAGCACGTAGCCTTTGGCGTCGAACGCCGCCTGAGTATCAGGAGACGTTGAGGGAAGAACCCGACCGCCCATCAGCAGCGCCAGCACTGCAAACGGCAGATTGACCGCGAACAGCGCTCGCCAGTTGAAGACCTCCAGCAGCAGCCCGCCGCACAGCGGCCCCACCGCCGGCGCCAGCATGACCACGGCGCTCCACACGCCCGTGATGGCCCCCCGCTGTTCCCGCGGATACACCGCAAAAATCAGCGCCAAAGACAGCGGGATCATCAGGCCGCTGGCGATACCCTGCGCGACGCGCGCGCCGATCACACCCGACATCGACGTCGCCAGCGCGCCCGCGAGCGAACCCGCCATAAACAGCGCCACCCCAATCAGGTAGAGGCGTTTATGCCCTAGCCTCGCGCCCAGATAGCCGGTCAGCGGCATGGTCATCGTCATGCTGACCATGAACCCTGCGACGATCCACGTCGCCAGCAGCGGGCCAACGTTGAACGCGCTCATGAACGCAGGCAGCGCCGGGTTGAGCGCGCTGTTGCTGAGGCTGACGGTGATCGTGCCGAACAGGACATTGATCACCACCAGCGCGCGGGGGCTAGCGCTCATGACGCTCCTCGCCCTCTTCGGCGGCTGACACAAACCACTGCGGCGGACGCGGATGGCACAGGAAGTCGGCATGGGAAATGTTGTAGCCGTAGGCTCCCGCCATCGGCAGCACCAGAAGATCGCCGATGCGAACATCGGCCAGCCGACGGTCTCGGCTCAGAACGTCTTTGGGCGTACACAGCTGCCCCACCACCGTCCACGTTTGCCAGACTGTCGGTTCGCGCGCGTCTTCCGTCAGATGAATCACAGGATGGTCGTGGCCCTGCGCGACCGGCAGACGAAATTGGTGCGTACCGCCGCGGCAGACGAGGAATCCCTTGCCGTGACTGACTTTGGCATCCAATACCTCAACCACGTAGTAACCGCAGTAGGCGCTGATGAACCGTCCCGGTTCGAACCGCACCACGGGCGCATCGTCCAGCTCGGCCAAACGCTGCCCCAGAAAACGGCACAGCGACGGCCAGTCAAACTGTTCCGCATGGAGGTAGTCCACGCCGATGCCGCCGCCGACGTTGAGATGTGTGATCGTCTCCGGCCTCCGCGACATCGCTTTCCAGCAACGCCAACGGCTGAGATAGACATCCAGCAGTTGCCGATGGCGATCCGCCTCAAGCTGGTGCGACATGGCATGCACGTGAAAGCCTTGCAGCCGCAGATGGCTGGCGTCGTCAACCGCGGCGACCGCCGCCGCCAATTCGGACTCATCAATACCAAACGGCGTCGGTTTACCCGCCATCGCCAACTTGGTGGTCAGGCCGTCGGACAGCTGCGGATTGATGCGGATGAACACAGGCTGTATTCGCCCTGCCCGCTGCGCGCAGCGTTGTAAACGGGCGATTTCGTGCAGGCTTTCCACATGCACCGCCGCCACGTCGCGTTGCAGCGCCGTATCGAAATCCGAATCCAGTTTTCCCGGACCGGAGAAGACGAAAGGACGTGCCGTTGCGCAGCCCGCGACCCGCTCAATTTCCCCGCCCGACGAGATCTCAAACCCATCGACCCACGGCGCGACCGTGTCCAGAATCGGCCTTTCGCTGTTGGCCTTGATGGCGTAGTAAAGTTCGACGCCGGGCGGCAGCGCCGCCATGACGGACCTCACGTGCCGCCGCAGCGCGGTCAGGTCATAGACGAAGGCCGCCAGCGGATCGGACTCCTGCCGTTGCAGGCGACGAATGGCCGCGACGATGTGGGCCGGCAGCTTAGTCATGACGCGCCTCCTCATGCCACGGCGCGGGCAGGTTCACGTAGCCCGCCGCCCGGTCGGCGTCGGCGGAAAGCCGTACCTTGAGATTGGTTTTACAGGCGATCGGATGCCCCTTGATAAGGGCCTCCAACTCGGGCGCAGGGCCCTGAAGCTCGGTCTGGATCGCCTTTAGCTGTTCCCGCACGCGCTGCCACATCTGCGGCGCCAGCGCCGGACGCTCATCACTGAGTGCCAATACGGCTTCCGACAGGTGATTGACCAGCAGGCAGTACTGAATGCGATTCCAGCCCTGCTGCCGCGAATAGCGCAGCGAGGCCCGAACGCGCGGGTGAACCTCGTCGCCAATGGCCCGCATGCCGTCCTCGTCGGTTAACTTGACGCCCTCGAAGTCACGCAGCAGAACCTGATGCGGCCGCCCTTCCCGATGCACCAGTACGCTGTTTTGCAAATGCGGCTCCATAACCACGCCGTGGTTGAAGAACAGCGCCAGTACCGGCCGCAGCAGCAGCGACTGGTAGTCGTCGAACCAGCGCAGCAGGCTGTGATCGTCAAGCGGGTGGCCATAGTGCGCGTGCAGGAAGGGATGGATCAGCGGTCGCAGATCCGTCCCGCGAGCGAATAGCGTACCGGCCATCAGGCTGTTTTGCGCGCCGGTGCGACGGCAGAAGTTCTCCCGCAGAATGGCGCCGGTCTGTTCCCTGAACCAGTGACGATCGCTTTCGCTGGCCGCCGCCGGGCTCCAGCTCAGCACGCCCGGCTCTCTGGCCGCGACAAGCCCGCCGAGCGTATCGGCTTGCCGCGTCATCAGTTCGGCGAACAGGCGATCAATCAGCACCGTACTTTCCAGCTCATACCAGGCATTTTTACGGACGCAGTTAGTGATGCGTACGTTCAACGACCCTTTGATGAAGTAATCATGATCGTCGATGTACCAGGTGCGTATCGACGCGGTGGGGCTGGCGATTCGCCCCGTGGCGCCCAAATCGCGAATTTCGCCGTCGCGCAAGCGCTGCTGCACCCGCGCGTCCTGCTTGAACAGCTGAGCCTGTACCGGATGCATGCAGATGATGGCGCGGCCGCAACCCGCGCGACGCTGATTGGCAAATCCGTCCAGCACCTGATCAGGCGTCAGGCCGTTAGCCCCGATGTGCAACCCGTCCTTCGGCACCTCGAACTGATACAGCGCCGAACGTGCCTGAAACTCGGGAGCCCACGGCGTTTGCCCCAGCTCGCTCGGCCACAGCCGTGCTTTAGGCGCCGGATGGCTGGGATGACCGAACCACAGACCCTGTTCGCTAAGCAGATAGTGATAAAGCGGGGAAGCCGCCTCACGACGGCCATTGTGAGCCACAATCGCCTCCACCAGTTGCTGACTCTGTACGATTTGAGCCTGTAGGTCGGGATTACGGCGACCCACCCAGGTTTCGCAAGCGTTGAGCAACTGCGCGACGAATAGGTCAAACGCCGGACAGTGCCAACGTTCTCCCGGCAGTTTTAAGTAAACATCCGAGAGATAACGCTGACTGCCAAGGCTGTCCCGACGGTCGACCATGAAGAACAGTTCTCGTTCCCCGGCAGCCGGATCGTCATCGGGATACCCCGCCAGTCGGCGCCGTCGAAGTAGGCGCCGGGCGGAATGCCGCTCATATCATCAGGCCACGCATAGCGCGCATGGCCCTCGGGAATGGCGAACTCTTTGATCAGGCAGTTCAGCAGGCCGTGTACGGCCGCCTTTTCGCCAATCATTCTGGATAAGACGGCATGATCGAGGTTGTTCATCTCTGCTCCATAAGTGTTGCGATCGTCCGGGTGCAGCTACCGTGGCGAGCGTTTTTCATCCTGAAAATGCAAGTTAAAAATCGACGCTATACCCCAGCGTGAGGGTTCGCCCCCGCCCGGAAAAATAACGATCGGAATTCACAATCGCGCTTTGCGAGTAGTAGGTGATGTACTCTTTGTTGAACAGGTTAGCCACGGCCAGCTTGAGCTTGCCGCGCGGCAGCGCATAGCCCACCGCCGCATCCACCAGCAGATAGCCGTTGAAGTCTTTCTCTGCCTCATCCATCGTGCGATCAAAGGCATAGTTGGCCTGAATAAAGGACGTCCATTTGGGTGACCAGGTGGCCGCCCAACTGGCGGTCAAACGATCCGGCGGCACATTCAAACCGTCAAGTTTGCCGTCGAGGCTGCCGTTGCCGTCACTGTCATAGCGCCCGCGGATGTGGGAATAGCCTACTTTCAGGCGATGGTCGTCGTTGACCTTGTAGCCCAGCGTCGCCTCGACCCCGTCAATCCGGGTTTTCTGCCGTTCGCTCTCGTAGGTGCCGCTGACATCCACCACACGTTCGCCCAGCTTGGCTGAGGATTCGTAATAGCTGACCTCGAGGTCGAACGGATCTTGCTGTATGCGGAACCCGGCTTCGACGTTGTCGGTGACGATAGGCTCCAGCGGCAGCTGGGACACCGACTGACCTGCGGTGCGAATCCCACGCAGCGTGCGCCCAACATCCGGAATGCCGAATCCCTGCGAGTAGTTGGCGAACAGGCTTAGAGGCTGATAAGGCGTAGTCCAGACCGCGCCGACGTTATAGAGCGTTTTGTCGAAGTCGAGCTTGCCGCCTTCGACATCGACGCCGTTATTGGCCGCGACGGTCCGGAAGCTGTCGATGTCCAACTTGGCGTATTCATAACGCACCCCGGCGGTGATCTTGAGCGAGTCAATCGGCTGGATATCCAGTTGGAAGAACGGCGACAGATCGGTGTATTCCATTTGCGGCGCGTAGGTGCGCTGGGTGAGCCAGAGGTCTTGTTTACCCCGGTCAAACAGAGTGTCGAAACCCAACGTGGCTTTGAGGTAATCCTCCCAGATATCGTCCTTGGTCAACGCCAGCTTGGTGCCGTAGCGGCTGGATACGACGCGCGACTGATCGTAAAGCTGACCGCGCGGGGCCAGCGCGGGATCCTGAAATGAGGCCGACCGGTCCGCGCCGAACAGAGATTCATAGTTCTGGTAATAGACCAGCGCATTGAGTTTCATGCCGCTGAGATTGTAATTGTCGTAGGTCGCTGACGTGGTCCAGACGCTGTTCTGCGGCGCATCGCCGACCGGACGCCCTTTTTCGGAGGTGGTCGCGATACCGTTGTCACGATCGCCGGTCACGCTCAGATAGTTCATTTTCCCTTTGATCTGATACCGATTGAAACTGAGCTGTACGCGCTGATCGTTATCCAGCCAGTAGCCGACCTTGGCGAGGATGTCGTAGGCGCGGGAATCCATCAGATCGCCCTGTGTGTTGTCGACCCCGATGGCCCGGTCATCGCCGTCCAGAAACAGTCCCTGATCCTCGTAGCTCAGCGAGAACAGGTAATCCAGATACTCCTGGCGACCGCTAAAGCCATAGGTGGTCTTATAGTTCATGGTGTCGCCTTCCAGTTGCGATGTCGGCGTCGTGGCTTCCACGCTGAAATGCTGACTGAAAGAGTCCGGCGCGGGACGTCGGGTGATGATATTGATGACGCCGCCGGTCGCGCCGATGCCGTTACTGGCGCTGGCGCCGTGGATCACTTCGATGCGGTCGACCATCGAAAAGTCGATGGTGTGCATTTCACGGCCGGTGGGCCGCAGCGGGTTGGACTGGGGAATGCCGTCCACCAGAATCAGGGGCGCGCGTCCTCGGAAGGTCTCGCCGCTGCCGCTCATTTTTTGGCGGCTCGGCGCCATCGATGGCAGCAAATTGCTCAAAATTTGCGATGAGTCAGAGGTCAACTGACGCTGTTGTTCAATCTGTTCCTTCGAAATAATCGTGACGACCTGCGGCGAGTCCTTCTTTTCCGTGTCCGTTCGCGTGGCCGTCACCACCAGTTCGTTATCATTGTTGGCGATGCTGTCCGCCGCATTGGCCTGCGACCACAGTAACAACGGCGTTAACGCATAAAATGCCCGAGCCTTCATTCAGTTGACCTCGTGATGTTTTCCCAGAAAAGCGGCCCGACCTTGGGGACGGTGCCGTCAATGTCGCGTCGGTTTGCATTGCCGTCCGCGTAATAATTGTTATGACCGGATGCGCGTCAGCGCCTCGCTCAGCGCCCGCTCGAAGCGGGAGACGGCAATTTCGCACTCCGCTGGTGAAATCGTCAGGGGCGGCAGGAGCCGCACCACATTGCCGTGACGCCCGCCGCGCTCCAGCAGCAGTCCTTGCTGGAAACAGCACTGCTGAATCTCGGCCGCCAGCGGCGCATCAATGGGGTAACTGCCGTCTGAGGATGGCGGCAGACGTTCATCGACGATTTCAATGCCCAGCATCAAACCGCGACCGCGTACCTGTCCCAGACAGGGGAAACGCTGCTTCAAAAAAGTCAGCGCCTGCGTCAGCCATAAACCGCGCGTGGCGGCCTGTTCGGGAAGGCGGTCGCGAGCCAGGATCTCCAGCGTGGTTTTGCCGGTCGCCATCGCCATCTGATTTCCACGGAACGTGCCGCTGTGCGCCCCAGGCTGCCAGGCATCGAATGCGCGGCGGATCCCCAGCACCGCGAGCGGCAGCCCGCCGCCGACGGCTTTGGACATGACGATGATGTCCGGCTCAATCCCCGCCTGCTCGAACGCAAACAGGGTGCCGGTGCGCCCAAATCCCGCCTGGACTTCATCCACAATCAGGACAATGCCGTACTGCTGAGTCACTTCGCGTAGCATCCGCAACCAGCTGTCCGGCGCAGGATTGACCCCGCCCTCGCCCTGAACGGCTTCCACAATGACGGCGGCGGGCAACGGCATGCCGCGCTCAACATCGGCGATGAAATGGCTAAAGTAGTGATTTAGTGCCTTCACACCCGCTTCACCGCCGAGCCCCAGCGGGCAGCGATATTCATGTGGGAAAGGTAAGAACTGCACGCCGGACATCAGGTTTTGTACCGGGTCTTTCGGCCCGGTATTGCCGGTGACCGCCAGCGCGCCGTGCGTCATCCCGTGATAACCGCCGGAGAAGCTGATGACGCCGCCGCGCCCGGTGAAGGTTTTGGCCAGTTTGAGGGCGGCCTCAACGGCATCAGCCCCAGATGGACCGCAAAACTGCAGACAGTAGTTATCCGCGCCACCGGGCAGCAGCGCCAATAACGTTTGGCTGAATGCATCTTTGAGCGGGGTGGTGAGATCAAGCGTATGCATGGGTAAACCGGAGTGCAGGAAATCCTGAATGCTGGCGACGATCTCGGGATGATTGTGTCCCAGCGCCAGCGTTCCCGCGCCGGCCAGACAATCCAGATAGTCTTTGCCCTCCACATCCGTGACCCACGCGCCGCGCGCTTTAGCAATCGCCAGCGGCAACTTTCGGGGTAACTTCGCACATTGGACTCCATCCACGACTGGCGCGCCAGGAAGTCTGCATTTTTTTGATTAAGATGCCCTTTCGTTGCCAAATGCTGCTGTGCCATCCTTCACCACCTCCTGTGATTATTTCGGATGACAACGATTATCATTAACAATTAGCTGACACAAGTGTTATTTTCTTGAAGGAAAATTGATTAAATCCTTACAAAAGGCAGACTTAAACCATCAATATGTTGATGATGAAGTAACTTTTATCGAAAAAGTGAGAAGATCGGGATGCGAGTGAGAAGTGTAAAGATTACGTTTTGTGGAAAAGCTCACAAAAATGACGTTTAAAAAAATTGATTAAGATATGCGTAATATCGATAAAGTTAGGGGAAAACAGGTTGCGTATTATGTAAAAAGCCAGCCTGTCGCCAGGCTGGCTTTGGTCCCGGTCTAGCCATAGGCCGACCTTTCGCTACAGGGATAATTACACAACGAATTCCGAATCGGCGGAATTCGTTTCAGCTTCCTTTTCGCAGGTCGCTCGCACTTTTTCCAGCGCACGTTCCGCTTCCGCCAGAATCTGGCAGCATTGCTGATGCGTGATCGTTAACGGCGGCTCAATTCGCACCGATTTTGCATTGTTCAACGTCCCTGCGACTAATATGCGACGCTGGAACAGTTCGCTGGCAAAGGCGTAACCAATTTCGTTTTCCTGGAACTCGAAGGCCAGCAGCAGCCCTTTACCACGCGCCGCCATAATCAGGTCAGGGTATTTGTCCGCGAGTTTTTGCAGTCCCGCCAGCAGGAAGGCGCCCTCTTTGGCGGCCTGACCCGGCAGATCGTCTCGCAGCAGCACGTTGATGGTCGCTAACGCCGCCGAACAGGCCAGCGGGTTACCGCCAAACGTCGTCGTGTGCAGGAACGGGTTCTCAAACAACACGGAGAACACTTCTTCCGTCGCAACCGTGGCACCGATAGGCATCACACCGCCGCCCAGCGCCTTCGCCAGACACAAGATATCCGGCTGTACGCCATAGTGCTGGCAGGCGAACATTTTGCCCGTACGCCCCATCCCGGTTTGCACTTCATCCAAAATCAACAATGCGCCGATTTCATTACACAGCGCCCGAACCGCGGGCAGATACTCTTCCGGCGGCACGATCACGCCGCCTTCACCCTGGATGGGCTCCAGGATCACGGCGGCGATACCTTCACCGTCTTGCTGGCATTGTTGGACCTGCTGTTTCATCGCTTCGATATCGCCGAACGGGACATGATGGAAACCCGGCACTAGCGGCATAAACGGTTCGCGGAACATTGGCTTCGCGGTGGCCGAAAGCGATCCCAGCGATTTTCCGTGGAACGCGCCGTTCGCGGCGATAAAGCTAAATTTACCGTGGGGGGCCTGATAGGCTTTCGCCAACTTCAGTGCAGCTTCCACTGACTCAGTGCCACTATTGCTGAAAAAACTGTATTTCAGCTTACCAGGCGTGATGGCCGCCAGCGTTTTCGCGAGCATGCCACGCAGCGGGTCTAACAATTCCTGACTATGCAACGGCTGTTTTGATAGCTGTTTTTCTACTGCGGCGAGTACCGTCGGGTTACGATGCCCAACGTTGAAAATGCCGTAGCCGCCCAGACAATCCAGATATTCGTTTCCCTGCGTATCAAGCAGAGTGTTCGCACTGCTGGAGCGCCACTCGACGACACCGTAGCCGCCGTCTGAGGTGACTGATTTTCTATATTCCAGAAAACCCGGATTAACGTAATCGCGGAATGAATTTAGCGTTTCTTTATTTAGCGCCACCATGTCTTCCTGACTCAGTGTATCGCTCATGATCCATTCTAATGCCTGCTGAGAACACTCTAGCGGGTTAAGTTCGGAAAAGGGTCTGGACAAAATGCGCTCCTTATTAAACGGGTATCACGCGATACCAATATTAGTAATGCACAAAACAAGCCAACTAGCCATCACTTTATTTGCTGAACTTTACGCTGCGGAAAGGTATATTTTTGGTATTAAATCTAGATTTTTTCTCAATTTTAAAAACAAAAAACCAGTAAATACATGATATTAGCCCACAATAAATAAAGGAATACTTAATTGCACTCTTTAAGTGCAAAATAACTTATTTCGCCCCGATAAAGGGCAATAAATGATCACAGACCTTTTTAAATGCGTCGCTTTTATTTAATTTCAGAAAATAATATATCCACGGTAAATAATAATAAGGAATCGGGAAATTAATTAATGCGGAAAAAAACAGGTTAAATAAGCCAGATAACCTCATAAAATTCATCTGGATATGATCCGAAAGATGATCTGCTCAAGGTGGTGGGTGACCGATCAACATTCTCCCTCGCAGAGGGTCCTGCTCGGAGCTCCCCCTCTTACATCACTTCACTTCATCTCACGTCATCAACGTCAAAGAGACAGCTTGTCTTTCCCTGCCTGCGGAGATAACACGCATCTAAGCCATGAATTTAGACGGGCGGTCGCAAACCCGCCTGCATCTAACACATCACTTCGCTATTCCAGACGGCAAATCGCACTGATGAAAGTCAATCATCCTCCAAGTCGCCAACGTCCATTCACGTCGCAAAACACACAAGGGATCATTTCGTTTCGGGAAGATGAGAAGTCTGTCGCCATCACCCAGCACGAGCACAAGTTGAAAGCGAAGTCGGTCTGGCGACTTTCCTGCAAAGTCCGATCTCAGGGATTGTATAAACACTCGACCATAGAGAAACGCGTTCTCTTGAATAAACAGGGTTACGCGACCACATGGGGAGAGCGACGTTGAAGGGGAAGATACTTTTTCCTCGCCTTTTCCCGTTTTACATCCTGGCGATAAGCGATAAACAAACCGGTGCCGGAAGTTATTCCGCACACAATGTCTCTATGCGATGGTGATGACAGGGGTTACAACCATAAATAACCTAAATAATAAAACCTCTCTTTACTTCATAACGAAAACAACTCGACCAGCTGAGGCTATCAAAAAAGAAAGCATTTCCGTCCCATTTATTTCACCCGCCGATTCATACTCTTCACTGTTGATCTAACGCGAAGCACTCACAACTCTTCATGACAGGGATTAGCTGCATAGAAACAGGCATAAATCATTAATAAAAACAAAATGATAAAAAACACCATCGCTCTTCATGCTCATTTCAAGCAATGCCGCTGATGAATGAATACGGGTTCAATACAAAATAAAAACATCATTTAAACAAAATAAGAACACGAAAACTCACAGAGACTGTTGAATCGCAAAAGAATGAAACCGACGTATCCCAGGTTATTTAGCCTCTCGCGATAAAATGATTGCGATAGTTTTTTAACTAAATTAATCAGTGGTTGTTTATTATTGGGAGCCACATCCCCTATTTAAGGTAAAGACACAGAAAATTTGAAATTGGAGAGATAGATCAAAAAATCAGATGGGATCCGATACCTATAGTACCCGCGACAAAAGTAAGTCAATTTTAATTAACGCACTCGTTTCTGTGAGTAATGAGGATTCTATGGACTTTATCATTCAACTGGTCATTGTCCTGATCTGTCTATTTTACGGCGCAAGAAAAGGTGGGATCGCGCTGGGATTATTAGGCGGTATCGGGCTGGTCATACTAGTTTTCTTTTTTAAACTCGAACCTGGGAAACCGCCCATCGACGTCATGCTGGTGATTATCTCCGTCGTCGCCGCGTCAGCTACGTTACAAGCATCCGGCGGCCTGGATGTCATGCTGCAAATGGCGGAGAAAATGCTGCGGCGTAACCCCAAATACGTCTCCATCATCGCACCTTTCGTCACCTGTATTTTGACCATTCTCTGCGGCACCGGGCATGTGGTTTACACCATTTTGCCGATTATCTACGACGTCGCGATTAAAAATAACATCCGTCCGGAAAGACCGATGGCTGCCAGCTCTATCGGCGCTCAGATGGGGATTATCGCCAGTCCGGTATCCGTTGCCGTCGTCTCTCTGGTGGCAATGCTGGCTAACTTCACGTTCCACGGCAAGCATCTCGAATTCCTCGATCTGCTGGCTATCACTATCCCCTCGACTCTGCTCGGCATCCTGGCTATCGGGATTTTCAGCTGGTTTCGCGGCAAGGATCTGGATAAAGATCCGGAGTTTCAAAAATTTATTTCCGTGCCGGAAAATCGGGAATACGTCTACGGCGATACCGCGACGCTGCTGGACAGAAAACTGCCGCGCAGCAACTGGATTGCGATGTGGATTTTCCTGACCACCATTGCCGCCGTCGCGCTGCTGGGCGCGATGGAAGACCTCCGCCCGGCTTTCAACGGCAAAGCCCTGTCGATGGTGCTGGTTATTCAGATGTTTATGCTGGTGTCCGGCGCCCTGATCATCATCATCACCAAAACGAATCCGGCTTCTATTTCCAAAAACGAAGTCTTCCGATCAGGCATGATCGCCATCGTCGCCGTGTACGGCATCGCCTGGATGGCGGAAACGATGTTCGGCGCGCACCTGGAGCAGATAAAAACAACCCTCGGCACGCTGGTGGTGGAATACCCCTGGGCCTATGCGCTGATCCTGCTGTTGGTGTCTAAATTCGTCAACTCGCAGGCCGCCGCGCTCGCGGCCATTGTTCCCGTCGCATTGGCGATTGGCGTGAATCCTGCTTACATTGTGGCTTCCGCCCCGGCCTGCTACGGCTATTATATTCTTCCGACCTACCCCAGCGATCTGGCGGCGATTCAGTTCGACCGCTCAGGTACGACGCATATTGGTCGTTTTGTGATTAACCACAGCTTCATTCTTCCCGGCCTGATTGGCGTATCAACATCCTGTGTCTTTGGATGGGTTTTCGCCGCCATGTATGGCTACTACTGAGTAGCCCCCTCACGCCGCCGCGTGCTAATGTCGGCGGCTCTCCCCTGAGTTTCAGTATAAAAAAAACCGCCCGTCGTCGTGCTGACCGGGCGGTTCTCTGTTTCTCCGATCTCCGATGTGCGTTTTGGAGCTAGGTGCGTGACTGTCGCCAAAGTTCGACGCAGGCCTGCGCCAGCGCCTGTGTTGTATCTATACTGTGCGCCAGCCAGCGCGAGTTAACGGCTGACAGCGCAGGAGACACTTCCGTACAGGCCAGAATTAGCCTCGAAGCCCCACGTTCCGCCAAACGGTCGGCCAGTTGCTCCAGCAGAATACCGCCCTCAACCCGCGCTCCCCTTTTGACGGCATAACACCCCGGAACGAACAGTTCATCCATCTCCTGCGGCGTGGGTTCCAGCACCTCGCAACCCGTGGCCGCCAACCGTTGCTGATACCAGCCTGCGCGCAAGGTGCCGTGCGTAGCAATCAGCCCCGTGATTTCAGAGGGGGCAACGATAGGCTGCCGCATCGCAGCCAGCGTGGCATCCGCAATATGCAGCAGGGGCGCCCGACTGGCCGCCGCAAGGGCGTCGAACCAGTGGTGCGCCGTGTTACAGGGGATCACGAGATGGCTAATCGGCAGTTGATTTAGCGCGCGAACGGCCTCCAGAAGCACCGGCAGCGGGGAGGGACCCATCCCCGCCAGCGCCTGTTGACGATCCGGAATTTGCGGTACGTTCCAGACAACCATCGGGACATGGTCCTGATCGCGCTCGGCGGGTGTGGCCGCGATGATTTTCTGCACCAGATCGGCCGTGGCCAGGGGACCCATGCCGCCCAGCACCCCGATCAGACAGTCGGTCATGCTTAGCGCCCCTGCTGTTCGAAGAACTCACGATAGCCGAATAACCCGGCCGAACCGCCCGTATGAATAAACACGACCTGTTCGCCTTTCTTGAAATGCCCTTTTCTGATCAGATCGATCAGTCCGGCCATACCTTTACCGGAGTAGACCGGATCGAGCAGGATCCCTTCCAGACGCGCCAGCAGTTGGAGCGCCTCTCGGGTTCCCTCGTTAGGGATGCCGTAGCCTTCGCCGACATAGTCGCTATTCGCCTGCACAGCGTCGCGCGGTAAATCTTCTTCGATCCCCAGACGCTGCCAGATTTGCTGCGCCAGTCGATAGACGTTCTCTTCCTGCTTTTCTTTTGGCGCACGAACGCTGATACCCAGCACAGGGATCCCGCTACGCACCGCCGTCAGTCCGGCGACCAGCCCCGCCTGAGTGCCGCTGCTGCCTGAGGCGTGGACGATGTGGTCGATGCGCAGGCGCTGCTGGCTGGACTGGAACAGCAACTCTTCCGCGCAGGCGACATAGCCTAATGCGCCGGTGACGTTTGAACCTCCACCGGGAATGACGTAGGGGCGGCGGCCTTCTCGACGCAGCTCGTCCGCCAGCGTTTCCAGCGCCTGCTGCATATCCGTACCGCCAGGCAGGTGATCGACGATCTCCCCTCCTAACAAATCATCCAGCAAGATGTTGCCCGATCGTTGATAGGGCTCGCCGTAGTCCTTCACCCGCTTTTCCAGCAGCACTTTTGTTTTCAGCCCCAACTTCGCCGCCGCGGCAATGGTCTGACGAACGTGGTTTGACTGCGTTGCGCCCTGCGTCAGGATGATATCGGCCTCCTGTTGCAACGCCTCCGCCAACAGAAACTCCAGCTTGCGCGTTTTGTTGCCGCCGGTCGCCAAACCGGTCGCATCATCGCGTTTAATATAGATTGTCGGTCCGTTGAGATAAGCCGTCAGCGCAGGCAGGGGTTCAAGCGGGGTGGGGAAATGCCCCAGCGATAAACGGGGGAAACGAGCAAGATGCATCTTATTCTCCTCAAGAAAATCGGTATCACGTGCTATTTAAAAGAAATTGATGTCGTCCGTGTGATGTCATCGGGCAACTTTATTGATTAATGGAATAACGGTTCATGCGTCATTTAAGCTGAAAAATAACCGGCGGCCTTTTCGTCTTCGGCGCTAATTTCCCGTCGTTATCGCATGCCTGAAATAACACCGACGAGCATACGCGAGTTGCTGGATGAAAAAATGCCGCCACGGACAAATTTACGCACATGATGTAGGCCACTCTATTAACTAATCAGGCAACCTGTTTTTGCAGCTGGCTTAATTGGCCCCAGCTGGTGTCATCCACATAAATCCCCTCTTCCACCCGCTGCCGATAGGCTATTTGCTCCGGTTCGCCCGGCAGTAGCAGTTCGCCATCTTCACGGGACTGCCGAATCCATTCCAGCAGTACGGGGATTTCCTGTTGATAGAGCGCATTGCCGCCCAACCGATTGGGGTCGAACAGAATAGACAGCATACTGTTGATGATTTGATTGCCTTTCCCGGTGGCCGTACGCTCATTGCTGCCGCCGGTTAATACCGCGCCCAGCAGTGAACAGATGACGGCCAAACCCGAACCTTTATGCTGCCCGAACGCCAGCAGCGCGCCGGTGGGCTGTTCCATTAACCAACGGGGATCCACGGCGGGTTGGCCCTGATTATCCACGATGCAGCCGGGCGGCAGCAGCTTGCCTTCATTCCACGCAATACGGGCTTTATTACCGGCGATCACGCTGGTCGCGAAATCCAGAATCACCGGCGCTTTACCCGCGACAGGGATACCCGCGCAGAACGGATTCGTCCCTAATCGAGGCTGAACGCCCTGCCACGGCATGACCACCGGGCGGTTGTAGACATTGGCAAAATGCAACGACACCAACCCGGCTTCCGCGGCCTGCTCCGCCCAGGCCCCGATGCGTCCCAGATGATGCGCATCCGCCAGTCCGACAACGGCGACGCCGTGTTCCTGCGCGCGCTCAATACCCTCCGCGATGACCTGTCGGGCGACCACCTGACCGAAACCATGCTGTCCCGCAAAAGAGATCAGCGGCCCTGCATCCAGCGTCTTTTCCGCCACGGCGTAAGGCCGCAGTCCGCCATCGCGAATGGCGGCGACATAACGCGGGAGCATACTCACGCCGTGAGAGTCGTGCCCTTTCAAACTCGACTCCACGAGATTATCCGCGACCAGACCTGCAACCTCTTCTGTCACCTCAACGGCCAGCAAACACTCGCGTAAATAACCTCGTAAATACTGATGAGAAAAAACGGGCATGACATTTTATTCCGGGTCAATAGACAGATGATGAATATCATGCACCGTATTTTTTATTCGATAAGTCAAAATTAGTGCTTTGAATAGAAGCAAATTCGCTAAGCAATATTCAGGCTTTCTTTTACCAACATTCATACAAATGAAAAGCCAATAAATTATTCCAAAATAACATTTATAAAATTCACTCATTGCCTCATAGCATACGCAGACTTTCATTATCGTCCGGCGGTCACCGCTTCATTTTTCTTTATTTTTTTATTTAATATAAGTGAGAGAAATATGGATTCATCAGGAAATCAGAAAAAAACTGCCATTACCGGACGACTGACGGCATTGGCCCTGCTGGCAGGGCTGGGACTAAGTTTTGCGCCCTTGTCTGCCGAGGCGGAAGGAAATATTCGCATTGCTCAGCAGTTCGGCATCGGTTATTTGATTCTCGACGTGGTCCGCGATCGACAGCTCATCGAGAAACACGGCAAACAGCAAGGTGTCGATATCAACGTGGAATGGCGCACGCTCTCCGGCGCGACTATCATCAATGAAGCGTTACTTTCCGGCTCGCTCGACGTGGCCTCTGCCGGGGTGCCCCCGGCGCTGACCCTGTGGGACAGAACCCGTGGTCGACAGAACGTAAAAGCTATCGCATCGCTGGGCTCTATGCCCAACTACCTACTCAGCAACAACCCCGCGGTTAAAACGGTGCGCGACCTGAGTGAAAAAGACCGTATCGCCACGCCTGCGGCAGGCGTCGGTTTCCAGTCCCGCACCTTGCAAATTGAGACAGCCAAGCTGTTCGGCAATGAAAACTTTAAGCGTTTCGACACCATTACCGTTAGCCTGCCGCATCCGGATGCCAGCGCCGCGCTGACCGCGGGCGGGTCTGAGATAACGGCCCACTTCTCCAGCCCGCCATTCCAATATCAGGCGCTGGAAAACCCCAAAGTCCACAAGATTCTGAGTTCCTATGATGTACTGGGCGGTCCCGGCTCGTTCAACCTGCTCTATACCACCCAGAAGTTCCACGATGACAATCCCAAAACCTACCGGGCGTTTTACGATGCGCTGAAAGAGGCCGCCGACATTATCAAGGCGGACAAAGCAGCGGCGGCGGAAACCTACCTCCGCGTGGAAAAATCGCGCCTGCCGCTGGAGCTGGTGAAGCAGATTGTCGAAGACCCCGAAATCGACTTCACCGTGACGCCGCAGCGCACCTATGTCTACGCCGAGAAACTGCATGAGCTGGGGATTTTGAAGAATAAAGCCGCTTCGTGGAAAGACTACTTCTTTGAAGAAATTCACGATCAGCCGGGTAGTTGACCGCACCTTAACGGGGACACGCGCCAGCCGAAATCTAGCTCCCGGTTGGTGAGTTTGCCACTTTTAAGACAAGGTTCGGGATTCGGGGTTCGGGGTTCGGGGTTCGGGGTTCGGGGTTCGGGGTTCGGGGTTCGGGGTTCGGGGTTCGGGGTTCGGGGTTCGTCAGGATAGCCTAATGAGGAAAGCGACAGGCATTAAAAAACGCAGCGAGACGGCGTCGCGCTGCGTTTTGAACGTGGACTGCGCCGATTCAGGTGCAGTCCCGCTATGATAAAACCGATATTAGCTGGCGTTCTTCGCATTCAATCCGCGAATTTCGCTTTCATAGGAACGCGCTTTCTTCTCGTCGAACTGACCTTCCCATTTAGCGATAACCAGAACGGCCAGGGCATTACCCACCACGTTCAACGCGGTACGCGCCATATCCAGAATACGGTCGACGCCCGCAATAAAGGCCAGACCTTCCAGCGGAATACCCACGCTGCCCAGCGTCGCCAGCAGTACGACGAAGGATACGCCCGGTACACCGGCAATCCCCTTGGAGGTCAGCATCAGCGTCAGTACCAACACGACTTCCTGACTAATGGTCAGGTCGATGCCGTACAGCTGCGCGATAAAGATCGCCGCAATACTCTGGTAAAGCGTAGAACCATCCAGATTGAAAGAGTACCCCGTCGGCACGACGAAGCTTGTGATGGCCTTCGGCGCGCCATAGGCTTCCATCTTTTCGATGATACGCGGCAGCACGGTTTCGGAGCTCGCCGTAGAGTACGCCAGAATCAGCTCGTCTTTCAGGATGCGAATAATCATGCTGACGCGCAGTCCACAAAGGCGCGCCACCAGTCCCAGCACCACCAGTGCGAAGAACACGATCGCGCCGTAAACCATCACAACCAGTTTTGCCAACGGCCAGAGCGAGGCGAACCCGAAGTTAGCCACGGTCACGGCAATCAGCGCAAAGACCCCGACCGGCGCATAACGCATGATCATGTGGGTCACTTTAAACATCGTTTCTGATGCGCTGCGGAACACGTTCAGCAACGGATCACGCTGTTCGCGCGGCAGGGAAGACAGGCCCAGACCAAACAACACAGAGAAGAAGATCAGCGGCAGCATGTCCCCTTTCGCCATGGAGTCGAAGATGTTCGGCGGAATCAGTGACAGAATCGTGCCGACCAGGCTATGCGCGCCGCTCTGCACCTGCTCGGTGGTTTTCTCATATTGTGAAATATCGACGCTGGTTAGTGTCGACATATCAATGCCGTGACCCGGCTGGAAGATATTCGCCAGCGTAATGCCGAGAATAATCGCCACCGTCGTGACCACTTCAAAGTAGAGAATGGTTTTCAGACCAATACGACCCAGCTTCTTGGCATCGCCCACACCGGCGATACCGACCACCAGCGTGGTGATGACAATCGGTACCACGATCATTTTGATCAACCGAATGAAGATATCTCCGGCCGGGCTGAGAACATTGGCGATCAGCCACTGTTTTTCGGTCGGATGTTCATGCAAAAAGGCCCCAAGGGCAATACCAATCACCAAGGCGATGAGAATTTGCCACGCCAGGCTAATTTTTTGTTTTTTCATATCACTTTCCATTTCCTGTGCTCCGATCCTCGCAGGCGACGGTTCTACCGGCGCCTCACACCATCAGCAGATGCTGAATATGTCCAGACGAGGGGGAGGTTACAAAGATGAGGTGGTTTTTATTATTGCAGCGGCCGAATGGGGCGAGCTGTCTATTTATCATGCAAATAGTTATTCTCTTAAAACGAACAACTATTTGTATTTAAAAACAAAATCGCTGTTTTTATCAACAACGCATCTTGTCTAAGTTATTGTTAAAGCGAGGATGCTACTATCCCAGGTGGGTGAGATCAAGCCAATCATAGATAAGCAATTTCATAATTATGCTGTTAAGCAATACGATTTTTCCTGCATTGGCTACAGAAAATTCAGGAATATCAGTGCTATTTTTTAGCGCCATTAAGAATATAAAAGCACTCTGTCTTGCTGCAAAAAATTGAAAAAAAGACGGGGTACGAGCTCAAAAAGGGATGAAACGCTTGATTTCATCGTTCAAGGCGACGAAAAAGTCCTGGATCATGCGAGGAGAAGTTGGAGACGCCGATGCTCCGTGAAAATGAAGGCAGGCGCAAAAGACTGATGACGAGAATGGAGGCTAATAACAGCGCAGGTGAACAAAGGTCTTATTCACCCGCGCCGTTGGACAGACATCAGATCTGGTAATCGAGGACGTTTTCGTTGTCGCTTTCGGAGAAGACCCGCTGCTTGATCTCTTCCAGCGTCAGTTCCGGGTTGCAAAGCTGGATGAACTGCCACGTGTAGTTGCGCTGAAGCTGGCCGCGTTTGAGTCCGAGCCAAACGGTATTCGCTTCGAACAAGTGTTCCGCTTCAATGCGCACCAACCCGGCGTCGCGAACGGGATCGTAGGATCTGTCCGCCAAAATACCCACCCCTAAACCTAATTCAACATAGGTCTTAATAACGTCTGAGTCCTGCGCGCTAATCGCGATATGGGGAGAAAGTCCCGCAGCAAGAAATGCCCGATCGATGCGCGAGCGCCCGGTAATGCCCTGACGATAGGTGATCAACGGCACCGTATTGAGTTTATCCAACGTGATGGGGCCGCCGTCCGCCAGCGGATGTCCTGACGGCACAAGAATGGAGTGATGCCAGCGATAGTAAGGAAATGCCGCCAATGACGTCGTATTCATCAGTTGTTCCGAGGCAATGCCGATGTCCGCTTCACCTGAAGACAGCATCGCCACAATTTCCTCCGGCGTTCCCTGATGCAGCACCAGTTGCACCTGCGGATATTGCGTCCTAAACGACTGGATGACCGACGGCAGGCTGTATCGCGCCTGAGTGTGCGTGGTGGCAATCACCAAGACCCCGGCGTCGTTGTCGCTGAAGACGTTAGCCAGCCTGCGGATGTGGTTGGCGTCGTTCAGGATACGTTCGGCCATCACCAGCAGCTCTTTTCCTGGCTCCGTCATTCCTAACAGACGCTTGCCGCGCCGGATGAAAATTTCTATGCCCAGCTCATCTTCCAGTTCACGAATATGGCGGCTCACCCCCGACTGCGATGTGTAGAGTGTGTTCGCCACCTCGGTCAGGTTATAGTTGCACCGTGCCGATTCCCGAATAATTCTCAGTTGTTGAAAGTTCACACTTCGCCCCGCCCTTGTGCTACTTGTTAGCACTATTCATACGAAGTAATGTTATTTCGTACAAATAAACAAAATTTCCTACATATAACTTTTAAAGATATAGAACGTCGCTAAATGAGCATGCTCGCCCTTCAGGCCGCGACTGACGGCCCGCTGCGCGCATCACCGCGTTGTCATTCATCAGGATCGAGACTGTGTTAACGGGAATTTTTTTTGCGCTATCCGCCGGATTGATGTGGGGACTCATCTTTATCGGCCCAATGATCATCCCCGACTATCCGGCGGCGCTGCAATCTAGCGGACGCTATCTGGCCTTTGGACTGATCGCCCTGCCGTTGGCGTGGCTCGACCGCAACCGACTGAAGAAACTGTCTCGCAGCGACTGGTTCGAGGCACTGCGCCTGTCGGCCGTCGGCAATCTGCTCTACTACCTGTTTCTCGCCAGTGCGATCCAGCGGACCGGCGCGCCGGTTTCCTCCATGATTATCGGCACGCTGCCGGTCATCATCGCCGTCAGCGCCAATCTGTTGTACGGCCGGGAGGACGGGCAGTTGGCGTGGCGACGGCTGATCCCGTCGCTTCTGCTCATCATTACCGGTCTGGTATTGGTCAATATCGCGGAGCGTCAGGGCGCCGCGGAGTCCGTGCCGCTGCCACGCTATCTCAGCGGCATTGCCCTCGCGCTGATGGCGGTCGTCTGCTGGACCTGGTATCCGTTGCGAAACTCCCGTTGGCTGCGGCAACATCCCTCACATCATCCCATGACCTGGGCTACGGCGCAGGGCATCGCTACGCTGCCGTTGGCTTTCGCAGCTTATGTGATGGTCGGCGGATATCTGGCGCTGACCTCGCCGTCGTTTTCATTGCCTCTTGGGCCTCGACCCGAACGGTTTGTGCTGCTGATGCTGGCGATCGGCCTGTTGGGGTCCTGGCTGGGGACGATATGCTGGAATGCCGCCAGTCAGCGGCTGCCCACAGCGCTGATGGGGCCTATGCTGGTATTCGAAACGCTTTCGGCGCTGGCCTATACGTTTATGCTGCGTCAAAGCTGGCCGCCGGTGATGACGCTCGCGGGTATCGCCTGTCTGGTCTGCGGCGTCATTAGCGCCATGCGCATCAAGCCGCAGCCCGTCGTCAGTGCCGACGTCATTCGCTAACGACCTATCCCGCGTCTTTTTGTCATAAAGACAACGCACGTCTTCCTCTGGGATCACGCGTAGTCAACGGCGACACACAGCCTGTCGCCGCACCATGTTCATCAGACTTTACGCCGCTATGACGGCGATCAGTAAATCCCTCGCCCGCATCGGTCATCATCAGACGCTAGGACACCGTATCCGGACTGCGCGTCCACCGGTCTTCTGCGTAATAAGCCCGATGAGAAACCGGTTAGCCTCAGCAAGATCTGCAAAAGGCAGACTAAGCTTCAACGCAGAACAAGGCTCGCGCCCCACGGCGCATCACGCCGCCGATACGTCATTCGGGGCGCTCTCCAGCGGGAGCGCCGAAGGAGATACCCACATGAAAAAAGTGATCACCGTCTGCCCTTATTGCGGGTCAGGCTGCAAAATCAATCTGCTGGTTGAGAACAATAAAGTCGTCGGCGCGGAAGGCGCACAGGGTGTGACCAATGAAGGCGAACTCTGCCTGAAGGGCTACTACGGCTGGGACTTTCTCAACGATACCAAACTGCTCACGCCACGGTTGAAAAACCCCATGATCCGCCGTCATAAAGGTGCGCAGTTCGAAGTGGTCTCGTGGGATGAAGCTATCGCATTCGCCAGCTCGCGACTGCTGGCCATCCGCGAAAAATACGGCCCCGACGCCATCATGCATACCGGCTCTTCCCGCGGCCCCGGTAACGAAACCAACTACGTGATGCAGAAGTTCGCCCGGGCGGTCACCGGCACCAATAACGTCGACTGCTGCGCTCGCGTATGCCACGGCCCTTCGGTTTCTGGCCTCGATGTGACGCTGGGCAACGGCGCGATGAGCAACTCGATTTGCGAAATTGAACATACCGAGTGCGTACTGGTGTTCGGCTATAACGCCGCCGACTCACACCCTATCGTCGCCCGCCGCATCCTCAAGGCGCGAGCGCGCGGCGCCAAGATCATCGTCTGCGATCCGCGCCACATTGAAACCGCTCGCATCGCCGATTTGTGGCTGCCGTTAAAAAACGGTTCCAATATGGCACTGGTTAACGCTTTCGCCAATGTACTGATTGATGAAGGTCTCTACGACAAGACGTTTGTAGAACAACATACCGAAGGCTTTGAGGAATATCGCGCCATCGTCGAGAAATATACGCCCGAGTATGTCGCCGAGATCACCGGGCTGGAGCCCACGCTGATCCGCGAGGCGATCCGCATGTATGCCGCCGCCCCTTCCGCCACCATTCTGTGGGGCATGGGCGTTACCCAGTGGACGCAGGGGGTGGACGTCGTCAAAGGGCTATCGGGACTGGCGCTGCTGACCGGTAATCTGGGCCGCCCCAACGTCGGCGTTGGCCCGGTGCGAGGACAAAATAACGTTCAGGGCGCTTGCGACATGGGTGCGCTGCCCAACCTGTTCCCCGGTTATCAGGACGTCACCGATCCGGCGATTCGCGCCAAATTCGCTCAGGCGTGGGGCGTACACTCTCTGCCCGCGCACAAAGGATTTACGCTGACCGACGTGCCGCACAAAATCAAAGCCGGGAAAATCAAGGCCAACTACCTGATGGGCGAAGATCCGCTACAAACCGAGCCAGACTTGTCGTTGGTCCGTCAGACATTCGATGAGCTGGAATTGCTGATCGTGCAGGATATTTTCATGACCAAAACGGCGTCTGTCGCCGACGTCATCTTTCCGGCGACCTCATGGGGCGAGCACGAGGGCGTTTACTCCGCCGCCGATCGCGGCTTCCAGCGCTTTTATAAAGCGGTGGAGCCTCAGGGTGACGTAAAACCCGACTGGGAAATCATCAGTCTGATGGCGACCGCCATGGGCTACCCAATGCACTACCGCAATACGCAGGAAATTTGGGACGAAATGCGCCAGCTGTGCCCACTCTATACCGGCGCAACCTACGAGAAAATGGCGGGGCTAGCCTGTATTCCGTGGCCCTGTGAGACGTTGGACAGTCCCGGAACGCCGTGGCTCTATGCGGGCAGCCAATTTGACCGTCCCAATGGCAAGGGGCTGCTATTCGCCACCGAGTGGCATCCGCCGATGGAGCAGACCGACAGCCAGTACCCGATGATCCTCTGCACGGTTCGCGAAGTCGGCCACTATTCCTGCCGTTCCATGACCGGTAACTGCACCGCCCTGCAAACGCTGGCGGATGAGCCGGGCTACGTGCAAATTAATCCGGTCGATGCCGCCGCGCTGGAATTACAGGATCAGCAGCTCATCTGGGTGGCGTCTCGTCGCGGCAAAGTCATTAGCCGGGCCGCGGTCAGCGAGCGGATTAATAAAGGTGCGGTCTACATGACCTACCAATGGTGGATCGGCGCCTGTAACGAACTGACGCTTGACGAGGTCGACCCTATCGCCAAGACGCCGGAATACAAACACTGTGCCGTGCGACTGGAACCGATCGCGGATCAACGCTGGGCGGAAGAGTATGTGCAGAAGGAATACAGCAAGTTGAAAGCGCATCTGCGCGATACAGCAGAAGTGTTCCACTAAACCTCACGTCATCATCGCGCCCTGCTCCACGGGCGCGTTTAACCAAGGCTCCATCCCCGTTCGATAAGCCCGACTTACTGGATCTGACCGGCACACGCTGTATTTACCGCCCCTGACGCCTTGTCAATAGACATGCATCACAGAGATGAAAAATAATGGCGTGATATTTAACGGCGGGAGTACCAACAAATAACATGGCAATTACATGCCTGATTGGAATTTAATTATTCTTGTCATCGCTGTAATGACATCAATAATATTTGACGGATATTTCCACTCATATTGTGACGTCTAAACGCGTTATCTAAATAATAACTCTGACGCCATATCGCCGCGTTATTCGAGCTAATAAATCTTATGGATAATTTAATTTGCTGCTAATTTGACCGCCGTCATAAGTAAATCTAATACCTGAAACAGGAGGATGGCGCTCAGACAAACAGCCCAATTAAATTAAATAAAAACAACAAGATAAAAAACAAACACACATAAGACACGGCACCGCTATGACGGGTAAATATCAAAAAAAACTCACTTTTCACTTTTTTTAGCGACAATTGTATTTCCCCTGACGAAAAAAAAACGGTAAAACCCTTGATTCGCTGTTATTCAATAAGGCAAACACAATACGCCCAATAACAAGTCAGGGTGTCGCCTGAGTGTGTAAGGAAATACGCATGAGACGCCACGCTGCAATAATACGGTGTTGTCTGTACACATTCATCAACATGAGGTTCGTATGCAAAGGCAGAAGTTACTTTTACAGATAGTGGTCGCTATCGTCATCGGGATCATCGTCGGATGGGCCTGTCATGAGTTCCTGGATGGTACTCGTGCCAAAGAAATTGCTTCCTATTTCAATCTGGTTACCGATATTTTCCTGCGCCTTATCAAGATGATTATCGCACCGTTGGTCTTCGCCACGCTGGTTTCTGGTCTTGCCAGTATGGGTGACTCTGCTGCCGTGGGCCGTGTTGGTCTGAAAGCCATGATCTGGTTCGTCACCGCGTCTATTCTGTCGTTGATTATCGGTATGGCGCTGGCCAACCTCTTCCAGCCGGGCGCGGGCATGAATCTGGTCGCAACCACCACGCACGTTTCTACCGGGTTGAGCACCGACGGATTCACGTTGAAAAGCTTCATCAGCCACATCTTCCCGAAAAGTATTGTGGAAGCGATGGCGAACAACGAAATTTTGCAGATTCTGGTCTTCTCCCTCTTCTTCGGCTCCGCGCTGGCTTATGTGAAACAACACAACAAGCATGCCACCACGATTCAGTCTTTGATCGACGAACTCGCTAAAGTGATGTTCCGTGTCACAGATTACGTGATGGGACTGGCGCCGATTGCCGTATTCGCCGCTATCGCCTCCGCAATCACGACTCAGGGCTTGGGCCTGCTGTATGACTTCGGCAAGCTGATCGGTGAGTTCTACATCGGCTTAGCGCTGTTATGGGGCGCTTTGTTCCTGGTGGGCTATGCCTTCCTGGGCAAACGCATCGTCATCCTGGGTAAATTGATCCGCGAACCAACCGTACTGGCTTTCGCCACCGCCAGCAGCGAATCCGCCTATCCGAAAACCATGGAAGCGCTGACCAAATTCGGCGTGCCGAAGAAAATCTCCAGCTTCGTGCTGCCGCTGGGTTATTCCTTTAACCTTGATGGCTCCATGATGTATCAGTCCTTCGCCATCCTGTTCATCGCGCAGGCCTATAACATCGACCTGAGCCTGACCCAGCAGATTCTGATCCTGCTGACGCTGATGATCACCAGTAAAGGCATGGCCGGCGTCGCCCGCGCTTCCGTCGTGGTCGTCGCCGCAACGCTGCCGATGTTCAGCCTGCCGGAAGCGGGTATTCTGCTGATTCTGGGCATCGACCAATTCCTGGATATGGGCCGTACCGCCACCAACGTCATCGGCAACAGCATTTCCACCGCGGTGGTTTCCAGTCTGGAAAAAAATGTTCATGACGACGAGGAGGAGGATGAAGCAACAGACGCCTCCGCCCCTCAGGCAACTGAAACCGGGCAACAACACGCCTGAGTCTCCTGCCAACCATAAAAAACAGCGGCGATTTAGCCGCTGTTTTTTTGCCCTCCGCGCCTACTTACTCCGCAATCGTTTCTAAAAAACCATCACTTTGCGCATTCTGCCAGCAAACGAACCGGATTTAGGGTTTCGGCCTTTGACATGCCCTCAGCCCCTCGTTATTATGCGCCCCGTTCACACGATTCCTCTGTAGTTCAGTCGGTAGAACGGCGGACTGTTAATCCGTATGTCACTGGTTCGAGTCCAGTCAGAGGAGCCATATTCTTATTTTCATGCCGCTTTGCGAATCCCTATGTAATTCAGATTTAATAAGTTAGCGTGAAAAGCCTTCCCGATGCATTTTCAGTTTACCCTCCGCATCGGGAGAATTTGGTGGTCAGATTTGGGGTCAAGTTGGTTCGATGACGGAGTGACCCCAAAATGTCTCTTAACGACAAAAAAATCCGCAACTTAAAACCATCCACAAAACCCTTCAAAGTCTCCGATTCTCACGGTCTATACCTTTTAGTTAATCCAAGCGGTTCACGTCTTTGGTATCTCAAATATCGTATCAATAGAAAAGAATCCCGCCTCGGCTTAGGTGCCTATCCCGGTGTATCTTTGGCCGATGCTCGTCAACAACGTGACGGAATCCGCAAATTGCTGGCGCAGAATATCAATCCAGCACAACAACGCTCTGCTGAGAGAGCCACTGCCTCATCAGAGGAAACCTTCAAATCAGTGGCGATAAGTTGGCATAAAAGCAACAGAGCATGGTCGGAGAACCATGCAACCCGCCTGCTTGCCAGCATGAACAATCATATCTTCCCGATAATTGGACAACTGCCAGTCACTGAACTGAAAACCCGCCATTTCATCGACCTGCTGAAAGGGATTGAGAAAAAAGGTCTGCTGGAAGTGGCGGCGCGCACTCGGCAACATATGTGCAATATCATGCGCCATGCCGTGCACCAGGAGTTGATAGAGCATAATCCGGCAGCCAATCTGGACGGTATCATCACCCCGCCCGTTAAACGCCACTACCCTGCCCTTACGCTAGAAAAACTACCGGAACTGTTGACTCGCATTGAGGATTACAAGCAAGGGCGAGAATTAACCCGTTTGGCTGTATCACTTACTCTGCTCCTTTTCATCCGCTCCAGCGAGTTGCGCTTTGCCCGTTGGTCTGAGATTGATTTCAGAAACAAAATCTGGATCATTCCGGCTACTCGTGAAGCCATCCCCGGAGTGCGTTATTCCGGACGTGGTGCCAAAATGCGCACGCCGCATATCGTTCCCCTCTCCCGTCAGTCCATCACTATTTTGAAACAGATACGGGAAATCTCAGGGCATCAGGAACTCATATTTCCCGGTGCTCATAATCCGTATAAGCCAATGTGCGAAAACACGGTCAACAAGGCTTTGCGCCTGATGGGTTATGACACAAAAGATGAAATCTGCGGTCACGGATTCCGGACAATGGCCTGTAGTGCCTTGATGGAATCTGGACTATGGGCTGAAGTGGTTTACTGAATTTGGCCACCTGAACAGAGGTGATATGCTCACCTCAGAACAACACAGGTGCTCCAATGAAAAGAAGAAATTTTAGTCCTGAATTCAAACGCGAATCTGCTCAGCTGGTTGTCGATCAAAACTACACCGTCTCTGATGCCGCCAAGGCTATGGATGTAGGTCTTTCCACGATGACGAAATGGGTCAAACAACTGCGTGATGAGCGTCAGGGCAAAACACCAAAAGCCTCCCCGATAACGCCGGAACAAATCGAAATACGTGAGCTCAGGAAGAAGATGCAACGTATTGAAATGGAAAACGAAATATTAAAAAAGGCTACCGCGCTCTTGATGTCAGACTCCCTGAACAGTTCTCGATAATCGGGAAACTCAGGGCGCGTTATCCTGTGGCCACACTCTGCCATGTGTTCGGGGTTCATCGCAGCAGCTACAAATACTGGAAAAACCGTCCTGAAAAGCCAGACGGCAGACGGGCTATATTACGCAGTCAGGTACTTGAGCTGCATGGCATCAGCCACGGTTCGGCCGGAGCAAGAAGCATCGCCACAATGGCAACCCAGAGAGGCTACCAGATGGGGCGCTGGCTTGCCGGCAGGCTCATGAAAGAGCTGGGACTGGTCAGTTGCCAGCAGCCGACTCACCGGTATAAACGTGGCGGTCATGAGCACGTTGCTATCCCGAACCATCTTGAGCGACAGTTCGCCGTAACGGAGCCCAACCAGGTGTGGTGCGGTGATGTGACCTATATCTGGTCAGGTAAACGCTGGGCGTACCTCGCCGTTGTTCTCGACCTGTTCGCAAGAAAACCAGTGGGTTGGGCAATGTCGTTCTCGCCGGACAGCAGACTCACCATGAAGGCGTTGGAAATGGCATGGGAAACTCGCGGTAAGCCCGCTGGGGTGATGTTCCACAGCGACCAGGGCAGTCACTATACAAGCAGGCAGTTCCGGCAGTTACTGTGGCGATACAGAATCAGACAGAGTATGAGCCGGCGCGGAAACTGCTGGGATAACAGCCCAATGGAGCGCTTCTTCAGGAGTCTGAAGAACGAATGGGTGCCGGTGACGGGTTACGTAAGCTTCAGCGATGCAGCTCACGCCATAACGAACTATATCGTTGGATATTACAGTGCACTAAGACCGCACGAATATAATGGTGGGTTACCACCAAACGAATCGGAAAACCGATACTGGAAAAACTCTAACGCGGTGGCCAGTTTTCGTTGACCACTACACTGTCAGATATGTGGTAAGGCTCTGGATGAAGACAGTTTTTCCAACACCGCCGTCAGCATGGAGGAATACGGGAAGATTGCTGGCTTCGATCTCGTCTTTGACATCTTGCGAGGCGCTGCGCTCAACGACATCACCAACATCAACAAACCGCGTATCCGCTGGAAATAACTGATCCTCATCACATTCAAGAGCATCGAGGATATCTTCACGCCTGATAGAATTCTTGCCCTGCCCCTCGATTTGCGACTTCTCTCGGACAATCTCTACGAGTGCAAACAGCCTCCTTGCAGCCAGTCCGCTTGAGTCAGCCGACCAATCACTGATTGTTCGTCGCAAGAATCGGTTCTGCGCAGGCAAATCATTTGTTGCAGCGCGAAACTCGATGAGCAGGAAAATGTCCTCCGCTTCGACCTTCTCTTCCTTGCACCAGGTTTTGAGGTACTCAAGTTGCTTCTTGGCGCTATTGGACCCCGGTGCGCGACCCGATTTCAAGCACGCGATAGCATCCCAAAGCTCACCAGAAAATTCCGCATTCGTCACGAACCCGAATGACAGTTTCTTCGCTATGTCTTCATCCGAAATGCTGACCTTAAAGTTTCGCAGTGTTGCGGCGAATTTCTTGATCGTTTTTTTCAGATAGGATGATGTGACGGGCTCGGAAGCTTCCTTGTATTTGAACTGCAAAATCTGCTGGGCTGTGCAGGTTTCGAAAGTATCTCCATTGCCATAATAAAGAACAAGGTCGGCTATATCCTCTGCCTCTTTTCCAAGCTTTAGATCTTCGTTAGGGGATAGGCCTTCGATCACTATCGCGAAAAGATTATCCTTCGGGAACACAAGCTGAAGAGCTCGCCGCGCTGTCCACCTTTCATGAAAAGTGTGTCCCGCACGTGATACTCTGACTTTGTCTACGTTCCTTACTGCTATATTCATAGAAATCTTGACCCTTAAAAATTATTTGATTTCACCATATCCACGTTTAGAGACCCAAGCCAGAACATAATATTGTAACTACTTGAATACTTTGAACGTCCGCTATTGGCGCAGACTGTGTGAAAACACTTGCCAAAAACTTAGGGCGCGCGTCTACGCAAAATATGAAATTGCTCAATTGGTTAGTTAGGGCCAAATTTTACACACGAGCACGGTTTTTAGCTCTATTTTCGGCAGTCTCTCTTTGACCAAAAACCTTTTCACACAACATATGCACAGAACAGGCTCCCTGGTATTTTCTCGGGTACAATTCCACTATGAGGACAGAAACAACACTACCCTCGTAGACATAACCATAGTAACGATTACCAAATGAACGTAGACCGCTCAAATCAGTTTTATGTAACCAGCTTCGATTGGTGGTCATTCTGGTGGTCTTGACAAGAGGGGAATTCAGGATTAGCTTAATTATTAGCCAGTTACTGGCAAAGGCGATCCCAGTCAGAGGAGCCAATTTTAGAAAAGCCCGCTTAAGGAAACTTAAGCGGGCTTTTTGTTTGCATGTACCTAAGCAAGTTCTTTAGCGTTTTGATGCGGTAAGGTAACGAGAACGCTTTCAACTGCGTTTCAGGCTTTTTCTCCGCATCGGGGAATTTGATGGTCAGATTTGGGGGCAGGTTGGTTCGATGACGGAGTGCCCCCCAAATGTCTCTTATATGTCACGAAAATCCGCAAGTTAACATTTCCCGCTCCCCCCATAAAACTATCTGACTCACACAGTCCATATCTCCGCGTTAAACCTGCTTGTTCACGTCTCTGGTACTTCACCATTTCGATAGTAAAAAGTTTCAAGACCGTTGCGCTACGGTGGCTTAAAAGCAACAGAACTTAATCGAAAAACTAGGCCGCTTGCCTGCCTGAGCAATTATGTTTTTCCGGCGATCGGTAATCACCCGATAACGGAACTCAAAACCCGGCACTTCACTGCCCTGCTGAAGGGTATTGAGAAAAACGGTTTGCTGGAGATCGCATCCCGAGCACAGCAGCATCTGTGCAACATTATGCGTTACGCGGTTCAGCAAGGATGGGTGGGAAATAATCCGGAGCTAGATTTAGTTAGCGTAACCGCTTCGTCAGTGAAATGTTATTACCTGAATCTGCCGCTGGCAGCGTCTGCCTGAGTTGCTGGAACGCATTGAAAACTATTAGCAAGGCCGGGAACTGACCCAGCTGGCGGTATTGCTCACCCTGCACTTGTTCATCAGTTCCAGCGAATTGTGCTTGGCTCGCTCGCACAAGAGAGATTTTAAAAATGGACTGCCCCCACATCAAAATATCTCCTTTCCCCTTTATTAACATCGCGCTTTATATTCCTGTCGGCCGCACCAGCGGATCACACTGACGTACCACTCCAAGAAAACGGTCAAACTGGCAACATTGGCGGCGTCACATACGTCTCAACATGCAGAGGTAGAGGTTCGCGAGGCTCCCCTCGTAATTTTGATGTTGGGCGATTTAGAGGAAACCCTACCCGAGCAAAAACGTTGTTGGGTTAAACGGTTGAAACGCCGTTACCGGTCAGATTCGAAAATCTGATTACGCAATTTCGCGAGGCGGGAAGCCACTTGCCTGTTTTAGATCCCTAGATTCATGTTCTGACAAATAAAACTAAGGATCGCCGCATGAACAAAACCACGGCAACAACCGGTTGTGCTCCGCGCTTTTCAGACAATTAACGAATAAAATTGTTTTGCTGGGGATGGGTATGAGTCGCTCGGTCTCCAGCTCGCTCGCCGATCTCAACGCAGTGTCAGCGGTGGGATCCCTACATACGGGCTCCGATAAGCGCAGGAGACCCTATTGTCGTTCAGCTTTTACCCCCAAACGGTGAACTCTATTTCCAGATAATCTCATGATAGTGGGTCGCTAAAAAACACGACCGTTCGCCCCTTCGTTAATCAAGGTAAGGCCTAATCGCGTAATACCAGGACGACCGCTGTTGATGAGTGCAGCGTGTTAATCACCCGGTCGTTTTCTGGCGATGAATCGCTGGCGGCCACATTGGGCGGAGGTTCCATTATGGGATATATTAGGGGCAATCTCTTTATGACAGGTAACATCGGCAATGGCACTAATCCCCAAAAACTACACGCGTTTAGAAAGCGGATATCGTGAAAAAGCACTAAAAATCTATCCGTGGATATGTGGACGCTGCTCGCGGGAGTTTGTTTATTCAAACTTGCGGGAATTGACCGTTCACCATATCGATCACGACCACACCAATAATCCGGAAGACGGCAGTAACTGGGAGCTCTTGTGCCTTTATTGCCATGACCACGAACACTCGAAGTACACGGAAGCGGATCAGTACGGCTCAACCGTGGTGGCGGGCGAAGACGCACAAAACGATATCGACGCGGCAACCTATAATCCTTTTGCCGATTTAAAATCCATGATTAACAAGAAGAAATAACTCCGCGTGGCATCACTTGATGCCTTGGGGTGGTTTCGACAGACATTGCAGCATCATTCGAATCGAAGCTTAGCCACTGATGAGCGAAGGCGATCCCGCTAGATTCCCTAAAATCAACGCCAAGGTATTCAACAGAATGCCGTGGCGTTTTTTCCATTCATGAGTAAAAAAACGGCGCGTTCCGCTTCCAATCTGTTCCATTGAAAGCCCATACGGTGATAAAGCATAACGTGCGCGCTGACCCGACAAGCACCTCTTCGGCATGTCTCGGTCTGACTCCTGGTGACGTTAGGATTGACTAAATGAGACCGTCTAAACGCGCGGTCCTGATACCGCAGCCGCGACCGCATGGCTGTCTTCCAGCATACGGAAACGGACGATTTTACCGTCTCGGACGGTCAGTACGAAAGCAAAGGGGCTGGTAATCAACCGTCCGGTGGCCTTAACCCGGGAGGCTAACTCACCCACCGCCACCGCCTCCTCGGCATCAGCCAGAATTCGCCGCACCTCGAATCGCTCAGGGGCAATCTGTGCCACCAGTTCCATAAGGAAAGCACTCACCTCCTGGCGATCCCGGCGCGGGCCGATCCAGGGCACCGTGTCCCGATCGCCCGGGATGTCCCAGTCCACGTCTTCTGCAAACAGTTCGAGCACCCCCTCCAGAGCCAGAGGATCGTCCGGCGTCGCCCACAGGACCGCCCATCGTTCAAAATAAAGTGAAGCAATCTGGTGAGGTGTCGGAGAAGAAACACCGTCACGGTACAGCGCAACACGCCTGCGGTCTTCGCTGGTGAAGTCGGGATCGACATAGATGAACGCTCGCTTGACCAACAGCCCGTCGAACTCGAAGACGGTGGCAAAACGGCCTTGCGAAATATCGCCATCCGGCCACGCCCGCCCCTCTGCGGTCACTCCCCACTCTCGCCCTTCCACGACGATGCGATCGCCGTCAACGGTGAAGACCAATCCATCAATGTCATGAGAGAGCGTCGCTGCGTCTCTGGCGATGCGCGTTGCAAACAGGGCAAGCGCAGCCTTACCTCGCATCGCGCCGAACTTGGGGAAGAAGAACTCGACATCTTCTGTGAACAAGTCCAGCAAAGTGGCGGATCTTGCATCCACCTCGCGAAAGTAGCGACGAACGATTTCGATACGGCTTTCGGAAAGATCAGACATGCGCTTGCTCCATTTATGTAATAGAGATTACATTATTGGCACGCGGATTTACCTCGTCAATATTTATGTAATAGGTTTTACAAAAAGGAGATCCTATGGCCCGTGGACGTCCCCGGAGCTTCGATCGTGATACGGCACTCCAACGCGCGATGGAAATTTTTTGGGCCAAAGGCTATGAAGCCGCCCAGCTTTCCGAACTGATGGCCGCGATGGGCATTAACCCGCCCAGTTTCTACGCCGCCTTCGGATCGAAAGAAGCGTTATACCGAGAAGCGCTCGACCTTTATCTTGCAACGGCTGGTTCCGTCAGCATGAACGCGCTGGCCGACAGCGGAAACATACGCGATGTCATCAAGACCATGCTACTGGCGAGTCTGGACACCGCGCTGTCCAGCCCCTCTTCGGGAGGCTGTTTAGTCACTCTCGGCCTAATCAACTGCCTGCCACAAAATGCCTCCCTGCGCGATCGCATGCGTGAACTTCGGCACAGCACCATACGCCTGATCCGCCTGCGACTGGAGCGTGCAATCGCCGATGGCGAGCTGCCGCCCGATACCGACACAGAACGACTCGCCACGTACTTCGCCGCGATAATTCAGGGTATTTCGCTTCAGGCGCAGGATGGCGCAGGCCGCGAAACGCTGCTCGGGATTGTTGAAACGTCGATGAGCGCATTAAAGGAGGGATAAGCGGCCGTTGGTTGTCATTTCGTCGAAACGGCGACGAGGTGTCCAGCAGCGTTTATCACCTCGAAGCGTGCCGGTCCCTTAGCTTCAGCGATCGAGCTGTAAACGCGGAAGGGATAAGATGCCGCCAACGCGAAGGGTATCTCCTCAACTCTCCCCACGATTTGAGAAAAAGCGACACCCAATAAAAATATCGCGATGGCATCCTGTATTTGTGCTTCTGTGACTTTATAAAAAACGCTCATATCGCCCAATGCAGGTAAAAATATATCCGTAGAAATTAATCCACCCACAGATAGGCAGGCAATGAGCACTACAAGTGGCTTTGAAATAGTGTTATTCATTTCGGTTCCAACTCATTTCAGGAGTTACCGAATATAATAAAGCGCACAGTCGGTGAAAACACCGGATAGCTAAACGCACTGTTTCATATTAGTAAACAGTCTATTCGTTTTTTGGTATTGGGTTTCCTTATATTGCAAGCCTAATAAAATAAACAAGAATTTATTCACGGATGTTTTTTATAATTAACGCAATCATTATAAAACAATAAGATACTTTAATTAATTACCTCTGATGCACCGTAATATAAATAGATTAAATATAGGGCCATAATATTTAATTAAGATGATGGTAACCCAACGGTATACCCTAAATATGAATAATTGGACGGTCCCTGCCACGGTAGACAATCCTGCCCTATATTTTGAGCATAGGAGGAGCGTATGGGCACACCACGACGTACACCTGAATATGAAAAAGAGGCCGTCCGGCAGATCACTAAGCGTGGCTATTCCGTTGCTGAAGTTTCCGACCGGCTGGGCGGTATCATCGCCCCTCCGTTAAACGCCACTGCCTCTTCTTCCACTGGACGGCTGCCGGGACTATTGGCTCGTCTCTGATGGTCCGCTTCCCAATGTGCCAAACTCAGCGGCGACCTGAACGTAAAAAGCGTTTACCTGCTCTTTTTCCAAAATCTGAAAGAACCGCGCGGCCTCCTCTTCAGTGACCACCAGCGTGACTTGAACCGGCTGGTCGGAGAGATCAAAAAGGTTGACCGCATGCACGGTTCCATCGTGCCCCAGCCCGCCAAGCGCGCCGTTCAGCGTCGCGCCGCGAATGCCCTGACGTCGGGCTTCTTCGATCAGCCATTGCGCAAGAGGACGTTGTCCATGTAAACGGTCCTGCTGGGTAAAAAACGTTATTTGATAGCCGTGCATACGTCACCTCAGAAACAGTAAGTTATTCTGGATACGTGATAAGAAAACAGTTCATCACATTGGTGTTGATGGGGTATCGCCCACATCAATAGTCGGTGTGACTGACATACCAACACGTAGCCTCATCACGTCTTTTTGCTCTTTATCCAGTCGGATACGAACAGGTAGTCGCTGAACGATTTTGGTGAAATTCCCCGTCGCATTATGTGGTGGCACCAGTGAAAAGCTTGCGCCGCTAGCAGGCCCGACACTTAATACATGCCCGGTAAGATGTACGTCGGGCAACGCATCCACCGTGATGTCTACGGCCTGTCCAACCTGTATACGCGCTAACTGGGTTTCACGAAAATTGGCTTCAATGTAGATCTTATCCAGCGGCACCAGGGTAAGCTGCGGCTCGCCCACATGCGCATACCCTCCGACACGCGCATGGCGTTGCGCCACCGTGCCGGCTATCGGGGCGGCTACCTGTGTATAGGATAGCCGCAGGTCAGCATCCGCTTTTTCCGCCCGGGCCTTATCCAGCTCGGCATGTAGAACCTTTACCTGCTGTTCGGCTGAGCGCAATCCCGCCCGATCTCGTTCATAAGCGGCACGCTGTACGCCCCACTCCGCTTCGGCCTGCTGCTGGTCCTTTACTGTACCTGAACCGTCACGGGCAAGATTGATAAAGCGCTGGTGGTTTCGTTCCGCCAGTTTGAGGTTAGCATTTGAGGCGGCAACCGCCGCATTTGCCTGCGCAATCAGGCTTTGCTGACGTTCCAATTGTGCATTGAGTCTGTCGATATTGGCCTGCGCATTTTCGCGCGCAACCACCAATTCTCGATCATCAATTTGAAATAAAGGCGCCCCTTGCTCTACCTGTTGGTTGTCATCCACGGAAACCGTGTTAATTACACCTGAAACCTGAGGGGCAATCACGGTGAAATCCGCACGTACATAAGCATCATCTGTGCTTTGCGAGGCGGCGCCGGCCTCCGATTTGTTCAGTACCCAGATAGCCGAGATCACCATGACGGCGGCCATCAGTGCGAGGGTGATTTTCAGTTTAGATTTAGTAGTCATGTTCACTTTTCTTTAGCTTATTTTGATGCCACGCCAGGCTGCGTGGCCGACGGAACGGACGGAGAGAGACGAGGAACGACAGGCGCCGGAATATACTGGAACTTAAGGACCAGCGGGATCATCAGCAGCGCAACCAAACCGATAACGCGGTAGACATCCGCCACCGCCAGCACACTGCTCTGCCTGACGACCAACGCGATAAGCGAGTCAGGCGAGGGATGAAAACCTGCCCATTGCGCCGAAAGGTTGCCGGCCTGATCCCGTAACGACTCATAGTGAGTGCGGGTACGTATCAGATTCAGTTGATTGATAAGCGCCCCCGCCACAACCGTACTGATGACGCGCACAATATTAACCAGCCCCGCCAGATAGGGGCCTTCCATTGGCTGAACGACGCTGACGATAAGAAACAGCATGGCAACCATCGCCAGCGGTTGCCCGATGGCATGCAACAGTGTGATGACCAGGAACTGCGGCACCATCCACTCATCCGTCACCCCCGACGCCAGCCAGCATGCGGCGGCCATGCATGCCAGGCCGGCGGCAAAGACGTAGCGCGCGTCTACCCAGCGCTGGTACAGCATAACCGCTACACAGGACCCCAGAATCAGTTGCGGAAGACCAACCATCAATCCCAAAGAAGCCGTCTGCTCAAGGCGAAAACCGTGCAGTCCAGCCAGGGTATTGGCAGGTAAACCGACCCCGGAAAAGGTGACGACAAAAAAGCCCAACAACGTGATGAAGCCCAGCCAGATATTGCGCCGTTTCAATAAGTCCAGCCGGATGAATGGCGTAGGATGTAACCACTCGCAGATAAAGAACAACGCGGTAAAGCCGGCACCAACACTCAGTGCGGCCACAATCATCGGTGAGTGAAACCAGTCCAGACGCACGCCCTGATCGATGCCGAGAACCAACAACATCAGGCCGGGTACGGCAAACAGCATACCAAACCAGTCAGCCTGTTTTAGCCTCGCCAGCGCCATCGGCATTTCAGGAATCCCCCATGCGACCATCGCCATGGCTAACAGCCCCAGAGGAATGACATTCCAGTATGCCCATCGCCAGTTATCCAGTTGATCGACGGAGACGCTGGCAAGCCAGAGTGCGACATTGGGTGACAGTGTGGCCGTCATCGCGAACAATGCCAGGCCGTGCAGCCTGATCGGCGCAGGCAGGAAACGCAGCGCAGCCATCATCAGGATGGGCACCAGCGACCCCGAGCACAGACCATGCAGGACACGCAGCGCCAGCAGTAAGTGCAAATCGCGGATATAAGGCAACAGGGCGGCAAGCACCATTGCCGCCGCCAGCATCGTCAAATGGAAACGGCGCATTGAGAAGGTGATGGCGAACCACGCCGCAAATGGCATGGCGGCCAGTTCACCAGCCGAATAGGCGGTGGTAAGCCAGGAGATATCATCCTTTGCAAAACCCAGCCCTCCTTGTATATCAACCAGCACCAGAGAGGGAACCCGGCTGCTCAGACCGGCGACCATCGCGGCGAGAAGTATGCCTAACAGACCCACGGCCAGACGGGAATTAAAAACCGGTTGGGGCTGAGGGATGGACGGAGCGGAAGCGGGCATTGCCGTACTCATGATCGTATCCTGTCCTTCGCGGTTTCAGCCTGGAGATTTGCCGACCATCCACCGCCCAACGCACGATACAGCGAGACAACGGCCAGTGCTGAGGCGGTTGCGCAGTCGCTCAGGTCTGCCTGACTTGCCAGCAACGTGCGGCGGGCAATCAATACGGTAGTAAAATCAGCCGAACCCTCCTGATAAGAGCGTTGGGCTACGGAGAGTGCCACCTGGTTGTTTTCGACGGCAGTCTGAAGCAGTTCATGCCGTTTGCCTTCACTGGCATAAGCGCCCAGCGCGTTGTCCACTTCGTGCCATGCGCGCAGCACGGTTTGCTGATAGTAAACAGCCGCCAGAGACATACGCGTTTCACTTAACTCCAGCTGTCGGCGTAAGCGCCCGCCTTCGAAAATGGGCAAATAGAGCGTAGGGCCAACCGAAAACTGGCGGGAATCCCAACTGCCGAGATCCGTTAAATTGAAACCCTGCACGCCCAGCGATCCGGTCAGGCTGATGCGTGGATAGAAATCGGCCTCTGCCGCGCCGATGTCCGCCACTGCGGCATGCAGCTTTGCTTCCGCCTGCAATATATCGGGTCGGTTCCGGGCCAGGTCGGAGGGTACGCCAATCGGCAACTGCGCAGGCATAGACGGCAGCGCGGCGCTCGTCAAACGCGCATCAAGCTCTCGCGGCGCCCTGCCCAGCAACAGCGCAAGCGCGTTCATCAACGTAGCTCGCTGATGGTCCAGGTCCGTTAGTCTCGCCTCCAGGGCTGCGGCATCCGCCCGTGCCGATGCGGCATCGAAACGGTTAGCCACCCCATTACGTTCCCGGCTTTCGGCCATGCGCACCAAATCGCGGGCAATGCGCTGGTTCGCGTCCACCAGCGACACCTGCGCCTGTATACCCCTTAGCAGAATATAGGTCCGTGCCACCTCTGCAGTAACGGAAACCTCAGCCGCGTCTCTGCCGTAGTAGGCTGCCTGCAGGTTGGCCTGCGCAGATTCGCCGCGACGGCGCAGATGCCCCCATAAATCCAGTTCCCACGCGGCTTCCATCCCTAACGACCAGGTATCATAGCTGCTGGTCGGCGCGCCGAGCCGATGGGTGGGCGAGTTCTCGCTGATGGCGGAACTGGCGTATCCGCTACGGGCGGAAAGACTGGGGCGGCGGGAAGCATCAACCAGCCCTGACTGCACGCGGCTTTCGTCAATACGCAGAGCCGCTGTCCGCAAATCCAGGTTGGCACCCACTTCAGACTCTAGTTGTATCAATGTGGCGTCGTTAAACAACGTCCACCAGCGATCAGGCGCCCGGGAACCGATCAGTGCGGGATGCCCGGCGACCATAGCCTCACGCGCCTTCAGCGCTGCGACTTTCGAGCCGGTGTCGGGCACCTCTGCCGACGGGGGAGTAACGCATCCTGCCAGTAACAGAGCAATCAGAGCAGGTGCGCCTTGATACAGCGATGTGTATCGAACAAGACGGTTCATTCAATTCCTCAAACTGAGAACGGCACTCGCGTTCTCTTCATTAAAGCAACAAAAATAAAGGGGATATTGCGATTGTATTCAGGACTGGAAACTGATCGGTATCTTACGGAATAAATCAAATATCGTCAATTTCTTAATATCGTTGTAAGAAATGAGTTTTACCTCAGAATACCGGTAGGTATACTTGCTGACTATAATGGCCTTCAACACAGGAGCGCTCTGTGCCTAAAAGTATTCATCCCTATCATGACAAGGCATCCATCGTCTTAAATGCAGCGGCTTCGGTATTCCTGACGCATGGATTTAGCGCCGCGACGACGGATATGATTCAGCGTGAAGCCGGCGTCTCCAAAAAGACGCTGTATGCCTGCTTTCCCAGTAAAGAGGCCATGTTTATGGCGGTGATTGAGCGGCAGTGCGCATTAATGGCCTCGACGGTCAGCGCGATCCAGCCCGCTCCCGGAAACCTTGCCAAAACGTTGACGGACATCGGCCGGGCTTATCTGGATATCGTGTTATCCGAGACAGGTGTCGCGCTATTCAGAGTGGTCGTCGCCGAATCTCCCCGCTTTCCGATGGCCGGCAGGCATTTCTACCTGTCAGGCCCCAAAGTCGTTACCGCGATGGTGGCGGAACAGCTAAGTGCGGCGTCACAGGCCGGCGATATCAATGTCCATGATATCGGTGCAGAGACCGCCGCCGCCCTTTTCATTGGCATGGTGCGCAGCGAAGGACAACTGGATTGTTTGTTACATCCAGGAACGCGGGCCTCTCCTGGCCAACTTGACAGATGGGTAAAGCTGGCCGTCGACACCTTCATCGGGCGATTTGCTGTTGTGCCCCCAGAAGATCACAAGCCATCGTAGAATAGAAGCGTGTGACATACAGGTAAGCCCTACGCAACGCCTGCGGCCACCTGGGGCGACATGACGCCGTTGCGCGATCACAAGCATCTCTCCAATCAGTTTGATGTCACTCGCATTAATCGGTGGTTACGCCGGTCGTATTAATAGGAATGGGGATTTTTATTTAGCTAGTCTATTCGCTAGTGACTGGCAAAGGCGATCCCAGCCGATTGATCCATATAACGTTTTGTCAGCAACGGTGTAGAGGGCCACGTCAATGCCGAATCGGCCTCTGCCACTCAGCAATTGTGCTCCGATGACGAGTAAAAACTTTTAGCGAGTACCCGAGCGGATCGTCAACTCAGTCGGTAGAGCTATTAACTCTTAATCAATAGGTCTTTAGGTGACTCAGCGTTATTAAATCGAGAGCAAGGGGATAATGACGATATCGTTAACTCTGTCTGATAAAAATTTATATTTTATTAGCCCCGACTCTCCCTACTATTGGCGCCATCAAAAAAATGCTACCCAACATCAATGCCATTAACACATACACGGCAGAGAAGCCGATATATTCCGCAAGGTACCCGATCGGCGCCGGAGCCATCAACGTCCCTAAATAGCCAATCGTCGTCGCGATGCTCATTCCCGTACTGGCGAGAACTCCCGGTTGATTCCCTGCTGCAGAAAATGCGATCGGTACAATATTGGCGATACCTATTCCCGCGAGTGCGAAGCCGAAAATTGCCATCCAAGGTGTGATCGCCAATGCAGCGATTAGAACGCCCACGGCCGCCAAAATACTCGATGCGCGTATGATCCAGACTGCGCCATAGCGGTCACGAATATGATCCCCTATTAAGCGAAGCACTGACATGCCACATGCAAATAAGGCAAAGGCAAGACTGGCTATCTCAATATCGGCACGAAGATCTTTTATAAGATAGCGTGAAGACCAATCCACAACTGCACATTCTGGGATCATTCCAAAAAGGGCCATCACGCCAATAAAATAAATTTTGGCTGAACGAGGCAACCGCATGGGTTGTTTGATATTTTCTTTTGGTTCAGGCTTATCTTTCATGACAAAAGGCAATGTCATACTGACGAGTAAAATTGCTGCCACACTCATCAGTAAAATATGGCCTAAATATCCAAAATGCTTGACGGAATAGCCGCCAATAGAACCCGAGACAAACAGACCTATACTCCATGAACAATGCGAGAAGGATAATATTGCCTTAGAGAGTTTTTTTTCGACTGCCACGGCATTGGCATTCATGGCAACATTCATTGAGCCGATCATGGCCCCGAGAGTAAACAACGCAACGACTAATGAGGGTATATTTTTGACCAGTCCCAAAGGGATCAATGCGACAGAAGTCGCAATAGAAAATAGTTGGACAACGCGTTGCGAACCTATTTTCGCCATCAAAATACCCGACAGTGGCATCAGCAATAACGCGCCAAGACCGAATATCAAAATGAGATGACCGATTGTCTTGTCATCCACGCCAAAACGGGGAACAAGCTGTGTTATTTGTACGGCCCATCCCCCTTGTACAAAACCATTAACAAAAAAGAGTACAGCAATAGCCCATCGAGACTTTTGTGCCAGCTCCATCAGTTATATTCCTGTTCTGCTGGTAGCCCATGACGCTAGGAGGGTAAGCGTTCCATCAAAACCTGGTGATTGAAACAAAATGAAAGTATCGCGCTGTCTGTCGTGTTGCTTGATACTGTTACGTCTCGGAAATCGGGGATCATCACTTTGGCGCCTAATGGCAGTAAATCTTCATCACCCACCCCAACGCAAAAGGCACCGGCTGCGACAGCCGAAGTCACGCCGCTCTTTGCATCCTCGAAGACCACCGTTTTACTTGAAGGGATTCCCACCCGCTGCGCAGCCAGAAGATAAGGGTCAGGATAGGGTTTCCCCCGGGTCACGTCGTCTCTTTCAATAATGACCGAGATGTATTGCTCAGCATGAAGTAACGCGATGACACGATCAATCTTTTGTCGCCAGCCACTTGTGACGATACCTACAGAAATACCTGCTTCACCCAAAGAGGCGATAAGTTTTTCCACGCCAGGAATAGGATCGCAATCCGCCGTATTTTCGACATGAATGATATGTTCTTGAACCCGCTTTTGGTCGGATATCGGAAGATCGTTAAATAGCGTTTTGATGGTGTATGGCCCGGGATGTCCATGTATATGTTTTTGCATATCTTCGTCACTAATTCGACGGCCATACATCTGCGCAGCCTCACACCATGCCCTTTCAATAACCGTCCTGGAATCGATGAGCACACCGTCCATATCAAACAAGACCGCAGAAAAACTTTCCAGTGATGCATTCATGTTTTATCTCTCTCAGTTAATTTTTCTTTTTTAATTTTATTTGCGGCAACCACAACCTGACCCAGTGATATACCACCGTCGTTAGTCGGGACTAATTTATGGAAATAAGGTTTAAGGTCTTGAGACTCAAGAGAGTGAAGCGTATTGATTAAAATAAACTCATTACAAAAAACACCACCACTTAACACAATATTATTCACTCCATGCCGTTTGGTCATGCGTAAACAAACTTCACTAATAATATCTACGACGGTTGAATGAAAACGTCTACTCAGCTCGGCAGCATCGACGATACCCGCTCTGATTAGCTGAACCAGCTCTGTAATCATAGGGCGGAAATCGACCTCCAGCCTCCCCTCTTTATTTTCCTCTATGCCATAGTCGAGCGGTTTAACCATGTGGAAATCACGTAATAAAAGGGCTTCCATTTCAATGGCGGCCTGAGCCTCATATTCAACCTCAGTACAAATACCGATAAGAGCAGATATTCCATCAAAAAGGCGCCCCATGCTGGTCGTTTTAGTCGTATTAATATTTCTTGCCGCCATTTTGGTAAACACGTCCCGCCGTTGTTCGGGCAAGTCTCGAATAACGGGCAAATCCATAACGTTTTCTACTTTTTCACCGAATGTATCAACCAGTAATGCTATTGCCACCCGGAGAGGTTCCTTAACCGCTTTATCACCGCCAAGTAATAGCATTGGGCGTAAATGGGCGACGCGTTCGAACTCGTCAAAATCTCCAAATAAAAACTCGCCGCCCCAGATCGTCCCATCAGGGCCATACCCTGTGCCATCAAAAATCACACCCATCGTCTTCCCAGAAAGTCCATTCTCAGCCATGCACGATGCCATGTGAGCGTGGTGATGTTGGACTTGGACTACTTGAATATCTGATTGCCCGAGCGCATTTCGCGTGGAGCGAAAGGCCGGATGCATGTCACACGCTAAAACGTCGGCTTGTACCGCCAGCAACCCTTGCAAGTGTCTGGCGCAATCGCCATGTGATGTGAAAGTCGTCTCGTTTTTCAAGTCACCAATGTGCTGGCTGATGAAAACCTGTTTGCCTTTTCCAATGCTTACCGTCGTTTTCAACTCTGCGCCTAAGGCCACGACATTTCCGACTGAATAGGGCAAATGGATAGGATAAGGCGCATAGCCACGCGATCGGCGCAAAAAAGAGATCTCTGTCTCAGGTGAGTGTGCTCGTTTGATCACACGTACGACAGAGTCATCGACACGAGTACGAATATCCCGATTATTTAACACAAAATAATCGGCAATAGCGCCTAATTGTTCGATTGCCGTATGGTTATCAATGACAATCGGATGGCCGGAGAGATTGCCGCTGGTCATGACAACGACAGAAAGTCTGGGATCTTCAAGCAGCATATGCTGTAGAGGCGTCGAGGGAAGCATCACGCCCAGATTGGGATTTTTCGGCGCGACAGCTTCTGGCAACGTCTCGGATCGCTTAGGTAGCAATACAATAGGACGTGCTTCACTCTCAAGCAGTGCCTCATCTTCGGGACTCACCCATGTCCACCGCGCTGCACGGCTGCTATCGGCGACCATCACCGCGAATGGTTTTGCCCCCCGATGTTTGCGTCGGCGTAGTTCTTTAACCGCATCGGTATTGTTGGCATCCACGACTAAATGAAAGCCGCCAAGGCTTTTGATCGCGACAATAGCGCCCTCTACCAGTTTAGAGATAGTGAAACGTATTATGTCATCCGCTTCTTTTATTGTCTTACCGTGACAGTCTGTGAGCTGTAATTGTGGACCGCAGACAGGACAGGCATTGGGCTGTGCATGGTATCGACGATCTTCAATGTCATGGTATTCATGGTCACATTGAGAGCACATGACAAACGAGCGCATCGTACTTTGTATCCGATCGTACGGCATGCCTAAAATAATAGAGTAACGAGGACCACAATTGGTGCAGTTGATGAAAGCGTAACGGTAACGATGATTGCCTGGATCTCTCATCTCCCGTAAGCAGTCGTCACAGACGTTCGCATCTGGAGGAATAATCGTGTCCATATAGGCTAAATCTTGGCTTTTCCTAATATCAAAGCCTGAGTAACGGGGGGCCGGCGCATCCAATGCCACTTGCCGTAAAGTCGTAATACGTGCCAAAGGTGGTAGCTGTGACATGAGTTCGTTAATGATTTTAGCAATGATGTCGGAAGGGGCCTGCAGTTCCAGCAAAACGCCTTCAGAATCATTGAGCACCCAGCCGGTGGCCCCATAACGTCGCGCTAAGCGATGGACGAAGGGTCTGAAACCGACCCCCTGAACAATTCCGCAGACGCGATATCTGCAGGTATCGCCCTCTTCTGATGACTCAGCAAAGTCTGGGGAGTTCCGCACCATAAAGTTCCTCAATCATCGTCTGAGAGCCATCTGGTTCGACCTTAAACACCTCAGGCTGAGAACCCGCCCTAACTTCCCCAATCAGCGCTGCATTTCTACCCAAAGGATGATCATGAAGTCGCGCAAGCACCTCTTCAACGACATCCGGTTCAACAAACAGGCAGAGACAGCCTTCATTAGCCAGGTTGATGACATCCACGCCTAACATATCAGCTGCCATCGCTGTTTCCGGTAAGATCGGTAGTGCTTGTTGATCAAAAAAGATTGAGCATGACGCAGTCCGGGCATGTTCATGCAAGACCGCCGAAAGCCCCCCGCGAGTGACGTCTCGCATAGAGGCGATTTTCCCCGCCGGGATATCGCGTAAAACGCTTTCGATCATGTGATTGAGCGGCGCGCAATCACTCAAGACATGACGTTCAAACCCTAGACCTTCTCTAATGGATAAAAGGTGAATGGAATGATTCCCTATATAACCGCTGAGGATAATTTTCTGACCTGGCCTGACGTTTTGTACAGAGACTGGAGGTCGTTCCAACACCCCTACTCCTGCCGTATTGATGAAGAGCTGATCGGCCTCACCTTTACCAACAACCTTCGTGTCTCCGGCAACGATCTTCACGCCCGCCGCCCGCGCGGTGTCACGCACGGAGGCGATGATATGCAGTAAATCTGCCATCGGCATCCCCTCTTCAATGATGAGGCTAAGCGTGAGATACAGTGGACGGGCACCGCTTACCGCGAGGTCGTTAACGGTGCCGCACACGGCAATTTTACCAATATCGCCATTGCCAAATATAAGCGGAGTCACCACGAAAGAGTCGGTAGTCAACGCGATACAATGGGAAGGGAGTTCCAGTAACGCACTATCTTCCATTTTCCCGAGGTAAGTCTCCTCCAACGTGGCGGAAATACGTTCGACCAGTTCCCGGCTTAATTTTGCCCCCGTCCCATGGTCCAAAATCACGGTTTCTCCCGCAGGCGCGAACAAGTCCGGACCAAGCTCATTATCATAGTGAGAATCAGGTATGCTCATGCTGGTTTCCTTTCACCGCGTTCAGGCAGGTCGCCAATGCTGTTAAGCAGCGATAAGATTTCAACTGACGGTGCGACGGTGGCGCAATAGCCCGCAAGCCATTGCAGCGCTCGATCGGTATCCTCTGCGGAAGGCGCAAAAACGCAATCGTCGGGAACCCAAACATTGTAACCCCGGAAGAAAGCATCTGCGGCCGTCGTCTGAACACACACATGCGTCTGTAATCCAGTCACGACGACTGTTTTGACATCCAGCGCTTGCAGCGTTTTATCTAATTCTGTCTCGAAAAACCCACTATCTCGCCCTTTGATAACGATGACGTCCGATGGATGATGGATGGCATCAATGATGGTATTACCAGGTGTGCCGGCAATAGCCGGAATGCCTGCCGCGCGATTGCGATATCGGCGTTGGACTGCCGGATCATCGGGGTCATGGATCAGCTGTAAATGAATGATGGCGTGCCCCGCGCTTCTGACACCATCAAGAAACTCATTAAATTTGGTCAGTTTTTCCCTCAACTCCTGTTGATCTGTCGTTATTTTGTATGTGAACTCGTATTGAAGATCATTAGTGAGAACAGCGACGTTTGGCATAGTGAATCCTTACACATTGAAAAAACATGAAAAATCATTATGAATTCAAGTAGTGATAATTAAGCCTCGCTAGCACATCAGTATTGTCAGCAGTGAATGTATTGAATCTGTAATAACCCCTGCAAGCGCATTTAATGCATGTAAAAAATATAATTATTCATCTGTTTCATAACGATATTCTTAATTCGACATTCACATAACCGCCCAATTTGAAAACTAATGACAATCTGAGCTATGCGGGTATAGTTTGTATAATTCCGTTTTTTCCATATTAGATAAACAACTGGAATGGGTATGAATCTGAAGCTGCTACGAGCATTTGCTACTCTGGCTGAACTAGGAAGTTACCATGAGGCCGCAGAAGCCCTGTGCATGACCCAACCTGCATTAACTAAACAGATTCAGTCACTCGAAAATCTGACGGGGATGACGCTTTTTAATCGAGGTCGTCATGGTACAAAACTTACCCTGTGTGGCGCGATGCTCTATTCCAAGAGTCAAGAATTGTTGAAGCATTATGATGTTTTCACGGAATATACACGGCGCATACAGAGAGGGGCGGTGGGTGAATTAACGCTGGGATTTGGAATATCCTCGTTTCAAATAGCGCCAAGATGGGTCAATCTTTTTCGGGAACAATACCCCGATGTAGAAATATCGCTCAACGATATCCCATCAAACGTACAATGCCATAGGCTATTAGAGGGCACCCTTTCGGCTGGATTTACACGGTTACCCTGCACAGATCAACTTAAGTTTCAGGCAATTATGGAAGAAACTCTCGTCTTGGCCCTCCCTCAGGGGGTTCATGCCGATCCTGCAAACATCCAGCCAATACTCAATAAATACCCACTCTTACAAATCACGCCCCAACGTGGACGTGGTCTGGCAGAACAGGTAGAGCAATTCCTCAAAGAAAACGCTCTCACTGGTAAACCCGCGTCCGCAGCAGATGATATCCACACCTTATTAGCATTAGTCGCTGAGGGAAACGGCATTGCATTATTACCCGCAGGCGTGAGCCATTTTCTGCCTACCGGGGTTTCTCTTATTAAACCCATGGGTAAAAATATTATGTGGAATATTGGAATTGCGTGGAACCCTCATATTCAAGATATTCTGCGAGATAATTTTTTAAAAATGGTTATATCAAAAAAGTCATAACTCTCTTCGGCCGGACTCATGCCGCAACCGCACCCTGCCATCGCTCGTTTTACCCATGACCTGTACGCCTGTTATCTTACCCGTTCACGTATTACCAGCACCGATGTCACCGAACTACGCACCGCGGATTCAGCATCCGCCGATCGCGTTCAGCCATTTCGCACGGGCCAACGATATCAATATGATGCCTTTTATTGACGTCATGCTGGTGCTGTTGATTGTCTTTATGATGAGCCTGCCGGTGATAAACCATGCGGTAAAAGTCAATCTACCTAAAGCGAATGCCAGCGTAATGGATAAAGACCCACAGGCCATCGATATTTCGGTGCTCGCCGACGGCTGTGTCGCTCGGGATAAACAGCCCGTAGATGACACTACCTTAAAATCCCGGCTGGAAGAGACGGCAAAAACGTCCCTCGCTGCCCCACTTGCGTATATACGCCGACAAAGCCGCCGAATATGGCCGCGTCGCTTTTGTGATGATCAGTGCGCAAAGCGTTGGCCTGACAACGTCAGACTTTGTTGTTGATAAAACCGCGCAATAAACGAGATTTTCACGCTCCCAAAAAGCGCCGTCAGGATAAGGGGCGGCGCGACAGACCTTAGAACGCGGAAAACGCATTACCTCCCCGATCAATGCATTAGCGCCGATAACATGAATTTTTACGCTAAAAAAAATCAGGTCAGTTGATCTCTTTTCAGGATAGATACCATAATGAGTCCATAGGGAAGCTCAGCGCTTTCCTTTTATTTTTAGACAGTTAACGCTCATATCGATTAAGCAGACTTATCAGAAAAGTGCCGTTCTCGTCTTCAGGACTGCGGCCTGGAGATGTTTGTAACAATGAAACCTTCGTCCCCTGCACAGACGTCCATCCCCTCTCAGGAAGAGGGCATTCCCGGTTCACGGCGGATGTGGGCGATCCTGTCCGTCTCTCTGGCGGTGGTACTGAGCGTGCTTGATGGCACGTTAGCGAATGTCGCGCTCCCTACCATCGCACACTCATTGAATGCCAGCGCGCAGACCTCAGTGTGGGTCGTCAATGGCTATCAGCTCGCCATCATCGCCACGCTGCTGCCGATGGCCGCGCTGGGCGAATTCATAAGCTACCGAAAAGTGTTCAGCGCGGGCGTGGTAGTATTTACCTTGTCATCATTAGGCTGCGCGCTGGCCGACTCCATGTCCGGCCTGATCGCCGCGCGCATCATTCAGGGCGTAGGAGCGGCAGCCATCATGTGCTGTACGTCAGCGCTGTTGCGTCATACCTACCCGGCGAAAACGTTCGGCCGGGGGCTAGCGCGCAATGCGTTTGTCGTGACCGCGTCCTCTGCCGCCGGGCCTTCCATATGCGCTGCGGTGCTCTCCGTCGCCCCCTGGGAATGGCTGTTTGTAATTAACTTCCCCATCGGGGTGTTAGCGCTGATCTGCGCCCGCGCGCTGCCCATGACGCCGCGTCAACCGCGCAAGTTCGATCTGCAGGCCATCGTGCTCAATGCGTTGGGTATGAGCCTCGGCGTGATCGGTCTCAATGAGCTTAATGAGTCCCCCGCGCTGGCCTTAACGCTGATTCTATCCGCCGCGATATGTCTCTGGCGGTTGGTAAAACGCTGCCTCGGCGACGAGTCGCCCTTGCTTCCGCTCGATCTGTTCAAAATCCCGCGCTTTCGCTGGGCGATCGCCGCGTCGTTTTGCATGTTTGCGGCGCAAATGTGCGCGTTTGTCGCCCTGCCCTTTTATATGCAGCATTCGCTCGGTCGAACTATCGTGCAGACCGGTCTCCTGATGACAGCCTGGCCTGTCGGATCATCGCTGGCGAATCTCGGTTTGTCTTCGTTCGTTGACCGGGTTCAGGCGGGGAGTCTGTGCGCCATCGGCGCCGGCCTGCAGATTATCGGGCTGGTAATGATTATGGCGTTGCCGCACGGCACCACGGATATCTGGCTGCTTTGCGGGTTATTTTTAGCCGGTGTCGGGTTTGGTTTTTTCCAGTCGCCGAACAGCCGCGACATGCTTTCAGCTCCACCGCGCAGCCGCAGCGGAGCCGCGGGCGGGATGCAGGCAGCCGCCCGCGTGAATGGACAAGCATGGGGCGCCGCGTTGGCCGGGCTGTGCTTCTCTCTGTCCGCCGGCGAAGGCGCTTATCTTGCCCTCTCGGCATCGATGGGCTTCAGCCTGGTGGCATTGATACTGAATCTAAGACGGCGTCGGTTAGTCCACGCCCACTCGGTCGTGAATGAATAAACGTCGTGAGAGGCACCGCGTTCAACGGGCGTAAGTGATGGGATTAAACGTTGTCAACGCGAAGGGCGGAATGTGGGGCATAGGACGTCGGGGTAGATGATGTCTCCGCCGACATCGCAAGCGTGATGTCGGTGGAGTTTTGCAGGTCGCGCTCGGCGTTTACTTCACCAGCACGCTCTGAACCGCAGCCGCCAGTTCGTTGATTTCGAACTTCGCGACATAAGCGTCGGCGCCCACTTTGCGTACGTGATCTTCGTTGGCGCTCCCCGAGAGCGAGGAGTGGATGATCACCGGAATATGCTTCAGGTACGGGTCACCCTTGATATGACGCGTTAGCGTGAAACCGTCCATCTCCGGCATTTCCAGGTCGGTCAGCACGAACGCGATCTTATCGGAGATAGGCACGTTTTCTGCCTGCGCCTGTTTCGCCATCTGCTGGATTTTATTCCACGCTTCCTGACCCGTGACGTGCATTTGACCCGGGATCTGCATCAGTTCCAGCCCCTGCTCCAGCAGCGAACGCGCCACCTTGGAGTCTTCGGCGACAATCGCCACCGAACCGGGTTTGATCGGGAACGCTTTGTTTTCCATATCGTTGATATGAATATCGCGGTCAACCGGGATCATGTCGTGCAGGATCTGCTCGACGTCCAGCACCAGCGCCAGATTGTTACTCTCTTTATCGCTATCCAACCGTGCAATACTGGTGATGTAGCTGCTGCCGACGCCCGCCTCAGCGGTCAGCACCTGGCTCCAGTCCAGACGGACGATATCGTCAACGGACTCCACCGCAAACGCCTGGGTGCTGCGCGCGTACTCCGTCACCAGCAAAATATTCAGCCCGGTTTCCGGCTTACATCCCGCCACCGCAGGGAGATCGATCACGGGGATAACCTGTCCACGGATATTGACCATCCCCATCATCGGCGGCTTCATACCCACAGCTTTAGTCAACGACGGCATGGGAACAATTTCACGCAGCTTGAAGACATTGATGCCGAACAGCTCGGAATCGCCCCCCTGCAGCTCGGAGCCTCCCAATCTGAACAAGAGAAGTTCAAATTTGTTGGCGGATGTGAGGTTGGTCCTCTCATCGATATCTTTCTGAAAATTATCCATGCAGTCCTCAATAATACGAATACTTCATTAATGTCTGGCCGGCCGTCGTAACGAGTCAATAAGCGCGTTAATCAACGACATCCGCCCAAAGCCGTGTGCACTCAGTCATGTTATTCAACTTACTCTTGCCTGTTATCGGCTGTAGAAATGAAAACTATATGCTAACAATAGCCGTCTTTTTTATCCTTTAGACAATAAATTATTCTTCAGGGATAAATGCCCCTGCGACGGGGATTCCATCAGCGTGGAATGACGTCATTATCAATCACACCCATAGACATCACCTTAAGACACCTTTGCGGCCGTTTCTTAAAAAAAATTTATTAGTCTGTTAAATCCTTCTGGAATCAATCGGGTAGCGCGGCATGTCCCCATCCGCCAAGGGCTGAGGCCATGCTGGCGGCCGCTCCTGGTGAGAAACCGTCAAGGATAGTCGATTGAAAACAGGGGCATCCGCCAGAAAAAAATCAAAACACTGTTAGAATTGTTGAAGGAAGATGGTACTGCCCCTCCGGCTATATAGGGACAAAATAATATTACAGGGAATAATTTGTTAATAAGGATCCAGTTACCTCTTTTTACCTTTTTCAGTCTGGAGGTTTCTTATGTATTCGTTCGTTGCACGGCAACCCATTTTAGATCAGCGCTTACAACCCGTAGCTTATGAGCTTTTATTTCGCCAAGGTATTACCAACAAATTTCCTGACGTCAGCCCGGAATATGCCACCGCCCAGCTAATATCAGAACAATTTCTCACCACCCCATTGAATAAATTGACCAGTGATCACCCCAGCTATATTAATTTTCCCTATCAGCTGCTTATCGATGGTCAGGCGGAAATATTACCGGCGGACAAAGTCGTGATTGAAATACTCGAAAACTCCACGCCGGATGAAGAGCTGTTTTCGGCCGTTAAAAGGCTAAAGAGAAAAGGCTTCACGCTGGCGCTGGATGATTTCAGTATGGACCCCAGCTGGGATCGCTTTCTGCCCTACGTGGATATCCTCAAGTTCGACTTGCAGCAGTCAACCTTTGAAGAGATCGGACGCTATATCAGCACGCTGCGGCACAAGCACCTCAGCTATCTGGCTGAAAAAGTCGAGACCAACGAGCAGTTCCTGCGCGTCAAGGCGATGGGATTTACGCTGTTTCAGGGCTACTTCTTCAGCCACCCGCAGATGTTCAAAGCCAAACGGCTTTCCAACGATCATAAAAATGCCATTCAACTGCTCAAGGAAGCCAACGAGCGGGAGCTTAACTACGACCGAATTGAGCGCCTGATCAACAGCGACTTATCGCTGGCCTACAAACTGATGCGGTACTTCAACAATTTCCGCTACAAGGCCAACCTGTCAGCCATCACGACCTCCATGTCGTTTCGCAGTATCGCGATATTTCTTGGACAACGGGAATTACGGCGTTTTATTTCGTTGATCAGCATTACGATGGGGAGCAAGGATAAATCCTGCGAGCTTTATCGTATGAGTCTGATCCGGGGGAAATTCTGTGAGCTGTTGTCGATCCGTCTGCACGGCCGCGAAGATCCGTTCGAGGCCTTTTTGTGCGGCCTTTTTTCCATGCTGGACGCCATTCTGGATTCTCCGATGGACCTTTTGCTGGAGCAAATCCCCGTGTCATCGCATATCAAACGCGCACTGATGGACAACGCCGGGGAGTTAGCGCGCTATTTAAGCATCATTGCTTATTACGAGAAGCAGAACTGGGAGCAGGTGAACACCTACATGGAGATGTTGGACATTAATGAAGAGCAGATGCTGAACCTGATCGCCGAAGCCACCCTCTGGGCTGATGAATTGCTGGATTTATAATTGTTCTTCTCATATTGCCTATCCTGCCGATAGCCCCTCTTTCAATACACGCAGATTCCCTTATCCCTCGAGTTTTCAGCGAGCGAAATACCGCACGCCGCGTCTATACGGGTGACGGTTAAAACAGGCAGACGGAAATGCCTTCGGTAAAAGCGTTATCGGCACAGCCGACACGCTTTTACCGTTAACGCATACGCTGAATCACCTGCAACAGTTCCGCAATGGCATCCTCGCCGCCGTCAGTCAGCACCGCTTTGCGGACGCAGCCGTTGGCATGATCGGCCAGCATCTGGTTGGCGACGGCACTCAACGCAGAGCGCACGGCGGTAATCTGATTGAGAATATCCACGCAATATCGGTCTTGCTCCACCATCTGCGTGATACCGTTGACCTGCCCATTGATCCGTTTCAGACGGTTCAACAACGCTTTTTTGCGCGGCTGTACCACCTGCTTCGCGTCAGCCTCGCCCGCGCTGGCGTCAAGGCACGCGTCGCACTTAGCCGGCAACATCGAAACCCATCTCTTCAATGGCGTTGCGGAACGCGTCTGGGTTGGCGGTGTCGGTTTCCGCATACGCCACGTCAACCAGGCCACTCTCCAGCGTCACGTTAACCTGACTCACCCCTTCCAATGACTGCAAAGCCTGAGTCACTTTACTGACGCACCCGCCGCACACCATCCCCGAAACCGTTAATGCTGTATGAGACATCATCACACTCCTCTGTTCTGAACGTTTGTTTAAACCCACGAGAAACACTTATCCCTTGCGGCGCGGCTTCCAGCGGCGTAACCACAGTGAATTACTCAAGACGGAGACAGAACTCAGCGCCATCGCGCTGCCGGCAATCACCGGATTGAGCAGGCCGTATGCGGCCAGCGGGATCCCCAGCACATTATAGAAAAAGGCGAAGAACAAGTTCTGCCTGACCTTATTCAGCGTCGCGCGCGACAGGCTAATGGCGTCGGGCAATCCGCCGAGACGGTTTTGCATCAGCACCACGTCCGCCGTATCCAGCGCGATATTCGAACCGGCGCCGACCGCGAATCCTATGTCGGCCACCGCCAGCGCGGGCGCATCGTTGATGCCGTCGCCCACCATGCCGACACAGTATCCCTCCGCCTGTAGGCGAGCGATCTGCTCCGCTTTCTGCTCAGGCAACACTTCGGCGATAAACTGACGGATCCCGGCTCGCTCGGCTACCCGCTCCGCCGCCCGTGCGTTATCGCCGGTCAGCATGACAACGCGGATCCCCTGTCGATGCAGCGTTTCCACCGTCGCCACGGCATCGTCACGCAGCCGATCCTCGAAACAAACATAGCCGAGCAGTTGGTCATCTCGCGCCAGCCCCACCACCGTCAACCCCTTTTGCTCTTGCATCGCGGGGAGCGCGGTATCAAAAGCCACGCCGCGCGACGTCAGGAAGGTAGGCGAGCCAAGAATCACTGTGCTGTCGCCCTCTTGCGCACTGATGCCGCGCCCCACGATAGCGTTAAATCCGTGTACTTCCGCCGCAGTCGCCCCGGCCTGCTGCGCATACTTCACCAGCGCCTGTCCCAGCGGATGTTCGGAGTTCTGCTCCAGGCCCATCGCCAGACTCAGCAGCGCCTCCTTCGACATACCATCAGCCGGCAGCACGTTGACCACGGAAGGGTGTCCTTCAGTCAGCGTCCCGGTTTTATCGATCACCAAAACCTGCAACTGCTGAGCGTTTTCCAGCGCGCTCGCGTTGCGAAACAGGATTCCCGCCCGCGCGCCCTGCCCGGTTCCGACCATCATCGCGGTCGGCGTCGCCAGTCCCAACGCGCACGGACAGGCGATCACCAGCACGGCGATGGCGTTGACCAAGCTTGCCTCCCACTGTCCGGTCACCCACCCGCTGATCACAAAGGTCAGCACGGCAATCGTGATCACGACGGGGACAAAAATCGCGGAAATCCGGTCAGCCAGCCGCTGCACGCTGGCTTTAGAGCCCTGAGCCTCTTCGACCAGCCGGACGATACGCGACAGCGCGGTATCACTGCCGACGCTGGTCGCACGCACTCGCAGGGCGCCGCTATGATTCTGCGTCGCCGCGTAAACCTGCGCATCGGCTTGCTTCACCACGAGCTGACTTTCGCCCGTCAACATCGCCTCGTTGACCTCGGACAATCCGTCGATGACCACGCCGTCAACGGGCACACTCTCGCCCGGTCTGACCAGAAACACATCGCCACTGCGCAGCGATGCCACATCACGGTCCTGCCATTCGCCGTCAACGTCGACGTGCGCTATCTGTGGCTGAAGGCGTAACAGCCCCTCAATGGCGTCACCGGTTTTGGACTTGGCTCTGCTCTCCAACAGCTTGCCGAGCAGGACCAGCGTGATGATGGCGGCGCTGGCCTCAAAGTAAAGATCGCCGTGTTCCGAGGTCAGGAGCGTCACCAGACTTAACGTGTAAGCGACACTGGTTCCCAACGTCACCAGCACATCCATATTGGCCGTTCCGCTGCGCAACGCGCTCCAGGCCCGGTGATAAAAGTGACGGCCGCACCAGAACTGCACCGGCGTCGCCAGCAACCATTGGAACCACCCCGGCAGCCAGTGTGCCTGCCCGAAAAACATCGCGACCATTTCAAACAGCAGCGGAAACGACAGTACGGCAGCCACCACCAACGCATTGCGATCTTTTGTCCAAGCCCGCTCGCGCCGCTGACGCTCGGCCTCCCGATCGCCCGCCGTCACCTGACGCGCCGTAAACCCGGCGCGTTCGATACGCGCTATCAGTGATTCCGGCGTAGCACTACCGGGGGTCACGCTGACCTGCGCCCGACCGGCGGCGAAATTGACCGTCGCCGTCACCCCGTCCACCTTATTCAGCACCTTTTCGATACGTGCCGCGCAGGCGACGCAGCTCATGCCGTCGACGGCCAACGCTACCCGCTGATCCGCCACGTCGAACCCGGCTTTGCGGATCGCGGCGATCACGTCGCTGGACGAACTGCGCGCATCATCGAGACGCACCACCGCTTTCTCGCTGGCGAAGTTCACGCTGGCGGAGACGCCATCCAGGCGGTTGAGGACACGTTCAATACGGCTGGCGCACGCGGCGCAGGACATGCCGGTGACGGCAAGATGAAAAGGCTGGGATTGGCTCATAAAGGGCTGTCCTAATCTGGTTGCAGACAAGGGGGTTATCGCGCGGGTAGCCGGCATGCCCAAAACATCGTGGGAACCGGGGCACTGTTGACGCGCAACCGTTGAAAACCTGCCTAACAACATACGCGCAGCCATCGCTTTATGATACCCCCAAGGGTATTTTATTAAACCGTCCTGTCCGCCTCGCTTTGTCACGGTAGTGAAAGACGGAAGCCATATCGTGTTTTCTCACTCAGAAACACCTATTTATTCTTCCAATTAAGCGATAAATACCGCGCTGAAAAATCGCTACGCTACAATCGGCTTTAAATATAAGAAAACGTGAGGAGTGTTTTTCTGTAGAGGGATACCCTGCTTAATTCATGAAGGTGACGCCGTGCGTGCGCTTTCAAATCACCGGCGATACCGAGCTAGCGGCGACCGATTAAAACATCACCTTCATCAAAATATTTAACGGCGGATGAGTAACGTCAATACCTCCAATTTTTTCGGACAAAATGGAAACAATACCTACCCCAATCCCTTCTCGAAACAGACCTATTTCAACGATGGAGGACGGGACAACACAATTTCATTTTTTCATCTTTCAATAACCTGATTCCTCCCTCATGAAATAAAGAATAAAGAGGAATGATCGTCTATTTATTTACCCTTTCCGCCCTAAAAGTCATAAAAAAAAAACCGTTCAATTACAGATAAATGAATGCCATTGGACTTTTTTAAAAATACGCCAAATGAAGCCGCCGGGTTTTCCGTTATTTTTTCATCTCAACACCTACCTATTTACCGCCGCCATATCGGGGGCTTTACGTCGTTATTCCCGAGGCATCACCCCGACTTAACAGAATAAACATCAGCACCGTATCACTGACCCACATCGATATTTTTAGCCCGCCCATTCCTCATCGAAATGCGGTCACAAACCTGAGAATTCATCATGCCAAACACCTATTAACCCCGTCCCTTCCGCTATAGGAAAATAGCGCCGGTGACAGCGATAATTCACGAGGTGACATCCTGTTTTTCCTCGCCCACATTTCTTTCCGGGCGTCGAAGATTAGAAAAACGGCCCCTTTTGCAGTATCCTGAGCCGCGTTTTGGCATAAATGGATTGGGAAAACAGAACATATAAAATATCGGTAAGATGACGGGTCACTGACCTATTTCACTCCTCGACGAGTGTTCAATACGCAAATGAAACCAACACCATGGGGAGAAATAAATGAAAAAAGAGCATTCGGACTTACAGAAATTGCTCGGGCAGGCTCAGTTCAGCCGCCGGTCGTTTCTCAATACTGCCGCACTCCTTGGAGCGAGTAGTGTACTTTCTTCATTTCCTTTGAGTAGTTCTGCTGCGCAAGCCGTACCGAGGCGGGGCGGCACGCTCAAACTGGGTATGTCTGGCGGGAACACCAGCGATACGCTCGATCCCACACTGTTCAGCGACTGGGTGCCGCTCAATCAGGCCTACATGCTGATGAACGGTCTGGTCGAGATCGATGAAAATAATCAGGCCACGCCGGAGCTGCTAGAAAGCTGGCAGGTCGAACCGGGTGCCAAAGAGTGGCGCTTCAAGGTGCGTCAGGGCGTTACCTTCCACAACGGCAAAACGCTGGATGCGGATGACATCATCTACTCCATCAATCTGCACCGCGGCGAAAAGTCTCGCAGCGCGATTCGCTCCCAGCTCTCCAGCATCACGAAACTCTCCCGCACCGCCCCTGACGAGATTGCCATTACGCTCGACAGCGGCAACGCGGATCTGCCGTATCTGCTGGCGGACTATCACCTGCTGGTGGTGCCGAACGGCTTTACCGACTGGTCACACCCTATCGGCACCGGCGGATTCACGTTCGACTACTATCAGCCAGGCGTTCGCTCTCGTTTCAAACGCAACCCGAACTACTGGAAGCCGAACCGCGCGTTCGTCGACGCCGTGGAAGTGCTGGTCATCAACGATCCGACCGCCCGCACCAATGCGCTGATTTCCGGGCAGGTGCATGCCATCAACCGCGTCGATTTCAAAACCGTCGATTTCCTGAAGCGCAGCCCGCTGCTAAATATCATTCGATCTTCCGGCGGTCAGCACTTCACGTTCCTGATGGACTGCCGCGCCGCGCCGTTTAACAACAACGACGTGCGCCTCGCGATCAAGTACGGCATCGACCGTGAAAAAATTCTGGCCACTGTGCTGCGCGGCTACGGCAGCCTCGGCAATGACCATCCGATTCCGAAAACCGATCGCTTCTTCAACCACGACCTGCCGCAGCGCGCGTGGGATCCGGACAAGGCCAAATTCCACCTGAAAAAGGCCGGGCTGACTACGCTCCCGCTGGAGCTATCCTCCTCAGACGCCGCTTTCGCCGGTGCGCTGGACGCGGCGGCGCTGTTCCAGGGACAGGCCAACCAGTCGGGCCTTCAGGTGACCATCAAACGCCAGCCCGCCGACAGCTACTGGGAGAACGTGTGGATGAAAGCCCCGTTCAGCATGGGCTACTGGGGAGGTCGACCGACCGCCGACCAGATGTTCTCCACCGCCTGGCAGTCCACCGCCAAGTGGAACGATGCCCATTGGAAAAATGACCGCTTCGATGCGCTGCTGTTGCAGGCCCGTTCCCTGCTCGACGAGAAGGCGCGCGCCGACATCTACGGCGAACTGCAGAGCATCGCACGCGACGACGGCGGCGCGATGATTCCGCTCTTCGGCGACTACCTCGATGCGACCAGCAAAAAACTGGGCGGCGTCACTCCCCATCCGTTGTTCAACTTTATGGGGGGACGTCTGGCGGAGCGCGTCTGGCTGGAGTCGTAATGAAAAAGCATATCCTTCACCGTCTCTTGCTGGGGCTGTTGACGCTCTGGCTGGTTTCCATGCTGATCTTTCTCGGCACCGAGCTGCTGCCCGGCGATATCGCCAGCGCGCTGCTCGGCCAAAACGGTACCCCGGAAACCATTGCTGCGCTGCGCACCCAGCTGGGGCTGGATCAGCCTGCCGTCGGCCGCTATCTGCACTGGCTGACCGGTGTGCTGCACGGCGATCTCGGCACCTCGCTGGCCAACGGGCGTCCTATCAGTGAAGAGCTGCTACCGCGCCTGGAGAACACGCTGTTTCTGGCCGCCTATGCCGCGCTGATCGCCATTCCGCTGGCGGTGGCGCTCGGCATTGCCTGCGCCATCTGGCGCGGTTCGCTGTTCGACCGGCTCGCCAACTCGCTGACGCTCCTAAGCATTTCCGTCCCGGAATTTTTCGTCGGCTACCTGCTGGTGATTTTCTTCGCTATCCACTTCGCCTGGTTCCCCAGTCTGGCGATGGTCAGCCCGGACGACTCGCTGACGCAGCGGCTGTATAACGCGACGCTGCCGATGCTCACGCTAGTGCTGGTGGTGCTGGCGCACATGCTGCGCATGACGCGCGCCTCCGTGGGCGCGGTCATGTCAGCCGGTTATATCGAAACCGCGCTGCTGAAAGGCGTGCCGCGCTGGCGCATCGTGCTGGGTCATGCCTTGCCCAACGCGCTGGCGCCCATCATCAACGTGGTGGCCTTCAACCTCGCGTATCTGGTCGTCGGCGTGATCCTGGTCGAAGTCGTCTTTGTCTATCCGGGCATTGGACAGCTGATGGTCGATGCGGTCAGTAAACGCGACCTGCCTGTCGTACAGGCGTGCGGACTGCTGTTCGGCGGCACTTATATCCTGCTGAACACCGTCGCCGATCTGCTGGCTATCTGGTGTAACCCCCGACTGCGACATACGAGGTAAGTCAGGCATGAAAATAACAAAAATGAGCGGAGTGCCGCTCTCGGCGTGGATCGGGCTGCTGATTATCGCCGTCAATCTGATTGGCGCGCTGTTCGCGCCCTGGCTGGCTCCGCATAGCGAAACCGCGCAGGTCGGCGACATCTGGATAGCGCCGTCGGCTGACGCGCTGCTCGGCACCGACAGTTTGGGGCGCGATATGCTGTCCCGCATTCTGTTCGGCGCCCGCACCACCATCGCCATTGCGCTGGTGATCACCTTCAGCTCCTTCGTCATCGGGATCATTACCGGCTTCACCGCGGCGATTTACGGCCGCTGGGTCGACGTCGTACTGACGCGTATCGTCGATACCCTGATGTCGATTCCGGTCCTGATTCTGGCGCTGATTGTCCTCTCGGTATTGGGCACGTCGATTCCCGTGCTGGTCGGCACTATCGCGCTGCTCGACGCCACCCGCGTCTTCCGGCTGGCGCGTCTGGTCGCGCAGGACATCGTGTGTCAGGAATATGTGGAACTGGCCCGGCTGCGCGGCGAAGGCCTGCGCTGGATCCTGACGCGGGAAATCCTGCCGAACGCCATTCCGCCGCTGCTGGCCGAATTCGGCATGCGTTTCTGCTTCACGTTCCTGTTCATCGCCGGCCTCAGCTTCCTTGGCCTTGGTATCCAACCGCCGTACGCCGACTGGGGAAGCATGGTGCGCGACAACGCGCAGGCCATCAACTTCGGGCTGCTGGCGCCGCTCTATCCGGCGGCCGCCATCGCGCTGCTGACCATCGGCGTCAATTTGGTCGTGGACTGGCTGCTGCTGCGCAACAACCTGTCACTGGGGGATGAAGCATGAATCAACCTGTACTCAACATCCGTCACCTGCGTATCGAAACCGAAGACAAGGGACGCGCGCTGGTGCAGGACATCTCGCTCACCCTACAACGGGGCGAAGTCCTTGGCCTGATCGGCGAATCCGGCGCGGGCAAGTCCACCATCGGGCTGGCCGCGATGGGCTATACCCGTCCGGGTTGCCGCATCAGCGCGGGCGAAGTCCGCATCGACGATCAAGATATCGTGCCGCTCTCCAACGCGCAGAAGCAGGCGATCCGCGGCCGCCGCGTCGCCTACGTGGCGCAGAGCGCCGCCGCCGCGTTCAATCCGGCGCTGACCATCGGCAAACAGGTATGTGAAGGCCCGTTGCGACACGGTCTGATGAACCGCAGCGAGGCGAACGCCTGGGCCACGACGCTGTTCACCGCGCTGGATCTGCCCGATCCGGAAAACATCGGTAAACGCTATCCGCATCAGCTCTCCGGCGGACAGCTGCAACGCGCGATGGCGGCGATGGCGATGTCCTGCAAACCCGACCTGCTGATCATGGACGAACCCACCACCGCGCTGGATGTCACCACGCAGATCGAAGTGCTGGTGATGCTGCGCAAACTGGTGCGGGAGTTTAACACCGCCGCGCTGTACATCACGCACGATCTGGCCGTGGTGTCCCAGATCGCCGACCGCATTCTGGTGCTGCGTCAGGGACGCGCCGTGGAATGCGGCGACACCGACGTCATTTTGCAGACGCCGAAGGAAACCTATACGCAGCAGCTGGTTTCCGAACGCACGCACGCGCTGACGCCGGGCGAAGAAACACAGTCCGACGCTTCCGCGCTGTTGACGCTGGATCGCCTTAGCACCGGATACAGCGGCAAACGGGTGGTGCACGATGTTTCGCTGTCGCTGCCCAAAGGGCAAACGCTGGCGATCATCGGCGAATCCGGCAGCGGTAAGAGCACGCTGGCGCGGGCGCTGTGCGGTTTGCTGAACGATACCGAGGGCGATGCGATCTTTGACGGCGTCAAACTGGCGCACCGCTATCAGCAGCGCGACAAAGAGACGCTGCGCCGCATCCAGATGATCTACCAGTTGCCGGACGTCGCACTGAATCCGCGACAGACCATTCTGGAAGCCATCGGCCGCCCTATCGCCTTCTATTTCGGCCACAACCGCCAGCAGGTGCGCGCCCGCGTCGAAGAGCTGCTCCAGCTGACCGAATTGCCGACCTCGCTGGCCGACCGCTATCCCGGCGAACTCTCCGGCGGGCAGAAGCAGCGTGTCTGCATCGCGCGAGCGCTGGCCGCCAATCCGGATCTGATTATCTGCGACGAAGCGACGTCCGCGCTTGATCCGCTGGTCGCCGAGGGCGTGCTGAATCTGCTCAAACGGCTGCAAGAGCAGCTGGGGCTCTCCTATCTGTTCATCACGCACGATCTCGGCACGGTCAAACGCGTCGCTCAGCAGGTCGCGGTCATGTATCAGGGCAATATCGTCGCGCAAGGCCCGACGAGCAAAGTCTTCAGCGCCCCGATGCACCCTTACACCGAAAAACTGCTGACCTCCGTCCCTGAAATGCGCAGCTCCTGGCTCGACGAAGTTCTGGAGACGCGCGGCAATGAAATTTCGACAGGAATATGATGAAAGAAACCGTAACCCACTTCCCGCACAACGTCGTCGTTACCGAACATTTCTGGATCACGCTGGCCGACGGCACCCGTCTGGCCGCACGGATGTGGCTGCCTGAGCAGGCGCATCAAACGCCGGTTCCGGCCATTCTGGAATACATTCCCTACCGCAAACGCGACGGAACCCGTACGCGCGATGAACCGATGCACGGCTGGTTTGCGGGCCACGGCTACGCCGTCCTGCGCGTGGACATGCGCGGCAGCGGCGAATCCGACGGGCTGATGGCCGATGAATACCTGTTGCAGGAACAGGAAGATGCGCTGGAAGTGATCGACTGGATCAGCCGTCAGGCGTGGTGCAGCGGCGCGGTCGGCATGATGGGCAAATCCTGGGGCGGCTTCAACTGCCTGCAACTCGCCGCGCGCCGTCCGCCAGCGCTGAAGGCGATCATCACCGTCTGCTCGACCGATGATCGCTATAACGACGACATCCACTACAAAGGCGGCTGTCTGCTGAACGACAACCTGTGGTGGGGCGGCATCATGATGGCGTACCAGAGCCGTCCGCAGGACCCGGCGCTGATCGGCGAAAGCTGGTATCAGGACTGGATGCACCGGCTGGACAACATGCCGTTCTTCCCCGCCCAGTGGATGGAACATCCGCTGCGCGACGCGTACTGGCGTCATGGTTCCGTCGGTGAAGAATGGTCTGACATTCAGTGCCCGGTGATGGCGATCGGCGGCTGGGCCGACTCCTACACCAACGCCGTCTTCCGCCTGATGGACAATCTTGAAGTCCCGCGCAAGGCCATCATCGGCCCGTGGGCGCACATTTACCCGCAGGACGGAACGCCAGAACCGGCCATCGGCTTCCTGCAAGAAGCCGTGCGCTGGTGGGATCACTGGCTGAAAGGCGAAGACAACGACGTACTAGACGGACCGCGCGTGCAGGCGTGGATGAACGAGAGCCAGCGCCCCAGCTCGCAGCGGCCGACAGCGCCGGGCGAATGGATCGGCATCGAGGGCGACACCGCGGCGGCTACCACCCCGCGCACCTTCTGGCTACAGCGCGGCCAGTTGAACGACCAGCCGGATGAGCACGCTGGCTGGCAGAACGTCTGTTCGCCGCAGAGCCACGGTGTCATGGGCGGAGAATGGATGGGCGCGGGCGTATTGGGCGAAAGCCCGAGCGATCAGCGCATCGACGACGGTCTGGCGACGTGTTATGAAAGCGAGCCGTTGCAGGACATGCTGACGATCTACGGCCTGCCGCAGTTTAGCGTCGCGCTGAAAAGTGATAAGCCCGCCGCGATGCTGTATGTGCGCCTGTCCGACGTCGCGGAAGACGGCGCGGTGACTCGCGTTTCGCACGGCTGGGTGAATCTGAGCCATTTGCAGGGGCAGGATCGTCATACCCCGCTGACGCCGGGAGAAACCGTGCAGGTCAACGTTCAGCTGGACGGCATCGCCTGGCGCTTCCCCGCCGGGCATCGTCTGCGCGTCTCGCTGGCGACGACCTACTGGCCGATGGTCTGGCCGATGGCCGAAGCGGCGACGCTCAGCGTCGATCTGGCAAGCGCGCAGCTGCGCCTGCCGGTCTGCGAGTCGGTACAGCCTATCGCTGGTCCCAACCCGCATCCCAAAACCGCGCCGGATACGCCGCTGACCGTGCTGTCGCCGGGACGAGTCGACCGTCACGCGTCCTATGACATCGTCACCGATACATGGACCTACGTCACCGAAGGCGTCGGCGGCGTGTTCGGCGAGGGGGTTTACCGCTTCGACGACATCGACACTACCGTCGACCACAGCCTGCGCCGTCAGTTGACCATCAACAGTCAGGACCCGCTGTCGGCCCGCTATCTGTTGACGCAGTCGATGAAAATGGGACGTGAAGGCTGGTGGACCGAGGCGGAGATCACGCTGGAGCTGCGCGGCGATCTCACCCACTTTATCGTGACGGCGGATATGCGTATCCAGCACAACGGTCAAGAGGTCTTTAACCGCCAGTGGGATCGCCGCATCCCGCGTTAATGAATGCCTGCCGCGGCGCGGAGTCTCACTCCGGTCAACGCCGCGCGCGATGACCCATGCTTAAACCGCCCGACTGTCGGGCGGTTTTTTTATTGCGCTTACTTCAACGCGCCGGACAAGAACTGCTGCAATCGCCGACTTTGGGGGTTGTTGAACACCGCCTCCGGCGCGCCCTGCTCTTCAATCACGCCCTGATGCAGGAACACCACCTGCGTGGAGACATGACGGGCGAACTCCATTTCATGCGTCACCACAATCATGGTTTTGCCCTCTTCCGCTAGCTGCTGCATGATTTTCAGCACTTCCCCCACCAGCTCCGGGTCCAGCGCCGACGTCGGCTCATCAAACAACAGCACCTCCGGCTCCATCGCCAGCGCGCGCGCAATGGAGACGCGCTGCTGCTGTCCGCCGGACAGACTTGAGGGATATTTTCCGCGCGCCCGTTCGTCGATGCCGACTTTGTCCAGATAGCGAATCGCGCGCTCGCGTGCCTCGGCGCGACGGATGCCCAGCACCTGAATCGGCGCCTCCATCACGTTTTCCAGTACCGTCATGTGGCTCCACAGGTTGAAGTGCTGAAACACCATCGTCAGCCGCGTACGCAGCAGCTGTAGCTGTTTCTTATCGAACACTTTCAGCTGGCCGTCTTTGTCCCGCACCAGTCGGATCTCTTTCTCATTGACCCACAGCGTGCCCTCCGTCGGCTTCTCGAGAAAGTTGATACAGCGCAGCAGCGTACTTTTACCGGAACCGGAGGAGCCGATGATGGAAATCACGTCGCCGGCGCTGGCGGACAGCGAAACGCCTTTCAGCACCTCGTGTTCGCCGTAGTGTTTGTGCAGCTCGGTCACGACTAATTTTTTCTTCTCAGACATAGCACATTCTCCTGCTATCCAGCGCGGATGATTAAGGTTTCAGATGGATCAGCCAGCGTTTTTCCGCTTTGCGGAACAGGCGAATCAGACCGTAGGAAACGACAAGGTAAAGCACGGCGGCAAGGCCGAACGCATAGAAAGGCTGATAGGTGGCGGCGTTGATATCACGCGCTACTTTCAGCAGATCCGGCACCGTGGCGGTAAACGCCAGCGCGGTGGAGTGCAGCATCATAATCACTTCGTTGCCGTAGGCAGGCAAGGCGATACGCAACGCGGACGGCAAAATGATGCAGCGATACATCTTGGCGCGCGAGAAACCATAGGCCTTCGCCGCTTCCACCTCGCCATGCGGCACCGCGCGGATGCCACCGGCGAAAATTTCCGAACTGTACGCGCAGGTATTGAGAACCAGCGCCAAAATCGTACAGTTCATCCCGCTGCGGAAAAAGGCGTTGAGCACCTCGGTGCCGCGCACGACTTCCAGGCTGTACATGCCGGTGTAGATCACCAGCAGCTGCACATAAAGCGGCGTACCGCGAAAGATATAGCTGTAAAGCCACGCGGGAAAACTCAGCCAGCGCGACGAGGAAACGCGGGCCATCGCCAGCGGCAATGCCAGCAAGCCGCCCAACAGCACGGAGACAATCAGCAGCCACAGCGTGATCGCCAGACCGGTGATCCGATAGCCGTCGCTCCACAGCAGCGGCTGCCAATATTGTTGCAGGATCTCGATCATAGTTCGGCCCTCTTCACGCCCATAGAGTAACGTCGCTCCAGCCACAGCAAGACGCCATTAGAGACGGTGGTCAGCAGCAGATAGATGGCCCCGGCCATCAGGGTATAGAAGAACGGCTGCCAGGTGCCTTTACCCGCCAGCTGGGTCGCTTTGACCACATCGTGCAGCCCCAGAATGGACACCAGCGCCGTCGCTTTCAGAATGATCATCCAGTTGTTACCGATGCTGGGCAGCGCAAAACGCATCATCGCGGGGAACAGCACCCGGCGGAAGACCTGCATTCCGTTGAAGCCATACGCCTGCGCCGCCTCTATCTGTCCGCGCGGAACGGCCATAAACGCGCCGCGAAACGTCTCGGTGAAATACGCGCCGTAGATGAACGCCAGTGTGATCACGCCCGCCGAAAGCGGGTCGATATCAATCTGGCTCATACCCAGAAACTCTGTCACATGATTGAGCGTGATTTGCAGCCCGTAGAAAATTAGCAGCATCAGCACCAAATCCGGCACCCCGCGAATTAACGTGGTGTAGGCATTCAGCGCCGCGACGAGCGGGCGGATGCGCGAGAGTTTACCGCTCGCGCCGAGGAGGCCGATGATCACGGCCAGCAGCACCGAGCTTAGCGCCAGGTCTATCGTCACCAGCGTGCCTTCGAAGATCAATTTATTGTATCCCTGCAACATTCGTCGTCCTCTCTGTTATTGGATGTGTAGCTGTTGCCGCGTAAAAGGCGCTTGAGCAACGGGATCTATCGACCATCAAGATCTCCCCAACGTTGGCTCAAGCCTCGCGCAGTACAGCGTAAGGACGTACCGCGGTCAGGACGGCTCGCTCAGGCTGTCCCACTCGCGTTCGGTCAGGACAAGTCCCGCCCGCAGGCCCAACGCGACGTTTGGATTGGGAAACAAAATCCACTCGTGGCGATGTTTGACCCGGTCGCTTTCACCCGCCTGCTTACACAGCCGCGTGCCGTGATCAACGCGGGTAAAGTTCGGCGTATCGTCCGCCAGAAACAGCTGAAAGTCGTCGCTGCGTTTGATCAGCGAGCGATTCACGCTAAACACTCGCAGCGGCGCACTGGCGCGTGCCGGAACGGCCTGTGCGCTCACCAGCGCGCGCAGCGCGCGGTCAATCGCGGAAAACTGCCCGAGATCGTTATGGCCAAACGGCCGGGCTTTCCCCAGCTCCAGTGTGCAGCTCTCCGCCTGACACCGTTCGCTGCTGAAGTGGCTGAAGGTGCCCCCCGGTTCGCTGTGCACCACCAGCGCGTCCAGCTCCGCGCCCGCCAGGGCCGCCAGCAGCGCCGGACTGTAAGGTCGTGGCTGATAAGGCAGCAGCCCAAAACGCGGCAACAGCGACTCACGAATAGCCGTATGCAGGTCGTAGTGATGGCGCTCGATCCCCCGCTCCGCCGCATCGGCGTCGAAGAAGGCAGTGAGCAACGGTTCCAGACGGCGTGCGCGGTCCGTGTCTTCCCCCGGCGCGAACTGCGCATGACGCCCGCCGAACATGCGGTTCATGTCGCTGTGCAGATAACGTTTCCCCACCCGCATCGCGGCGGGATTCCCCAAGATTGCCAGCAGCCGCACGCCCAGCGTCAGTCTCCCCGCCAGCAGATCGCCCACCAGCGCGTCGAGCAGCTCAATCGGTGCCGTTTCGTTGCCATGCACGCCCGCCGAGAGCACCACCGCACGGCGATAACCCGCGCGCGGCGTCAGTTCCAGCACGCCTTCGTCCAGCCAGCGCCAGTGCAGTGCTGCGGTCTCGCCTGCGGTTGTCGGCGGTGATTCGCCGCGCAGCGTCAGCGCTAAAAAATCGTTCATCCGCAGCACCCCTTACCGTTGGAATTCATAGACGGCGCCCAGACCGAGGATTGACGTCAACGCGTCCAGCGCCTCACGCCCTTCCCGCAGCAGCTGCGGGTCGGCCAGATCGCCCGCGCTCAGCCGATCGCGATAGTAACGGTCAACCCACTGATTCAGCGTGTCGAACAGCGCATCGGTCATCATCACCTGCGGATTAACCGCACGGCGCTCTTCCTCGGTCAGCGCCACGCGCAGCCGCAGACACGCCGGCCCGCCGCCGTTACGCATGCTTTCGCGCAGATCAAACACCTTGATGTCGTCGATTGGGCCGCCGGACGCCGCCATTTCGCTCAGATAGCTCCATACGCCGCGGTGGCTACGCGACTCTTCCGGCACCACTATCGTCATACGGCCATTTTCACGGGTCAGGATTTGGCTGTTGAACAGGTAGGTCGCCACCGCGTCTTCCACCGACACCCGCTTTTCCGGCACTTCGATCGAAATCAGCTCCTGCTCAATGTGCGCCATCTTGCGGCGGATCTCGTCCAGCGCCTGCGCCTGATGCAGAAACGCTTGCTGATGATGAAACAACACCTGCTGATTGCTGACGGCGATCACGTCGTTATGGAACACGCCTTTGTCGATCACCGCCGGGTTCTGCTGTACGAACGCCGTGGACTGCGGGTCAAGCTGATGCAACCGCGCGACGGCCTCGCTGGCTTCGCGCGTCTGGCGCGCCGGATAGCGCTGCGGTCCCGGCTCAGTCCCGTAATGGTGCTGCCCATAGACGAACACCTGCACGCCGTGGCTGGCATAGTCGCCGCCCAAGCGGTTATGGTTGGCCGCGCCCTCGTCGCCCAGCAAAGCCACCTGTGGCAACGCGTCGTGATGCACGAAGTGCGCCTCGTCGCGAAAAATGGCGCGCAGGAGGGCGGATGTCGTCGGCGCTTCAATCGCCCGGTGGAATTTGTTGTTCAGGTTGGCGGCGGTGAAGTGGACGCGGCCGTCCGCGCTGTCCGCCGAGGGCGATACCGTGGCGGCGTTCGCCGTCCACATGGAGGAGGCGGAGCTGAGCGAAGACAGCAGGCGCGGCGCCTCACGCATGGCCTGCGCCAGCACGCTTTCATCGCTGCCGCTGAAGCCGAGGCGGCGCAACGTCGGGATATGCGGCCGTTCCTGCGGCGGCAAGACCGCCTGCGGATAGCCGAGATCCGCCAGCGTTTTCATTTTCAGCAGCCCCTGCTTGGCCGCCAGCTTCGGGTTAGAGAGGCTATTTTGATGCTGCGTCGAGGCCTCGTTGCCGAATGACAGCCCCGCATAGTGGTGCGTCAGCCCCACCAACCCGTCGAAATTGATTTCATATCCACGCATGTTGACTCCGGAAAACAGAAAGTGGCGGTGCGGTCCCGCCCCTGCTCATGATGAGCCGGGAGCGGATCGGCCGATTAGGCATCAGACTCATCAAACGAGACGCCCGGCGACAGTGCCGTGGGCAGAGACAGCGTTTCGCTTTCCAGCGAGGCCATCGGCCACGCGCAGTAGTCTGCGGCGTAAAACGCGCTGGCGCGGTGGTTGCCCGACGCGCCGACGCCGCCGAACGGCGCGGCGCTGGAGGCGCCGGTCAACGGTTTGTTCCA